>CAMDBL010000001.1 GCA_945889015.1 Devosia equisanguinis
TTGACGCGCCGTTCTCATCCAGATTGTCGCGCTATACCTGGCGCGGGGTACTCAGGGTGACAACGAAGAGGACAAAGCCGGCTGCCACGCGCGCCGAGGCCTACGCTTTGGCCGTAGCGCTACGCGAGCTGGGGGAGCCCCACCTCGGCGCGGCGGCGCTCATCTGCTTCGAGTGGCTACAGCGGCCAGAGAACGTTCTCGGCGGTAGCATCACGTGGGCAGACTACCGATCGGCTGATCGCCCCATCCATGTCAGGGTGCTGCACCACAAGACTGGCGTGGTCGTGTGGATGCCGCTCGAAGATGACGAGGGTCCTCTCTATGCCGAGCTCGAGGCGTATTTGTCGGGCCTGCCGAGGCTAGGCCTGCCGATCGTGCTGACCGGTGGTGATCGCGGCCCTGCACGCCCCTACTCGATGGCATTTGCGCAGCGCCGGGTGCGTGAAGCCCGCGCTGCTGCCGGGCTAGGCTCCCACGTAACCCTCGACGCATGCCGTCACGGCGGCATGACCGAGTTGGGCGACGCAGAACTGACGGAGCAAGGCGTCATGACCCTGTCCGGACACAGGACCCCGCAGGCGGCCCGGCTCTACGTCAAGCGCACGGATCGGCAGCGCCTGAGCGCAGCCCGCCAGCGCCGCAATTGGGTAGAGGCGAACGAACCAGAGACAAAAGTCAGAATGGAAGGTCCTGCGCGCAGTCAGAATGGAACGCGAGAACAGAGCTAAGCTCTTGATAAGTCTTGGCGCTCCCTAGGGGAGTCGAACCCCTCTTTTCAGAATGAAAATCTGACGTCCTAACCGATAGACGAAGGGAGCGCTGCGGGAGGGTATAGGAAGGATTGAGGTGAGAGGCAAGGTCCGCCGCGCAACGCCTCGTCGATGAATGCTGATGCCCGGGTCTGCCGTCCCGCGCCTTAGGGCCGATTGCCCGTCATGGATTCGGAGGGGCTCGCTCGGGCGCACTCCAGGCGATGGTATAGCCGCGCAGCTGGCCACTCACCTTGATCTCGGTCTCGGTCCGGCCGATTCCCTCGTTCATAAGCAGATCGATATACTCCCCGTACATCGCCATGGCGCGGGCCTGAATGTCCGCTTCGATCGCCGTCACCTTGGGCCAGGCGATCTCGTGGGCGCCAAGCGCGTTGACCAGCGCATCGATGCTCACAACGAGGCCGTGTGACATCTCGTGGAGCCGGCCGCGGGCAGCGCCTCTGTCGCGCCGCTTGGCGGCTCTGGCCTGGTAGTCGAGCGCTTCGAGCTTGCCCTCGGGCTCGCCGCGCGGGCAGAGCGCATGGGCGCATCGCAGCTCGAAATCGACCTCGGTGCGGATCCGCCGCAATGCCTCGATCCGGGCAGGCATGTCGGTGATGATGTTGCCCGGCGCGATCGTCTGCATGAAGCCGAGCAGCTTCTCGAGCGCCTCGGTGACGCACTGCGCGTTGTTGTGCTCGGGCTCTTCGATCGGCGGGCCGCCGGGGAAGCGCTTCTGATCGAGGATCCAGGGTGTATAGCCGAGCGCTGCGTGCCTGGAGCGTTGTCTGACGCTCTCGTGTACGACCGGCGCGTCGGCGCGGTCCCAGCTTCGTGCCTTCTTGCTGAACAGGCGGGTTAAACGGCTGTCTTTGCGCGAATCGTGCATCACACCGCGCTCGGAAGGCCGCGATTCCACCTCGTGACGCGCGCTGATGCGCAGGCCCTCGCGGATCGCCTCTCGCGCCATCCACTCGAACGGGATGTCGGAGAGGTTTTGCTCTACGTAACCACCGCCGACGTCGGTGTGCATGCCCGCGAACCAGACCTGCTTCAGCGTCTGGTGCGGTTGGATTTCGGAGCTCCAAAGGGTCGGCAGGAACGACTTGCGCTCGTCGTCGATGGCGAGCGCGTGGCGCGCGTGGCGCACACGGCGGCTGAGTGTGAGGTCGTGAAACTGGTGCTTGAACATCGGCATCTTGTCGAGCAGCAGGCTGAGCGTCGTGAACGGCACGCCGAGTGCTGCGACCGTATCCCAGACGCCGATGAAGTGGATATCGCACCACAGCGAGCAGTTGGCCTGCAGGAACGCGTCGGCCTTGCGGAGGCGTTCCTGGCGGCTTTCGATCTCGTAGATCTCGTAGGCCTTCTCGATCAGCTCGGGACGCGATTGCGGAAGCATGCCGAAGAGATCGATGAAGCCGGCGAGGCTGCGCATCGTGGTGGCGCCGCGCGAGAACCCGAACAGGAAAATCCGGTCACCGTCGTTGTAGGTGTCGTAGATGAACCGGTAGCACTCCAGGATGTTGTAGGAGATCCCGTAGCCGCAGGTCTTGCCGAGGAATTTGCGGGTGCCGGTGGTGCCGAGGCCACGGTCGTAGAACGAAACCTGATGCTCGGAGCGCCGCTCGATCATCTGGAACAGCTTGTAGACGTTGGTGTTGGCGTCGACGCCACCTTCCTGGCCCGTGCCGTCGGAGAACACCACGATATTCTTCCCGCGGCCTGCGCCGGTCGAGCCCGTCATCGCGATCCTCCCGCTTTGTGGTCCGCTGCCTTGCCGAGGAAATCGACAGTGAGCCCTTCGTTCAGGAAGCTCTGGGTTCAGCAAGCCTGGGGCATCGGCCAGTCATGGGTACGATGTTCACAATAGCATGGCCAGGAGAGATCGAGCAGGCCCGAGGCAGACCGTCCAAGCCGCTCGTAGGCGGTCTGTGATGGGTGGACGGGGGCTGCGGCGGGAGCGTGGAACCAGCCAAGACGTGACCGTCGCGCCGGGGCAGTGGGCTAGCGCTTTGGAAAGCCATCCGAATTGTGACTTTTGGGCCGCGCGTGCACAGCCGAAGGGTCGCGGCTCGCGCCGTTGCGGCTGCAACGTCTTGCCAATCGGGCGCCCGCCATGCCACTTGTCCGGCCCGTCTGGATCCCTCGCGGGATTCGTGGCCGCTGCGTCATGCGTTCTCGGCGGCCGATTGTCTGTCGACCGGAAGCGGACGCAAACGCATGGCCCAATCCTCCCGTGATCTCTCCGCCCGTGATCTCCATGCCAAGCTCGAGGTCGAGTTGAACGAAAAGCCGCTGCGCGCTGCCACCCGCAAGACGACCGATGCGTCCGATAGCTATACCGCCGCCGACATCGAGGTGCTGGAAGGCCTGGAGCCGGTCCGGCGGCGACCCGGCATGTATATCGGCGGCACCGACGAGAAGGCGCTGCACCACCTGTTCGCCGAAGTGATCGACAACTCGATGGACGAGGCCGTCGCCGGCCACGCAACCTGGATCGAGGTGCGTCTCGATGCCGACGGCTTCCTGTCCGTCGCCGACAACGGCCGCGGCATCCCGATCGATCCGCACCCGAAATTTCCCAAGCAGTCCGCGCTCGAAGTGATCATGTGCACGCTTCATTCCGGCGGAAAGTTCGACGGCAAGGCCTACCAGACTTCCGGCGGACTGCACGGCGTCGGCGTCTCGGTCGTCAATGCGCTGTCGGAGACTTGCGAGGTCGAGGTCGCGCGGGGCCAGCAACTCTACCGGATGGTGTTCTCGCGGGGGGCACCGCAGACCAAGCTCGAAAAGCTCGGCTCGATCATGAACCGGCGCGGCACCAGGATCCGCTTCAAGCCGGACGAGCTGATCTTCGGCAAGGGCGCCGGCTTCAAGCCCGCCCGCCTGCTGACGATGGCGCGCTCCAAGGCCTACTTGTTCGGCGGCGTCGAGATCCGCTGGAGTTGCGATCCGAGCCTGATCAAGGACGAGACGCCGGCCGAGGCGGTGTTCCACTTCCCCGGCGGCCTCAAGGATTATTTGAGCGCCGAGATCGCCGGCCAGACCATGGTCACCAACTCCGTCTTCGGCGGCAACGTGCAGAAGGACGGCAAACACGGCTCGGTCGAGTGGGCCGTCGCCTGGATCTCGAGCGACGACGGCTTCAACAAGTCCTACTGCAACACCATCCCGACGGGCGAGGGCGGCACCCACGAGGCGGGCTTCCGCCAAGCGCTCTACAAGGGGCTGAGAGCCTACGGCGAGTTGACCGGCAACAAGAAGGCGATCCAGATCGTCGCCGAGGACGTGATGACTACCGCGGGCTGCATGCTGTCGGTGTTCATCCGCGAGCCGGAGTTCCAGGGCCAGACCAAGGACAAGCTCGCCACGCAAGAGGCGACGCGCATCGTCGAGAACACCGTGCGCGATGCGTTCGACCACTGGCTCGCCGACAGCCCCCAGCAGGCGACGAAGCTGCTCGAGTGGACCATCGAACAGGCCGAGGAGCGGCTGAAGCGTCGGCGCGAGAAGGAGATCGGCCGCCAGTCGGCGACGCGCAAGCTCAGGCTTCCCGGCAAGCTCGCGGATTGCTCGATCCAGACCGCAGCCGGCACCGAGATCTTCATCGTCGAGGGCGACTCGGCCGGTGGCAGCGCCAAGAGTGCCCGCGATCGCGAGACGCAGGCCATCCTGCCGTTGCGCGGCAAGATCTTGAACGTCGCCAACGCCACCTCGGCCAAGCTCGCCCAGAACCAGCAGCTCGCCGACCTGATCCAGGCGCTGGGCGTCGGAACGGGCGGCAAGTATCGCGACGACGACCTGCGCTACGAGCGCGTGATCGTGATGACCGACGCCGACATCGACGGCGCCCATATCGCCTCTTTGCTGATCACGTTCTTCTACCAGGAGATGCCCGAGCTGATCGAGCAGGGCCATCTGTTCCTCGCCGTGCCGCCACTGTTCAAGCTGAAGCAGGGCACGCGCCATGCCTACGCGCTCGACGAGAAGCACCGTGACCAGTTGATCGCGAGCGACTTCAAGACCAATCAGAAGGTCGAGATCCAGCGCTTCAAGGGTCTCGGCGAGATGAACGCCTCCGAACTCAAGGAGACGACGATGAACCGTGCCAATCGCCGCCTGCTGAAGGTGGAGATCGGCGAGGGTGACAAAAGCGCGATCGCGGAAGCGGTCAACGCGCTGATGGGCTCCAAGCCCGAGGCACGGTTCCGCTTCATCCAGGAGCGTGCCGCATTCGCGCGGGATCTGGACGTTTAGGTCCTATTGTTTTGTCCGAGCCCGAGGGTATCCCACACTGGGGTGGGGGCCCGGGGCCGTTCATTCGAATGCGTCCTAAGACGCCATCGCGGCCGTTGCATCACCCCGCCAGCACGATCGGCTCGGGTGCCTGCTTGCCGCGGATCATGTCGGCGGCTTTCTCGGCGATCATCATGGTCGAGGCGTTGAGGTTGGCCGAGATCATCCGGGGCATGACGGAGGCGTCGACCACGCGCAGGCCCTGCATGCCGTGCACGCGCAGTTGATCATCCACCACGTTCAGCGCGTTCGACGCCGGCCCCATCCGGCAGGTGCAGGCGGGGTGGAACACGGTCTGCGCATTCTTGACGCCGGCGGCCAGGATCTCGTCGTCGCTCTGGACGTTTTTTCCAGGATAGTCTTCCTTGACGACCCAGGGCGAAAGCGCCTTCCCTGATAGCAGTCGGCGCGACAGCTTGATCGAGGCGATGAACACGCGCCGATCGATCTCCTCGCCGAGATAGTTCGACTGGATCGCAGGGGCCTGCCAGGGATCGGACGACTTGATCCTGACGTGTCCGCGGCTTTCAGGCCGGTGCTGCCAGGCCGCGCAGGTGATGGCAGGCACGTCGTCGAGACGGCCGAGCTGGCCTTCCTTGTAGCTCGCCGGCGTGAAGATGATCTGCAAATCCTCCCCCTCCGGCGTGACGCCCGAGTTCCAGAACGCCAGCACCAGCGAGGGCTGCAGCGACAGCACGCCCTTGCGCGTGAACGCGTACTTCATCGCCTCGCCGACGAGACGCAGGCCGCGCGCGGTCTCGTTGATCGTTGTCACGTCCTTGACGCGGGCGACGACGCGGGAAGTGTAGTGGTCCTGCAACCCCTCGCCGACGCCGGCCAGCGCATGTTTCACCTCGATGCCGTGCGACTTCAGCACGTCGGAAGGTCCGATTCCCGACAGCTGCAGGATCTGCGGCGAGTTATAGGCGCCGCCCGACAGGATCACCTCGCGCCGCACACGGATCTCGGTCGGCGCGCCCTGATTGCCGTCGCGGGCATAGGTGATGCCGACCGCGCGCTTGCCCTCGAGCACCAGCCCGAGCACGTGCGCGTGCGTGATCACGCGGAGGTTCTGCCGCTTCATCGCGGGATGCAGGAACGCGCGCGCGGCGCTCCAGCGGCGCCCCTTGGCGATGGTGCGCTGCGAGTAGGAAACGCCGATCTGTGTCGCGCCGTTGTAGTCGGGATTGAAGGGCATCCCTTCGGCCTTGCAGCTCTCGACGAACGCCTCGCACAGCGGATGGCGCCAGTCGTAGTCGGTGACCTTGAGCTCGCCGCCCCGGCCGCGGAACGTATCGTCACCCTCGCCCTCGCGGTCTTCCATCCGCTTGAAGTAGGGCAGGATATCCGCATACCCCCAGCCGCGATTGCCGATCTGCGCCCAGGTGTCGAAGTCGCGGCGCTGGCCGCGATTGTAGATGTGGCCGTTGATCGAGGACGAGCCGCCGAGCGTCTTGCCGCGCGGCGCCATCACGGCGCGCCCGCCTGTGTAGGGGCCGACCTCTTGGGCGTAGCACCAGTTCACGCGGGGGTCGTAGGTGGTCTTGATGAATCCGGCGGGCAGGTGGATGTAGGGATGCCAGTCCGACGGGCCGGCCTCGAGGACGCACACAGAGACGTTGGGATCCTCGCTCAGCCGGTTGGCCAGCACCGAGCCCGCCGATCCCGCGCCGACGATCACGTAATCGTAGGTTTCCATCCCCGTCCTCGTTGTTTTCTCGGTCGCGATCTCGCGCGTTCCCGCCTCGCTCAAGTCATAGTCGAGGCCTCTTGCTCATACCAGCGGCCGCCGCGCGGCCCGCTCATGCAGTCCCCGCACGGGGCGAAACGGCCGGGTTGAGGTGGTAGGCCAAATTGTCTCAGGTCTCTAGCGGGATAGAGGCATCTTCTAATAAGTAGCGCGAGCAGTGATCGATCCCTGGACGGATCTTCGCTCGCCACGCAGGTCTCGCCTGCGACGACAGCGGCGCGCGGCGTCGCCACTCCGCAGCCGGCTCGCCGATGCCTCGCATCGCTCCGCCGGACTGTCGCGCAACAAGGACAAACCCTGGAGATGACGATGAAGAAGCGGCTTGTTACCGCGTATTTCGCCGCGGCGATGATGTTGGCGGGAGGCTTCGTGGCCGATGGCGCAGAGGCGCGCCGCGGGGATGGTGGCGGCAGCAGTGCCTCCCGGTCGTGCCTCACCGGCGCGGCGCGCAGTCTGCTCAACCGCATCGAGAGCCAGTTCGGCACGATGCAGGTCATCTCGACCTGCCGGCCGGGTGCGCGCATCGCAGGCAGTGGCCGGGTCTCGAAACATGCGAGCGGCAACGCAGTGGACTTCAACGCCGGCGGCCGCAAGGGCGCGGTCATCCGCTGGCTCGTCGCCAATCATCGCAGCGGCGGCACGATGACGTACTCGCACTCATCGCACATCCACGTCGACGTCGGGCAGCACTTCGTCTCGCTGTCTGGCAGCCGCACGCGCGTCGCCTCGGCGCGTCGTTCTCGCGGCACGCGTACGGCTACCTACAGCCGAGCCTCGCGCAGGGTGACGGCCGAGGCCGCGCAGGCCAGCAGTTGGCGGCCGGAAATGGCGATTGGCAGCCGCTGACGCTCAGTAACACCAGGAGCGGCGGTAGCGGGCTTTGGCCTGCCACCGCCTCTCGTCACGCGGAGCGCCTCAAAACGTTGACGCGGCTGACCGTGGTGAACATCAGCTTGCCGCCTTCATGCTCGGCGGCGGCGTGAAAACGCCGGTCGATCTCGTCCTTGTGCTGCTCGAACAGCACGCCGCGATGGGGATCGTGGCCGATCTGGCCGTCGCGCCACTCCTGGATGCTGGAGAAGCCGCGGCGGGCCCGGTAGAGCCGCTCGATCTCCGGTTTCAGGCCAGTGACACGGTGCAGCGAGCGCCACGCCTCGCCGCGGATCTCGGTCTCGTCGTTGACGAGGCGCGTCGCCTCGAAAAACGTTCCCGCCGGCACCGGCTCCATGACATAGACGAGGCCACCCGGCTTCACCACGCGGGCCGCCTCGGCCATCGCCGCGTCCATGCCGGGGATGTGGTGCAGCGAGTTCGAGAACACGACGACATCGAAGCTGCCGTCCGCGAACGGCATCTTCTCCGCTTCGCCGACGCGGAAATCGGCGTCGATCCCCTTGGCCTTGGCGGCGGCCTTGGCCTCCTCGATGCAGGCGGCCTTTGGGTCGAGGCCTGCAACGCGCTCGAACATCGGCGCGATCAGCCAGGTGAAGGTTCCAGCGCCGCAGCCGACGTCGAGCACGCTCCGGCCCTTGCCGCCGAGCAACTCGCGCGCGATGTCGGCGTGGCCCGAAATGGACAAGGCCGCGATCTCGGTGGCGTTCGGATTCATGGCGCGGCGCATGGCTTCGGTCATGTGGGGCTCCGATGGGGGAGATGCCCGGCAAGTGCCGGACATCTTCAGGTCGCTCAATCGATCAGTGCCACCGCGCGGGTCCAGGCGCCGGAGGCCTTCTTGATCTTGAAGGGGAAGCAGGCGACCGTGAAGCCCTTGTCTGGCAGCTTCTCGAGGTGCTGCAGCTTCTCCATGTGGCAGTAGGGCTGCTCGATGCCGGCGTAATGCCCCTCCCAGATGATCTTGGGATCGTGGGTCTTTTCCCAGGCCTTGGCCATGTGATGGAACGGCGCGTCCCAGCCCCAGGCGTCGATGCCGCATACGCGCACGCCGCGCGAGGTCAGCCACAGCGTCGCCTCGCGGCCGATGCCGATGCCGGCGGTCAGATACTCGGGCGAGCCGATGCACTCGGACGCGCGCGTGTTGACGAGCACGATGTCGAGCGGCTTCAGCTCATGGCCGATGCGCTTGATCTCGGCTTCCATCTCGGCGGCGGAGACGACGTGGCCGTCCGGCAGCTTGCGGAAGTCCAGCTTGATGCCGGGACGGAAGCACCAATCGAGTGGCACCTCGTCGATAGTCATCATCGGCTTGCCGGTCTTGTCCTTGGAATGGAAGTGGTAGGGTGCGTCGAGATGCGTGCCGTTGTGGGTGACGAGCGTGATCTTTTCCCACGACCAGGCCTCGCCATCGGGCAAGTCGGAGACCTTCAGGCCAGGGAAGAACTTGCAGACGTCCTCGGCGGTGCCCTTGTTGTCGACGTACTCGATCTTGGGACGCATGATGTCGTGGTCCATCACGGTCTCGTTGTCGAGCGTCGACGAGATATCGATGATCTTCGATGGCATCTGCATGTGGCGTCTCCTCGTGTCCGGCCGTTCGCGAGCTTGGATCGCAGGTGCCATCATGTGGGCGGAGTGTCAATGGAGGCGGTCGCGGTGCATGACAGCCTCGCCGCCTGCGGGAGGCCGGCCGCCGGGAACGCTTCAGCGGCCGCTGCGGCCAGGAGGCAGGCCGAACTGGCGGACGACGCGGGCAGAGGCCTGATTGCGGCGGGCGGCGGCGGACTTGCGCGACCGCGACAGAGACAGAACGACGTAGGCGAGCCAGAATGCGACTGCGCCGATAACGACTGTGCCGAAATCGGACATCATGGCGTTCAGATTTGACACGGCATCATACAACATTGGCGTGGACTCTGGTTTCGACGGAGGTAACGTTTCACAAACCATGCCGGGACATGACGCTGGCGCCCCGTTTTGGCAAAGACGGGACGCCTGAAACGCTTCATGGTTTACGGTCGGCCTCGCGGAGCAATTCAATGGGTGGTGTGGAGGGTACGGGCATGCGGGTGCGCCCGGCGTCCGCCGGCGACCGGGGCGCCGTGATCGCGCTGTGGCAGCGTTGTGGGTTGACCGTCGCCTATAACGATCCAGGCAAGGACTTCGATTTCGCGCTGGGCATGCCCGCCTCGGACGTTCTCGTGGGCGAGGTCGAGGGTGCGATCGCCGCCGCCGTCATGGTCGGCCACGACGGCCACCGCGGCTGGCTTTACTATGTCGGCGTCGATCCTGAACGCCGCGATCAAGGGCTCGGTGCGGTCATCGTGCGGGCCGGCGAGGTGTGGTTGACGGCGCGCGGCGTGCCCAAGGTGATGCTGATGGTGCGGGAAACCAATACCGTCGCCGAAGGCTTCTACCACGCCATCGGCTACGAGACCGCGCCGCGCATCGTCCTGCAGAAGTGGCTGCCGCCGCAGCCGTGAGTCAGGGATGTCTGGTTACTGCATATTAGTGAACGCGCGCGCGTTCGGGCAGAAGCCGGGGACGCTCGTATCGTCGGTGGCGTGCTCGGCGAGCCAAGCCCGGCAGGCTCGGTCGAGGCTGCATTCCAGGCACCGCGTGCGCGCCTCGTACCAGCTACGACCTGCGTCGCGGCGGATCAGCTCCACCGGCGGCAGGCGGGCATGGCGGAGCATCTCGTCCATGCGCTCAGCCCTGGCCGCGACCCGCTCGAAGATCGGAAAGCCGTAGGACGGGTCGCTCATCGCTGCCTCCCTGACCGTGCACGTCACGCGTGGGACGAGAGCGTGCACGCCGTCCGACGTTACGGGTTGATCACGATCAAGAAGACGGGTGCAGCGCGTTGTCTCACGGTTTGTGCTGGCGCCAGGTACAACGCTGCGCACAAAAATTTGGCGTGGCCGTTTAGCCGTCCTTCCGCCCGACGATCCGCATGCGGCCCTGCACGATGGCGACGACGACGTCGTCCTTCTCGCGCCACAGACGGGTGTCGTAGAGGCCGGTGCGGCCCTGCCGATAGGTTTCCTTGGCCTCGGAGATCAGCACGTCGCCGATCTCGACGGGAGCGAGGAAATCCATCGTCGAGCCGGCGGTGACCGAGCGCACGCCCGCGGCATTGCAGGTGAAGCCGAAGGTGAGATCGGCGAGCGTGAAGATCAGCCCACCGTGGAAATAATTGAAGCTGTTGCCGTGCTCGGGACGCACGGTCATTCGCAGTCGCGTACGGCCAGGCTCCGCGTCGACGATCTCGCAGCCGAGAAATTTCCAGACGGCGTTGCGGTTGGCGAGCCATTGCACGGCCTCGCGCCGGTCCGTCAGCTTGCTGATTTCATCCTGGCCGCGGATCATGAGTGGCGTGGTCCTTGTGGATGCTGAATTGCAGTGCAGGGGAAATCGGAAATCGGAAAGGCGTCACATGCGATTTCCGATCTCCGATTTCAGTCTTCTACTTCTTGTCCGCGTGATTGAGGCGGGCCAGCAGCGAGGACGTATCCCAGCGCTTGCCGCCGATCTTCTGGACCTCGCAATAGAACTGATCGACGAGGGCGGCCACGGGCAGGCTCGCACCGTTGCGGCGGGCCTCGTCCATGCAGATGGCGAGATCCTTGCGCATCCAGTCGACGGCAAAGCCGAAGTCGTACTTGCCGTCTTTCATCGTCTTCCAGCGATTGTCCATCTGCCAGGAGCCGGCGGCACCCTTGGAGATCGTCTCCATCACGGCGGTGATGTCGAGGCCGGCCTTCTCGGCCATGTGCATGCCCTCTGCGAGCCCCTGGACGACGCCGGCGATGCAGATCTGGTTGACCATCTTGGTGAGCTGGCCCGCGCCCGGTCCGCCGATCAGTGTGACCATTCGGGCGTAGTGGTCGATCACGGGCTTTGCCCTGTCGAACACGGCCTTGTCGCCGCCGACCATCACGGTCAGCACGCCGTTCTTGGCGCCGGCCTCGCCGCCGGAGACGGGGGCGTCGAGGAAGTCGAAGCCCTTGGCCTTGGCGGCCTCGTGCAGCTCGCGGGCGACGTTGGCGGAGGCGGTGGTGTTGTCGATGAAGACGGCGCCCTTGGCGACGGACTCGAACGCGCCTGATTTGCCCGTCGTCACCGAGCGCAGGTCGTCGTCGTTGCCGACACAGCAGAATACGTACTCGGCGCCCTTGGCGGCCTCGGCCGGTGTCGCGGCGGTGCGGCCGGCACCGTGTTCCTTGACCCACTGCTCGGCCTTGGCGGCGGTACGGTTGTAGACGACGAGGTCGTGGCCGCCCTTCTTGAGGATGTGTCCGGCCATGGGGTAGCCCATGACGCCCAGTCCGATCCAAGCAACCTTGGCCATCGCCGCTCTCCCTTTATGATTGTTCCCGCGAGCCGGTTTTATCGGATGGCGGGGCCGCCTGCGCAAGCAAAACGGGAGGCGCAAAGGCCTCCCGTCACGTGATCATGGGGCCGTGGGGCCGCCCTCAGCGGCAGGGGCGGGCGGTCATCACGCACTTGGCCTGCAGGATGGCACCGACGGCGCAATCCATCTTGACGCTCGTCGCCTTGGCGACGTTGGCGAAGCGGTGGCCGTAGGATTTACGCACCTTCGCCTGCCAATCGATGGTCGCCGCGGTCCTGGCGCTTTCGGTGCCGAGGCCCGCGAGGCCCTGGCCGGTGCCGGTTCCCGCAACGCGGGCCCTGCAGCTGGCGGCACTGGCGTCCCCGGCGCTGAGGCCGATGACGGCGACGGCGGCTGCCATGGCGAGAAAATGGATCTTGGTCATGTGTTTCCTTCCCCTGAACGGTGTGTGACGGTTCATCATGCCATGATCGCGAGGCGCCTGCCAATGGAGCCGACGGCAGGCTCGGCGGGAGAACGTCGTGTCGTCGCGCTCGAGCGTTTCCAGGCGGGGGCTCGTTCTGAGCCGAGCCTGCCTTCAGTTGCGTGAGCTTGCGTCGCCCGCCGCCTACTCTCGGTCCTGTGGGGCGAGGCTGGTCTGGGCAACGAAGCTGCGCAATTGCGCGGTCTGCTGCTGCAACTCGACCAGCCGCGAGTTCAACACGTCGCGGATCGAGACCATGCCGACGAGCCGATCGCCATCGACGACGGGGACGTGACGGATGTTGCGCGACATCATCGTCGAAGCGACGTGGCCGACCGTATCGCGCGGCGAGCAGCTGATCACCGCCTTGGTCATCAGTGCGGAGACCGGCAGCCCGTGCAGGGCGTCCTTGTGGGTGCCGAGGCCATAGGCGATGTCGCGCTCGGAGATCACCCCGTCGACCGTGACGCCGTCGTGGCTCACCACCGCCGCGCCGATCCGCTTCTCCCGCAGCAATTGAGAGAGCGCCCCGATGCTGTCGTCCGGTTTGATCGTGATGATCGCACCGCCCTTGCGGGCCAGAACCTCTGCTACGCTCACGGGACGCCTCCGGGTTGTCGTTGAGGACTGAACCACGGTAGCATTCCAAATTGTCGCAGGTCGAGGCGAAACGCCGGTCAGCTCGCGCTGCCGATCGGCAGGGCGTTGGTATGTTTCACCTGTCCAAGGGCGAAGCTCGACTCGATGCTGGCGACGCCGTCGATGCGGGTCAGCGTCTCCTTCACGAAGCGCTCGTAGTCGGCGAGATCGCGGCAGACGACGCGCAACAGGTAGTCGCGTGGTCCCGTCATCAGGTAGCACTCCAGAACCTCGGGGCAGCCGCGCATGGCCTCCTCGAAACGGTTCAGCGCTTCCTCTCGCTGTTTCTCGAGCTTGATCGAAACGAACACCGAGACGGGTAAACCGACCTTGGTCTGATCGACCAAGGCGGTGTAGCCGCGGATGACGCCGGCTTCCTCGAGGATGCGGACGCGCCGCAGGCAAGGGCTTTGGGACAGCCCCACCTGCTCGGCCAGCGCCACGTTGGAAAGCCGGGCCTCCTGCTGGAGCGCGCGGAGGATTCGCAGATCGATCGCATCAAGGGTCATGAAATGGCTATTTCTTGCGTGAATTGAGATGTTTTTTGAATAATATGCCAATATTGCCATCGTCGATAGCGCAATTTGGCAGGACGCGCAGGCGTCGACAGCTTATATTGCATGCTGCCCCCGTGGGTCCGGAGCACGTCCGCCATGTCCAGCAGTCGCCAGACGATCGGATCCATCCTTTCGCTCGCCGATGTCGAGCGGGCGGCGGCGGTGCTCGCGGGCAACGTGCTCAATACGGATTTCGACCCTAGCCGGACACTTTCGGAGATCTTCGGCTGCCAGGTGTGGCTCAAGTTCGAGAACCTGCAGTTCACTGCCTCGTTCAAGGAGCGGGGAGCGCTGAACCGGCTCGCCGCACTCACGCCCGAGGAGAGGCGGCGCGGCGTCATCGCGATGTCGGCTGGCAATCACGCCCAGGGCGTCGCCTATCACGCCCGTAGGCTCGGCATTCCCGCGACCATCGTCATGCCGGAGGCGACACCGACCGTGAAGGTCGAGAACACGCGCGGCCATGGCGCCACTGTGATGCTGAAAGGGCCGACGCTCGAGGAGGCCGCCGCGTTCGCGGTCGACTATGGTCGCGAGCATGGGCTCGTCTTCATCCATCCCTACGACGACCCGCTGGTGATGGCGGGGCAGGGCACGATCGCGCTCGAGATGCTGGCGGCGGTGCCTGCACTCGACACTCTGATCGTGCCGATCGGCGGCGGCGGACTGATTTCAGGCATGGCGGTCGCCGCGAAGTCGGTGAAACCGGGTATCGAGGTGATCGGCGTCGAGGCGGCACTCTATCCCTCCATGTACAACCTGATCAAGGGCACCGACCTGCCGATGCGCGGCGATACGCTGGCGGAGGGCATCGCGGTGAAAGCGCCGGGCAGGCTCACCGCGAAAGTCGTGCGCGAGGTGGTCGACGACATCATGCTGGTATCCGAGCCACAGCTCGAGCGGGCCGTCAGCCTGCTGATCTCGATCGAGAAAACGGTGGTCGAGGGGGCGGGTGCCGCCGGGCTCGCAGCCCTCGTCGCCGGCTGCGACCGGTTCAAGGGCCGCAACGTCGGCCTCGTTCTGTGTGGCGGGAACATCGACAACCGGCTGCTCGCGAGCGTGCTGACGCGTGAACTCGCCCGCGAGGGCCGCCTGTCGGAAGTCGCGATCGACCTCACCGACAAGCCTGGCCAACTCGCAAAGGTCGCGACCGTGATCGGCGAGGCGCAGGCCAACATCGTCGAGGTGTCGCACCAGCGCGTGTTCACGGACCTACCGGCGAAGGGTGCCATCCTCTACGTGGTGATCGAGACGCGCGACCGCGCCCATCTCGACATGACGATCTCCAAGCTGCGGGCTGCGGGGCTCGAGGTCGAGCTGAAGAGCAATCCGGGCGGGAGCCACTGATCGTGCGGACTATCGGCCTGGTCGGCGGCATGAGCGCTGAGAGCACACGCCTCTACTACGATGCCATGAACGGGGAGGTGCGCCGCCGCCTCGGCGGATTGCATTCGGTCCAGGTGATCATCTACTCCGTCGATTTCGCGCCGATCGCCCAGCTGCAGTCGGCCGGCCGCTGGGATGAGGCGGGGCGAGTCCTGGCGGATGCCGCGATGGCGCTTCAGCGTGCCGGCGCTGATTGCATCGGGCTCGCCACCAACACCATGCACAAGGTGGCGGATGCCGTTGTCGCCGCGATAGACATCCCTTTCCTGCACATCGCAGACGCGACGGCGGATGCGCTTATCGATGCGGGGAAGCGGCAGCCCTATCTGCTGGCGACACGCTTCACCATGGAGCAGGAGTTCTACAAGGGCCTGCTCGCCGCCCGCGGCCTCGGTGTGACGGTGCCCGACGACCGGCAGCGAGAGGCGGTGCATCGGGTCATCTATGAGGAGCTGTGCCGTGGCACGATAGCTCCGGCCTCGCGTGCGCAGTTCGAGGCGCTGACCCACGACGCCGCGGGACGGGGCGCAGACAGCGTGATTCTCGGCTGCACCGAGGTCGGCATGCTGCTGTGCGCGGACAATTCAGCATTGCCCGTATTCGATACGACACTGATTCATGCCCGCGCACTCGTCGATTTCGCACTGGCGGACGAAATGCGGGCCGAAATCCAAGGAGAAGCATGATGGACGGCGCGACCCCTTCGATGGCGCGGCAGGAGACCCTGGAGATGTTGCGGGAGCTGGAGCGCAAGGTGCGCTGGCTGTCGACCTACATGATCCATCACGCCAACCACGAGATCGACCGCGGGGACGGCCTCAAGGTCGGAGGCCATCAGGCCTCGTCCGCTTCGCTCTGCACGCTGATGACGGCGCTCTACTTCCATGTGCTGCGCCCCGAGGATCGCGTCGCGGTGAAGCCGCATGCGAGCCCGGTGTTCCACGCCATCCAGTACCTGCTCGGCAACCAGAGCCTCGACAAGCTCGAGAACTTCCGCGGGCTCGGCGGCGCGCAGTCCTACCCCTCGCGCACCAAGGACAAGGACGACGTCGACTTCTCGACGGGCTCGGTCGGCCTCGGTGTCGCCCAGACCGGCTTCGCCAGCCTCGTGCAGGACTATGTCCACGCCAAGGGCTGGTCGAAGTCGTGGGGCAAGGGCCGCATGGTCTCGCTGATGGGGGACGCCGAGATCGACGAGGGCAACATTCACGAGGCGCTGCTCGAGTACTGGAAGCACAAGGTCGAGAACCTGTGGTGGGTGGTCGACTACAACCGTCAGAGCCTCGACAGCGTCGTCTCCGACCAGCTGTTCATGAAGGTCGCCGGCCTGTTCCGCAATCTCGGCTGGAAGGTGGTGCTGCTGAAGTATGGCCGGCTGCTCGAAGCCGCGTTCGCCGAGCCCGGCGGCGACCAGCTGCAGCGCTGGATCGACGATTGCCCCAACCAGCTCTATTCCGCGCTGGTGTTCGAGGGCGCCGCGGCCTGGCGGCGCCAGCTCGAGAAGGATCTGGCCTCGCACGGTGATACCCTGGCGATCATCGCCAACCGCTCGGACGCCGAGCTCGCGCAGCTGATGACCAATCTCGGTGGTCACGATCTCGATCTCATCCTCGACGAGTTCGAAACCGCGCAGACCGACCAGCCTGTGTGTTTCATCGCCTATACGATCAAGGGTTATGGCCTGCCGTTCCAGGGGCACAAGGACAACCACGCCGGCTTGATGAACAAGACGCAGATGCACGAGTATCGTGCCGCGCAGGGCATCAATCAGGGGGAGGAATGGGACCGGCTCGCCGGACTCTCGCTGCCGTCTGACAAGGTTGAAAGTTACCTGAAGAAGGTCCCGTTCAACGCCAAGGGCCGGCGCCGGTTCGAGGCGGACAAGATCCCGGTCGGCGCGCTGCCGCCGGTCGAGTCCAAGGGTGAGGTTTCGACCCAGACCGGCTTCGGCCGCATTCTCGACGAGGTGGCAAAGGCCGGCGGTCCGCTCGCCGACCGGATCGTGACCACCTCTCCGGATGTGACGGTCTCGACCAACCTCGGTCCATGGGTGAACCGCCGTGGGCTGTTCTCGATGGTCGGCCGCGAGGACTTGTTCAAGACGCGCGGTCTGATGAGCCCGCAGCGCTGGGAGATGAGCCCCAAGGGCCAGCACATCGAGCTCGGCATCGCGGAGATGAACCTGTTCCTGACGCTCGGCGCGGCAGGGCTCTCCCACACCCTGTTCGGCGAGCGGCTGCTGCCGATCGGAACGGTCTATGATCCGTTCATCTGCCGCGGCCTCGATGCGCTGAACTACGCCTGCTACCAGGATGCGCGCTTCATCCTGGTCGCGACGCCTTCGGGACTGACGCTGGCGCCGGAGGGCGGCGCCCACCAGTCGATCAGCACGCCGTTGATCGGCATCGCACAGGACGGGCTCGCCTCGTTCGAGCCGGCCTACGTCGACGAGTTGCACGCGATCATGGGTTGGTCGTTCGAGTATATCCAGCGCATGGGCGGCGAAGACAAGGAGAGCCGCTGGCATCGCGACGAGAAAGGCGGTTCCGTCTATCTCCGGCTATCGACCCGTCCGGTCGAGCAAGTGCAGCGGCCGATGACGGATGAGCTCAGGTCCGAGATCATCGACGGTGGCTACTGGATGCGCGTGCCGGATGCGGCGACCAAGGTCGCGATCGTCTACATGGGGGCTGTCGCGCCGGAGGTCATCGCGGCGGCCGGATTGCTGTCGGAGGACAATCGTGGCGTCGGCGTGCTGGCCGTGACCTCGGCGGATCGACTTTCCGCCGGCTGGCACGGCGCACAGCGGGCCCGCGAGCACGGTGATGCGGAGGCGTCGTCTCACGTCGAGCGTCTGCTGGAGGCCCTCCCGCGCGATGCCGGTATCGTCACGCTGTGCGATGCGCATCCCGAGACGCTGTCGTGGATCGGCGGCGTCATGGGGCACCGCGTGAGGGCGCTGGGGCCCGAGCATTTCGGGCAGTCCGGCTCGATCAGCGAACTCTACGGTCACTACGGCATGGACGTGAACGCCATCTTGGCGGCGGCCGAGAACATGAGTGGACGCCCGGTGCGCTACCGTTGGCTGCAGAAATGAGCGTGGTGCCGTCGCACCAGTGTCGAGAGCCGCCGGCTGGCGTGGACACGGCTTGCGCGGATGGGGATGAAAAAGCCACGCGACGGAGCAAAGTCGGGCAAGCCGATGCCCAATTGTGCAGAAAGACATTCGCTGCCGTAGAGCATAGCCGAATTCGTTATATGTCAGCTATGTGAAAGCGCCGCCCGGATGGGCGTCCGAGCGGCGAATTTCTGCGGGGTAGGCGGGCGGCGTTCGCGCCGCCCGTGATGCCCCGGGGAACAGCTGCGGTATCGTGGATCACGCGTGTCATGGGTCGGTTGAGTGAAAACGAGGAAGCCTTCCTCACGTTGCTGGCGATGACGCCAGTGACGAGCTTGCCGCCGCAGCCCTATATGTGGGCGCGCCGGCTGAAGCGCGAGGGGTTCGCGACGGAGCGCAATGGCGCCTGGGTTCCCACCAGCGCAGGCCTGAAGCAGCTCGGTCTGAGCCTGTCCTGACTCTGAGCCTGTTCTGACCCGGCCCGACGGCCTCGCTCACGCAACCGCGCAGCGACCTTCCTCACGCGACAGGCTTGCCCCTCACGCAGCGGGCCAGGGCGCCCCCAGACGCCGCTTCGTCTCCACCTCGTTTGATGGTCCAGCGGGACCAGCGCGAGCACCGTCCCGCCGTCCCGCCGTGAGCCTCAGCTTTTTTCGCGCTTCTGCCGCGCGTTGCGATCGAGCACGTTCAATCCCTCCACCAGGGCCGAGAACGCCATCGCTGCGTAGACGTAGCCCTTGGGCACGTGCGCACCGAAGCCTTCCGCGATCAGCACCGTGCCGATCATCAGCAGGAACGCCAGCGCCAGCATGACGATGGTCGGGTTGGCGTTGACGAAGTTGGCGAGCGGTGTTGCCGCGACCAGCATGGCCGCGACGGTGACGATCACGGCGATCACCATGATCGGTACGTGCGGCGTCATGCCGACGGCGGTGATGATGCTGTCGACGGAGAACACCAGGTCGAGCAGCAGGATCTGGCCGATCGCCGCGGTGAAGCCGGCAACGGCCGGCTTCGGCTCGAACACGTCGGGACCGGGATCAGCATCGACGCGGTGATGGATCTCCTTGGTGGCTTTCCAGACGAGGAACAGACCACCTGCGATCAGGATCAGATCCCGCCACGAGAAGCCCTGTCCGAAAACGTGGATCACCGGTGCCGTCAATTTCACGATCCAGGCGATCGTGCCGAGCAGAAGAAGCCGGAGAATCAGCGCGGCACCGATGCCGACCCTGCGCGCCCGTTCGCGTTGATGCTCGGGCAGCTTGTTGGTCAGGATGGCGATGAAGATGAGGTTGTCTATCCCGAGAACCAACTCCATCGCGATCAGCGTCAAGAGCGCGATCCAGGCGACGGGATCGGTGGCAAGCGACAGGAGATATTCCATGGGCTCGGTTCTATCGGTGTGACGCGCACGATCGGTCCACCCCTGGCGAACCGGTGGCGAGAACCAAGACCATACATAGGCCAAGCGGCGCAACGTTCAAGGACGAGTGTCGTCGCACCCGTAAAAGTACGCAGCCGTGCCGCAGTGTCGATGAACGACAATCCGCGTCCATCAAACCTTCATGGTCAACGCACTTCGATCTTTCTGCATCGAACTTTAACGGCCGGGTCAAGCACCCGTTAGATCCTTTGCGCGAGACAATTGCGGGAAAATAACATCAAAAATCCGGACACCCCCTTAATGCCCTTCGAAATCGAACGAGACCCAGTCGTCGCGTCCCGTGTGCTGATCGCTCTGGCCGAGACCACGATCAGCCAGAAGCTGCGCGGGGTGCTGGCTGCTCAGGTCGACGACGTGGTCGCGGCGGATACGATCGATGCTGTGTGGCTCGCCATCGATGGTGCGCCGATCGATCTGGCCTACGTCGATCTCGCCGTGGTCGGCCACGAGGGGAGCGATCTGGTCGGCCGGCTCAGGCAGGACGCGCGCTCGCGCAATCTGCCGATCGTGGTCCTGGCGCAGCGGGACCGGACCGACCTGCTCGGCGCGTCGCTGGATCGCGGCGCGTCGGCATTCCTGTTGCACGAAATCGACTGGTCGATCCTGCCGATCCACTTCGACTACGTGCTGCGCCATGCGCGCAAGTGGATCCGCGAGTACGAGAAGCGGGAGGCAATTCAGGCAAGGTGCCGCGCGACCGACGCGTTTCTGGGTGGTGCGTGCGGCGAAAGTCGCGCGGTGATGCGCCAGATCGGCGAGCTCGCGGCCAAGGCGCTGCGGTCGCGCGAGACGACGGGTGACGCCGCGAAGCTGGTGGCGGGGCTGCGCGCCATCGATTCCCAGGCGGTCCAGCTCGACCGGCTGATCGGCGACGCAATCGTTGCGGCCAAGGACCTCGACCGCTCGATCGCGCTGGCGGTGCGCCCGTCACTGCTGTCGCTGATGGTCACCGATGCGCTCGTCGAGGTCACAGCGCTCGGAGCGACCCGCAACGTGAGCGTGACCACGTCGCTGCCCCAGCACGACGTCATGGTTGCCTGCGACGACGATGCGATGACCGAGGCCCTACAGCATCTGCTGCGCAACGCGGTGACGCACGCGCCGGCTGGCTCCAAGGTCGAGGTGGAGGCGAAGGTGCATGCCGACCGCATGCTGACCATCTCCGTCAGCGATCGCGGCCACGGCATGTCGCCGGAGTTCGTCCCCCGCTGCCTGACGCCGCTCGCCGCCGACCTGGAGTTCGGGCCGCCGCGCCTGCGCATCGGCCGCGGCCTGCCGTTCGCCAAAGCGATCGCCGAGGCGCACGGCGGAAAGCTGGAGATCCGCACCAACCTCAGGGCGGGCACGATGGCCATGATCGTGATCCCGCCGGCGCGGGTGCATCCGGCGACGGCGGGCGGCCAGCCGTCCTGACAGCCAGTCGAGCGGGAGACGAGGTTATCGGACGCCCGCGCGGCTCGACTGGCACGCTTGTCAAGCCTTGCCCATCATCGCCTTCGCCGCGGCTGCCACGTGCGCGGGGGTGATGCGCACCATGTCCTCGAGCGGCTTGGCATAGGGCATCGGTGTGCGCGGGGCGCCGAGCCGCTTGACCGGCGCCTTCAGCACGTCGTGCAGCTCCTCGGCGATGGTTGCGGCGAGCTCGGCGCCAAAGCCCCCGGTCTGCACGGCCTCCTGCGGGATCAGCACACGGCCGGTCTTCCTCACCGACGCGAACACCGCCTCCTTGTCCCAGGGCCAGACCGTGCGCAGATCGATCACCTCGACGTCGATGCCGGATTTCGCCAGCTCGTCGGCGGCAGCCTTGGCGTCGAGCGCCATCTTGGACCACGCGACCATGGTCAGATCCTTGCCCTTGCGGAGCACGCTGGCCTTGCCGATCGGCACGACGTGGTCGCCCGAGGGCACCTCGCCTTTCGCGCCCCACAGCTCCTTGTGCTCCATGAACACGACGGGATCGTCGCAACGAATCGCGGCCTTGAGCAGGCCCTTGCCGTCGGCGGCCGTCGCTGGCGTGATGACGACGAGGCCGGGCACGTGTACCCACCACGCCTCGTTCGACTGGCAATGCTGGGCGGCCAAGCCGCGCCTGACGCCGATCGCCTGGCGCACCACGAGCGGCACGCGCGCCTGGCCGCCGAACATGTAACGGATCTTGGCGGCCTGGTTGACCAACTCGTCGGCGGCGCACATGCCGAAGTCGCACGATCTGAGATCGGCGACCGGACGGGTGCCCGCGACCGCGGCGCCGACCGCCGCGCCCATGATGGTATTCTCCGAGATCGGCGTATTGACCACGCGCTTGGCGCCGAACTCCTCGACCAGGCCGTCGTACTGGCTGGCGCTGGTCGAGCCTCCGGCGGTGGTCAGGTCCTCGCCCAGGCACCAGACCGTGCGGTCTCGGCGCATCTCCTCCGCCAGCGCGTCGCGCACGGCGTCCGAAAACATCATCTCAGCCATGGTGCGGGGCTCCGTTGTCCTGGATGTCCGTGAACGCGTTCTTGGGGTCTGGGTGCGGTGCGGCCTTGGCGGCCTCCCAGGCGGCCGCGATGCGGGCTTTCGCCTCTGCACGGGCGCCGGACAGCTCGGCCGCCGGAATGCCGTTCTCGGCGAGCCAGGATTCGATGCGGCCGATCGGCTCGGTTTTCCACTTCTCCTCGGTCTCGCCGGGCGCGCGATATTTCAGCTGATCGCGGCTGATGTGGCCCTTATTGCGGTAGGTCAGGGCGTGCAGGAACTGCGGCCCCTCGCCGTTGCGGATCTTGGCGATCAGCTCGCCCGCCGCCTGATCGACCGCCAGCAGATCGTTGCCGTCGACCGTGACGGCAGGAATGTCGAACGCGCGCGCGCGCACGGCCGGGCCGCCGCCGGCGGTGATCACCTTGGTCACGGTCGAGGAGGCGTAGCCGTTGTCCTCGCAGATGATCAGTAGCGGTAGGTGATAGACCTTGGCCCAGTTCAGGCCCTCGTAGAACGGGCCACGGTTGGTGGTGCCGTCGCCGACGAACACGCCGACGATGCGGTCCTCGCCCTTGATCGAGACGGCCTGTGCCGCGCCGACCCCCATCGTCACACCGTCGGCGAGGATGCCGTTGGCGCCGAGCATGCCGACCGAGAAGTCGGCGATGTGCATCGATCCGCCCTTGCCGCCGGAGGTGCCGCCGACCCGGCCGAACAGCTCCTTCATCATCGCCGTCACGTCCGCGCCCTTGGCGATGGCGTGTCCGTGGCCGCGATGGTTGGAGTGGATCATGTCGGTCGGGCGCATGTTCGTGCAGACGCCGACAGCGACCGCCTCCTGGCCGATCGACTGGTGAATCGATCCCGCCGAGAAGCCGTCGACGTAGGACTGGTGCGCCGCCTCCTCGAACTCGCGGATCAGGCACATCGTCTTGAACATGCCGAGAATGCGCTGCGGCGCGTTCGCGCGGTCACCGGCGGGTGCCGCGGACTTTGCTTTCTTGGTGGCCATTTCCCCTCCTCGGTCTTTTCCGGATGCTCCGGTCATTTACGTGAAAAGATATTGGACAAAGGCTCGATCGGCGAGAAGCCACCCGCAAGCATGGGCATCGCCCGCTCGGCGATGGTCTCGGCCGTCCATCCGTCCGTACTGTAGGCGGTGCGGACCGGCCGTGGTTGGCTCATGACGTGGATCGCATCGTTCATGACGGTGAAGATTTGCCCGGTCACGTGCGTGCCCGCGTCCGAGCAGAGATAGCCGACCAGTGGCGCCGGGGCATCGGCCCGGTATTCGGCAAGGGCGTCTCGCGCACCCGGTCCCATGCCTTGTGGCATGTGATCGTGCATGCGGGTGAGAGCGAACGGCGCGATGCAGTTCGAACGGATGCCGTCCTTCAGCAACTCGCTGGCGAGGGTGCGCGACATGCCGGCCATCCCTGCCTTGCTTGCCGCATAGTGCGGATATGAGAAGCTGCCGACCAGACCCGCGTTCGAGGTGAAGTGGACCAGAGCGCCGCCAGAGCCCTGCGCGGTGAACTGAAGAACGGCGGCTTGTGAGACGAGGAATGCGCCGGTCAGGTTGACGTCGATGTAGCGCCGCCACTCCGACTCGCTGAGGTCACGCGTGCCGGTGTAGCCCATGATGCCGGCGACGTTCACCGCCGCGTCCAGCCGGCCGAACGCTTGCACGGCACGCGCCACCATTGCGGCGGCGGCCCCGCTCTCGGCGACCGACCCCATGTCGACCTCGCATCGTCCGCCCGCATCCCGGATCGCCTTGGCTGTTTCTTCCAGGCCGGCGTTCTGGCCCTTGCCGATCCCCTCGACGTTCGATCCGTAGTCGTTGGCGAGCACCGCTGCCCCTTGTGCCGCGAGGAGCTTGGCGACCGCCGATCCGATCGCGCCGCCAGCGCCTGTCACGAGGATGACTTTTCCTTGGAGCATCGCTTCCTCCGGGTGTCGGATGACGGATCGTCAGACACGTCCCCGATCACGCGATCCGATCCCCCTTCTTGATCTGCACGGTGCGGTTGTCGGCCGCCGGCAGCATGTTGGCGGGGTCGCGGGTGACGACCACGTCGATCACGGTCGGCATGTCGCGCTCGGTGATGCCGGTCTTGATCGCGCCGGCCAGATCCTCGGGTTCGGTCACGCGGATGCCGCGGCAGCCCATGGCCTCCGCGATCTTGGCGTAGTTCATCTCGACGAGGTCGGACGATTGGTAGCGCTGGCCGTACATGGCGTGCTGCAGCGCCTTGACGTAGCCGGAGGCGGCGTTGTTGACGACCATGATGGTCGGGTTGGCGCCGGTGCGGCGGGCGGTCTCGAGGTCGCCGATGGTCATGTTGAAGCCGCCGTCGCCGGTAAGCGCGACCACGGGCGTGTTGGGGGCTGCGAGTGCCGCGCCGATGGCGCCGGGCAGCCCGTAGCCGATCGAGGCGAGGCCGCGGTCGGGCATGTAGTGGCGGCCGGCCTTTTTGGTGTCGTAGAGCAGGCCGGTCCAATGCGCGGCAAAGCCGCCGTCGGCGACGAGGATCGAGTCCGCCGGCAGCACATTGTTCATCTCGTTGACCATGCGGCCGACGTTGATCGGCTTCTCCTTGGCGTCGAGTTTGACCGCGGCCTCCTTGCGCCAGGCGGCATACCGCGGTTTCAGTTCGCCGGTCCAATCTGCATGCGTCTCGCGCAGCTTCTTGGCGTCGGAGGAGAGCGCGGCGGTCAGGTCGTTCAGTCCCTCGCGCGCATCGCCCCACAGAGCGATCTCGGCGGGGGCGCAGCGCCCGAACTCCTCGGCGACGACCTCGAGATGGATGATCGGCACGCCCTTGGGCAGTAGCGCGTAACGCTTGGTCGCGATCTCGCCGAGCTTGCAGCCGACGACGAGCAGGCAATCCGCCTTCTCGATCATGTCGTTGGCGTAACGCGAGTAGCGACCGAACAGGCCAGCGGAGAGGGGATGCGTGCAGGCGATGGAGCCCTTGCCCGACATGGTGTGGGCGACCGGCGCGCCGATCGCCTCGGCGAGCTTCTGCAGCGCGTCCTGAGCTTCCGACAGATGGATGCCGCCACCGACCATGATCACCGGGCGCTTCGACTTCGCCAGCAGCTTGGCCGCGCGCTCGATGTCGTCGGCGGCCGGACGCATGCGCTTCGAAGGCGCCTTGGTGGTCGCCGGGTCGATGTAGAAGTCCTCGGCGGTGAAGTCATGCTCGCCGTGCGCGACATCCTCGGGCACGTCCAGCACGACGGGGCCGGGGCGGCCGGAGGTCGCGACCGCGAACGCGCGGCGGATCATCTCCGGCAGCCGGCTCGTCAACTCGACGCGGATCAGCGCCTTGGCGGCGGGCTTCAGGATATCGACCTGCAGTGCCTCCTGGGTCATGTTCTTCCAGGCGTGCGTGCGGTTGGCGTCACCGGCGATGGCGATCATCGGCGTGCCGGCGTTGAGGCTCTCGACCAGCGCCGTGACGAGGTTGGTCGCGCCCGGCCCGAGCGTGCCGTCGCACACACCGGGACGATTTGTGATGCGCGCGTAGGCATCGGCGGCGAAGGCGCCGGTGCGCTCGTCGTTGATCAGGTTGTGCTTCATCTCGAGCTGGGCCATGGCGTCGTAGTAGGGCAGCAGCTGGAAGCCGCCCATGCCGAACATCGGGCCGACGCCGGCCAGACGCATCATCTCGGCCATGGCGCGGCCGCCGTTCATCTTGCCTTCGATCTTACGGCGCGTGGCCATGTCAGTCCCTCTCGGTTCAACCATCGAAAGTTTTCATGCGCGACCCGGTGCTCCGCGCCGGCCCCTCCCCAGGGGAAGAGGCGAATCCCGCCATCCGCTACGTGGCGTGCCGGCTCGCAATGGCGGCAAACTCGGGCACCGTCATTCCGACTTTCGCACCCCAGCATGTCGCCGTCTCGTTGACGACGGACAGGCGGCCGGTCTCCCACATCGAGCGGCAATCGCCGATGCGGGCGCTGTCGGCTGAGACGACGGCAGCCGCGATGCCGCGCGGGTCGAGGGCGGGCAGCCGGGTGATGCCGTTGCGATCCTTGCCGATGCCGGCATCGTGGAACACGGCGGCCAGCGCTGGATATTTCAGCGCCGTCTCTGGCTTGCCGCCGAGGATGGCCCCATGTGAGCCGGCGATGACGATGCAACCCTGATCCTCCTTGCGGACCAGCGAGACGCTGTCGATGCCCCACACCTTGACCGGGCCGTCGTTCAGCAGGAAGCGGGATTCCTCGTGCTTCTCGTAGGGCTTGGTGGCGGGCTTGGCGCCGCGCAGCTTGCGCATGGTGGCCGCGCACGGCTCGCCGACCTTGCAGCCGAGCGCGGCCGCGGCTTTGTTCACGCCGGTGACGATGCCGCCGTCCAGCATGTCCTGCCCCTCGCCGATTCGAGCGGACATGTGCCCGACCGTGCAGGCGGCGCCGTCGATGGCGTCGAAGTATCCGAGAACGGCGATGCCGGCCTTGTCCTTGCCGACGCCCGCATCGTTCAACACGATGGCCGCGACGTGACCCGCGGCTGCGAGATAGGCGGCATAGGTGCCGCCATGCGAACCCGCGACCACGACATGACCGGCATGCTCGGGCTTCAAATGCGTGATGCTGTCGAGCACGACGATCGATGCGGTGCCAGCGCTCATCGGGTTTCCTCGGGTGGCGTCGTTTCTGCGCGGCGCGCGCCGCCAGGGGCGCGCTCGCTTGTTTATCCGCGGCAAGGATAGCCGAACGAACGTTCGGTACAATCCCCACGGCCGGGCGCAAACGGCATGGCTCGTGTGCGGGTGGGGTGGGGCGGTCCCGTCGACGTCGCGCGTGCCTCTTTCGATCAGGCCTCTTGCAATTAGGAACCATTCGCAACTAGATTGGAGATGAACGCCTGGAAGCGCGATCCTGAGAGTTTCGCGGACGGGCACAGCTCGTGAGGGATTGCATGCTCGTCGCGACACATTGCCTCGGCCACCGCGGCCTTCTCCGATCGGTGGTTGCCGCCGCCGTGGCGATCGCACTTCTGCCTTTGGCCGGCGCGGCGTCGGCGCAGGGCGCAACGTCGGCCCAGCCGCGTGCCAAGCCACTCAAGGTGGTCACCACCTTCACGGTCATCCGCGACATCGCCCAGAACGTCGCGGGAACCGCCGCGACCGTCGAGGCAATCACCAAGCCAGGGGCGGAGATCCACGACTACCAGCCGACGCCCGGCGATATCGTCAAGGCGCAGTCGGCGGATCTCGTCGTCTGGAACGGGCTGAACCTGGAGCGCTGGTTCGAGCCGTTCTTCCAGAACGTCAGGAACGTGCCGAGCGTGGTCGCGACGGAGGGTATACAACCTCTGGGCATCGGCGAGGGGCCCTACTCCGGCAAGCCCAATCCGCACGCGTGGATGTCGCCCTCGAACGCGCTGATCTATGTCGAGAACATCCGCAAAGCGATGGCTGCGCACGATCCGGCCAACGCCGACGTCTATGCCCGCAACGCCGCCGCGTACTCGGCCAAAATAAAGGCCAGCGACGCGCCGCTGCGCCAGCGTCTGGCGTCGATCCCGGAGGCGCAGCGCTGGCTCGTGACCAGCGAGGGCGCGTTCAGCTATCTCGCCCGCGACTACGGCATGAAGGAGCTTTATCTCTGGCCGATCAATGCGGACGAGCAGGGCACGCCCAAGCAGGTGCGCCGCGTCATCGATCTGGTCCGGCAGCACAAGATCCCGGTGGTCTTCTCGGAAAGCACGATTTCCGACAAGCCGGCGCGGCAGGTCGCGAAGGAGGCAAAGGCCCGCTACGGTGGCGTGCTCTATGTCGACAGCCTCTCGGAAGCTGGCGGGCCGGTGCCGACCTACCTCAAGCTGCTCGAGGTGACCGTCGATACCATCGCCAAGGGGTTCGGGGCATGAAGCCCATCACCTATGCGCCAGGAGGCGGTGTCACGCAGATCGTCCCATCCATCTCGGTCCGTGGCGTCAGCGTCGTCTACGCCAACGGCCATCGCGCGCTGGACGATGCCTCGTTCGAGCTCGGTGCAGGCACGATCTGCGGCCTCGTCGGTGTCAACGGCTCGGGTAAGTCGACACTGTTCAAGACGATCATGGGCTATCTCGCGCCGCAGGCCGGCGAGGTGCGCATTGCCGGACTCACCGTGCGCGAGGCACTGAAGCGGGGGATCGTCGCCTACGTGCCGCAGAGCGAGGAGGTGGACTGGAACTTCCCCGTCCTGGTCGAGGACGTGGTGATGATGGGCCGCTACGGCCACATGGGCTTCCTGCGCATCCCGACCGCGCGCGACCGCCTCATGGTCGACGAGGCGCTGGAGCGCGTCGGTATGACGGCGTTCCGCGAGCGCCAGATCGGCGAATTGTCGGGCGGCCAAAAGAAGCGCGTGTTCCTGGCGCGGGCTCTGGCGCAGGAGGGCCGCATCATTCTCCTGGACGAGCCGTTCACCGGCGTCGACGTGAAGACGGAGGCGGTGATCATCGACCTGATGCGCCAGTTGCGCGATGCCGGTCATCTGATGCTGCTGTCCACCCACAATCTCGGCAGCGTGCCGGAGTTCTGCGACCACGTCGTCCTGATCAATCGCACGGTGCTGGCGGCGGGGCCGACCGCGGAGACCTTCACGCAGGCCAATCTCGAGCGGGCGTTCGGTGGCGTGCTGCGTCATTTCCGGCTCGAGGGCAGCGACCTGCACGACGACGCGGACGCGCGCGCGGTGACGGTGCTGACCGACGACGAGCGTCCACTGGTCTATTACGACAAGCCGCGCGACCGCTCGGCCGGCCCCCATCCCGGCAGCAAGGTCGATCGCGAGCCCGACAGAGGGAGCGGGACGTGAGCGAGCTTCTCGTCCCCTTCGCCTACGAGTACATGGTCAAGGCGATGTGGGTCAGCGCCCTCGTCGGGGGCCTGTGCGCGTTCCTCTCGGTGTTTCTCATGCTGAAGGGCTGGTCGCTGATGGGCGATGCGCTGGCACACGCGATCGTGCCCGGCGTCGCGCTCGCCTACATGCTGAAGCTCCCCTACGCGGCCGGCGCCTTCGTCGCGGGCATCCTGGCGGCGCTGGGCATGGCCGTGGTCAAGCAGCGGACGCGGCTCAGGGAGGACGCGGTCATCGGCCTCGTGTTCACCGCCTTCTTCGCGGCGGGCCTGCTGATGGTCTCACTCAATCCGACGTCGGTCAACGTGCAGTCGATCGTGCTCGGCAACATTCTCGGCATCTCCGACGAGGACGCCATGCAGGTGGTGATCGTCGCGGTGGTGTCGCTCGCGATCCTGCTGTTGAAATGGAAGGATCTGCTGGTCACGTTCTTCGATGAGAGCCACGCCCGCTCGATCGGCATCGATCCCACGCGCATCAAGATCCTGTTCTTTGCCTTGCTCGCGGGCGCCACCGTTACGGCACTGCAGACGGTCGGCGCCTGCCTCGTCATCGCGATGGTGGTGACGCCAGGCGCGACCGGATACCTGCTCACCGACCGCTTCGCGCGGCTGCTGGCGATCAGTGTCGCCATCGGTGCATCGACGAGCTTCCTCGGCGCCTACCTCAGCTATTTTCTCGACGGCGCCACCGGCGGCGTCATCGTCACTTTGCAGACGCTGGTGTTTCTCGCAGCCTTCTTGTGGGCCCCCAAGCACGGCCTTTTGGCGCAGCGGCGGATGTCTGCCACGGTGGAGGCGCCCAAGCCATGATGTGGGCGATCGAACTCGTCACCGTGCCCCTGTCCTACCCGTTCATGCAGCGGGCCCTCGTCGTCGCGATGCTGACCGGGGCATTGTGTGCGGTGCTGTCCTGCTATCTCGTGCTCAAGGGCTGGTCGCTGATGGGCGACGCCATCAGCCATTCCATCCTGCCGGGACTGGTGGCGGCGGTGGCGCTGGGCATCCCGCTGGCGATCGGCGCATTCGCCGCCGGCCTCGTCTGCGCGGTCTCCATCGGCTACATCCGCGAGAACAGCCGCGTGAAAGAGGACACGGTGATGGGCATCGTGCTCTCCGGCATGTTCGGGCTCGGGCTCGTGCTGTTCACGCGGGTGGAGACTGATCAGCATCTGATGCACGTGCTGTTCGGCAACCTGCTTGGCGCGACGCCGCGAGACCTCTTGGAGACGGCGATCGTCGCCAGTGGGACGCTGGTGGTGATGCTGGTCAAGCGGAAGGATTTCTTGCTCTATTGCTTCGATCCCGCGCACGCCCGCGCCATCGGGCTCCCCGTGCGGCTGCTGCACTACACGCTGCTCGTCCTGCTGGCGATGACCATCGTCGCCTCGCTGAAGGCGGTGGGGGTCATCCTGGTCGTGGCCATGCTGGTCGGTCCCGGCGCGATCGCCTATCTGCTGACGGACCGTTTCGACCGGATGCTTGTCGTCGCCGGGGCCGTCGCCATCAGCTCGAGCGTGATTGGTACGCTGACGAGCTTCCACATCGACGGGGCGACGGGGCCCTGCATCGTGCTGGTGCAGGCCGCGCTGTTCGTTCTCGCGTTCTTCTTCGCGCCCCGGCACGGCGTGCTGGCAGCGTCGCGGCTCCGCAGGGCTCCCGCCACGCCCTCGCCCTCCTGACAGGTCCCAGGCTTACGACACACCCTCCAGCACCTTGCGCAGCGTTTCCCGGTCCTCGGCGCTGAGAGCAGCCTGCGGCGGCACGGGATCGCCGACGTCGTAGCCCTGGATGGCGAGGCCGGCCTTGATGCAGGCGGCGAGGTTGTACTTGGCGAACGCCTCGTTCAGCCGCCACATCCGCCGCTGCAGCACCATTGCCTCGTCCCATCTGGCGGCGCGGCACAGTTCGTAGAGCCGCACGCTATCGACCGGCGCGATGTTCGCCGGCCCCGCCATCCAGCCGACGCCGCCGATCAGCATGACGGCGGCCGGGATATGGGCGGAGGCCGAGAACACCTTCAGCTTATCGCCGCTCTGGTTGATGATCGAGAGCAGCCGCCCGGTATTGGTCGAGGCGTCCTTGATGTACTGGATGCGCGGATGCCCGGCCAGACGCGCGATGGTGCCGAGGGAGAGATCCGAGCGCTGGAACTGCGGGTTGGTGTAGAGCACGACGGGAATGTCGACGGCATCGGCGATGGCGCTGAAGTAGGCGTGGATCTGGGTGTCGTTCAGCGGAAAGTAGGCCTCGAGGATGGCGAGGATGCCGGTCGCGCCGAGTGATTGCCACCGGAGCGCTTGCGACACCGCATCCGCCGTCGAGGTGGAGGCGACGCCGGCGACCACGGGAACGCGCCCTGCCGCGGCTTCGATCGTGGTGCGCACCACGCTCTCGCGCTGGACTGGCGTCAGATAGGCGAACTCTCCCGTCGAGCCGAGCGGCGTGACGCCGTGCACACCCTTGTTGATCAGGTCGTCGACCAGCCGGCCGAGCACCGCCGTCTTGACCTTGCCGTCGGCATCGACAGGCGAGACGAGATAGGGATAGACGCCGTGAAAGGCGGACATGCGGGATCCTTCGCAAGTTGGCGACCGGGACGGCTGCGCGACTATCGCCGGTTTCGCTGGGGCTGTGAAGCGACGCGCGGTCGCGATAGGCTGTCGCTACAAAACAGATGATGCGGGAGGAAACGATGATCTTCGAGCGGCGCGCCTACACGTTCAGGCCGGGCAAGATCGAGACGTTCTGGAAGGCGCAGGAGGAGTGGAACACGCCCGACGTGTACGGCTGTGTGCTCGACCATAACCTCTCGTATCTCTCGACCGTCTCCGGCCCGACCGACACTGTCATCCAGCTCTATCGCTTCCAGTCTATGGATCACTGGAAGGCGTGCTACGACCAGTATTACGGCACGCAGAAGCTCGATTATTTCCAGCTCGTGCGGCCGTGCATGGTGCGCCAGGAAAACGGCTTCTTCGCAGCCCCTCCCGTAGCGGGCCTCAGTGACACGCTCGCGGGACCGACGCCGCAATTGCCGCCGCAGATCGCGAAATTGTCCAAGGCAGCGCCCGGGAAGCTCCGCGTCGTCGAGACGGTGCTCGACTTCTTCCCGGGTGGGCTCGTGACGTTCTGGGACACGTGCCGCAAGCACGACATCGCCGGGCATCCGATCGACAGTCCCGCCCGCATCGGCGTTCTGGTTTCCGTGATCGGCCGCATCCACCGCGTCGTCATCTATCACGGCTTCGCCAATTCCGCCGAGGCCGAGCAGCACAAGGTGGCGCTCACCTCTGATCCGGCCTGGCAGGCCTTCGAGGCGGACTATCAGCAGGTCGTCGCCGACCGCATGACCTCGTATCTCAAGCTCGCGCCGCTCCCGCGCATGCGCACGCTGTTCGGCGGATAGGAGAAAGCTGGGGAGAAGCGCCCGATAGCGCTTCTCACGGCCTCGGGGGCGCCGCACGAATCACCCATTGTCGGCGGGTTGCAGGAGGCGGTGGGCATGGGTGCGGCGCTCAAGAAATCCAGTGGGCTGGCGATCGGCTTGGCAGACCGGGACGAAGGCGCGTTCCTGGGCATCGCGGCCTCGGCCAAGGGCTTCGCCTGGCGCGACCGGCTCGATCCCGGGGCGCGTAACGTGGCGACCGCGATCAGCCAGCGGCACGGCCTGCCGGAGTTGCTCGGCCGGGTGCTCGCGGCCCGCGGCATCAAGCTCGACGAGGTCGCCGTCGTGCTCGATCCGACGCTCAAGGCGCTGATGCCCGATCCGAGCGTGCTGCGCGACATGGACAAGGCCGCGGCGCGCCTCGCCGATGCGATCATCGCCGGCCAGAACGTGGCGGTGTTTGGCGACTACGATGTCGACGGCGCCTGCTCGTCGGCGCTGATGCATCGGTTTCTCGCGCATCACGGCGTGGCCGCCCGCATCTACATTCCCGACCGCATCTTCGAGGGCTACGGCCCCAACCCCCAGGCCATCGAGGCGCTGGTCAAGGAAGGCGCGGGGCTGATCGTCACCGTCGATTGCGGCACCACCAGCTTCGAACCGCTCGCGGTCGCGCGTAAGCTGAAAACCGAAGTGATCGTGATCGACCACCATCAGGCCGACGAGCGGCTGCCCGACGTCGCTGCCGTGGTCAATCCGAACCGGCAGGACGACGTCTCGGGCCTCGGCCACCTGTGCGCGGCCGGCGTCGTGTTCATGGTGCTGGTGGCGACGGCGCGCGAGTTGCGCAAGCGCGGTCACTATGCGTCGGGTACGGCCGAGCCTGATCTCATGGGAATGCTCGATCTGGTCGCGCTGGCCACCGTCTGCGACGTGGTCCCGCTCGTCGGCCTCAACCGCGCCTATGTCGTGCGCGGACTGAAGGTGATGGGGCAGCGCCGCAATCTGGGCCTGCGCGCGCTGTTCGACACCGCCGGTCTCAATCAGGCGCCGACGCCTTATCATCTGGGCTTCGTGCTGGGACCGCGCATCAATGCCGGCGGGCGGATCGGCGACGCAGCACTCGGCTCGCGGCTGCTCGCGGGCGAGGACGAGGCGGAGTCGGCGAAGATCGCCGCCCTGCTCGACCGGCTCAACAAGGAGCGCAAGGCGATCGAGACCGAGATGCTGGAGCAGGCCATCTCCGAGGCCGACCGCATGCTCGAAGCCGATCCGGACAAGGGACTCGTGCTGCTCGGGTCCGAGGCCTGGCACAAGGGCGTCGTCGGCCTCGTCGCGAGCCGTCTCGTCGAGCGATTCCGTCGCCCCGCCTGCGTGATCTCGTGGGAGGAAGCGAAGGGCCGCGCGGACGCCTCCGGCACCGGCTCGCTTCGCTCCATCGCCGGCGTCGACATCGGCGGCGCGGTGCGGGCGGCGGTCGCCAAGGGCCTGCTGATCAAGGGCGGAGGCCATGCGATGGCGGCCGGTCTGACGGTCGCCAAGGACAAGCTCGCCGAGCTCGAGGCCTTTCTCGCCGGGGAGGTGAGCGCGAGCGTGACGCAGGCGCGCGGCCGGGCCGGTCTCGAGATCGACGGCGCGATGACGGCCTCGGGCGTCACCGACGAGCTGATCGACCTGATCGAGCGCGCCGGGCCCTACGGCCAGGGCAATCCGCAACCGCGCTTCGCGTTTCCCGCGCACCGGGTGAAGTTCGCCAAGCAGGTCGGCGAGTCGCATCTGCGCTGCGTGCTGGAGGCGGGCGACGGCAAGCGGCTCGACGCCGTGGCGTTCCGTGCGGTCGGCCAGCCGCTCGGCGATCTCCTCGCCAACGCCGGCGGCTTCCCGCTGCACATCGTCGGCAATCTCAAGCGCGACACCTGGGGCGGCCGCGACAAGATCGAGCTGCAGATCGAGGACGCGGCGGATCCGCGGCGACAATAATTCACGAGGAGGAGTTTTGGACGCTCAAGGCATCTCGACCTGCGTCGCAATCCACCAAGTCGTGCCGCCGGCATCCTGGACACCGCCGCGCTTGTCCTCGTCGTCTTTCTGACTAGGAGCCATTATTGACGTGCCACCGGCCGCCAATGCGCGCTGGTAGGTGGCGTCGACGTCGTCCACGTAGATGTGGACATGCGCTGGCACCCCGGGCCAGGTGCTCGTCGCCTCGGACAACATGACGACCGTGTCGTCGATCTGCATTTCGCCGTGCATCAGTGATCCGTCGGGCCGAAAGAGCAATCGCAGACGCTTGGCGCTAAAAACTGCCTCGAGAAATGCCAGCGTGGCCTTCGCGTCGCTCACGGTGAGATAGGGCGAAACGGAGTTGTAACCTGCTGGTTTCCAAGGCCGGATCATCGGCTTTCTCCACGGTGATGCGGGGTGTCCATCGCTGAGCGTCGGACACCGCCGCTTCTGATCACTTCGCCGCGGTGACCTGGATCTCGACCAGCATGCGCGGGTCGGCGAGCGCGGCGGTGATGCAGGCGCGGCCGGGAAGGTTCTGGCCGCCGGTCCAGGCGTTCCAGGACTCGTTCATGGCGTCGCGGTTGCGGATGTCGGTCAGCCAGATGGTGGCCGAGACGACCTTGGTCTTGTCGGTGCCGCACAGCTTCAGCAGGCGGTCGATCTCGGCGAGAACCTGCTGGGTCTGGCCCTTGGTGTCCTGCGTCAGGTTGTCGGCGACGATACCGGCGGTGAAGACGAAGCCGTTCGCCTCGACGACCTTGGAGAAGATCTTCGCGGGCTCGTGACGGGTGATGGCCATGGGGGTGCTCCCGGGTTGGATGTTTGCCGGGAGGGGTCTTAGCACGGCTGACGGCCAGTGCCAGCACCCGCTACTGCCCGCGCTTGTCATCCCGGCCGCCGAAGGCGAGCCGGGACCCAGGAGTTGCGAATTCAAGCGCTTGACAAGTGGCCCCTAGGTCCCGGCTCTGCGTTTCAGCGCGTTCCGCGCTTGCGCTCCGGCCGGGATGACAAGCAGCTTCAGTCGTTTTCGGGCGCCGCGGGCCGGCACATGAGGGCCTGCGGTAATGGCGTCAAGCCGCAGCCTGCTTGTGGGCGGACAGTACCTGATCGGCGAGGCGTCCGGTCAGCTCTGAGAGATGGTCGAACTGCGCCGTGTAGCTGCCGACGCCCGACGTCGCCGAGCGGATCTCGATGATCAGATCCTCCATCTCGGAGGCTGGAAGCTGCGCCTCGACGCGGTCCCAGCCCGGCCAGCCCTCGCGCGCGTCGAAGCCGAGGATGCGGCCGCGGCGCTGCGAGATCATGCCGTTGATGTGCGAGGTGGCGTCCGATGGCACGACGATGTCCACCGCCATCACCGGCTCGAGCAGCACCGGCGCGCATTTCGGCATGCCCTCCTGCATGGCGATGCGGCCGGCTTGGCGGAACGCCATGTCGGAGCTGTCGACCGTGTGATAGGAGCCGTCCTTCAGCGTCACCCCGACGTCGACGACGGGAAAGCCGAGCGGCCCGCGCGCCAGATAGTCCGACACCCCGATCTCGACCGAGGGGATGAACTGCTTGGGCACCGCGCCGCCGGTGATCTTCTCGTTGAACAGGAAGCCGGCGCCGCGCGGTAGCGGTCGGATCTCGACGACGACGTCGCCGAACTGTCCATGGCCGCCCGACTGCTTCTTGTGCCGTCCGCGCACCTCGATGGCGGCCTTGATCGTCTCCTTGTAGGGCACCTGCCGCTTTTGGCGGTCGGCGGCGATGGCGTACTTGCGCGTCAGCCGCTCGAAGGCCACGCGCAAGTGCATCTCGCCCTGGCCGAGCAGCACCATCTGGTGCGTGTCCTTGTTGTGGTCGATCGACAGCGAGGGATCCTCCTCGATCAGCTTTGTGATCGCGGCCGACAGCTTCACCTCGTCGTTGCGGTTCTTGAGTACGATGGCCGAGCCGAACACCGGTTGCGGCGACTTGGGAGCGGCGATCTGCACGACGCCGGATTTCTCCGTCGTCAGCGTGTCGCCGGTGTGCACGTGTTCGAGGCGGCCAAGCGCGACGGTGTCGCCGGCTTTCGCCGCGCCGCGCTTCTTCGGCTCCTCGCCCATCATCGAGAAGATGCCGGAGACCCGCTCCTCGCCGGATGGGCCCGCGAGCGTCGCGCCGTCGGGGATCTCGCCGGTCAGCACACGCCCGAGCGAGAGCTTGCCGCCGTGCGCGGTGTGCATGGTCTTGAACACGTAGACGGACGACTTGGCGTTCTCGAGCTTCAGCCGCTTGGCCGTGGTGGAGACGAACGGCGCCTCGTGCCGCAGCGCCTTCATCAGCCGCATGATGCCGTTGCCCTTCTCGGCCGAGCCGAGGAACACCGGGCAGATCAATCCCTGCTGGGACTCCTTCGTCAGGTCGTCGAAGATCTTGTCGCGCGGCGGCGGGATGTCGGAGAGCAATTGCTCCATCAGCTCGTCGTCGTAGTCGGCGAGCTTCTCGAGCATCTGGAAGCGGGCTTCCTTTTCGCGCTCGGCGAGGCTCGCGGGCAGCGCGATCTCCTCGGACGGCGCATGCTCGCGATAGACGTAGGCCTTTTCCTGCGCGAGGTCGACGTAGCCGGTCGCGATGCCGTTCTCCCAGATCGGGATCTGCCGCAACACGAGCGGACGCGCGCTTGCAGGCTGCAGTTGCGCGAGGATGTCGCGAACCCGGGTGTCGAAGGTGTCGATCTTGTTCAAGAACAGGTAGTGTGGAATGCCCCGGTCCTCGAGCTGCTTGAAGATCATCTGCAGCGCGGGCACGCGTTTCTCGTCGGGCTCGGAGACGACGATGGCGGCATCGCAGGCGGTCAACGCGTGGGCGCCCTCGAGCTGGAACTCGATCGATCCTGGACAATCGACGAAGGTGAAGGGATCGCCGAGGAAGGTCGCATCGGCGACATTGAGCGCGACGCTCATACCGTGCTCGCGGGCCTCGGGGCTTGCGTCACCGACAGTGGACCTGTTGGCGATGCTGCCCTGGCGCGAGATCACCTCGCACCGGGCCAGGATGGCCTCGAGCAGCGAGGTCTTGCCCGACAGGTACGGGCCGACCAGTGCGATGCAGCGGGCGCTGCGGGCCGTGTGGCCAGCGGGTTGCCCCATGGTCTCCTCCTTCGCTCAGGCGCGCGGATGCGACCGCCGCGACCCCGCGCCTGAGGAGAGAGGCGCGACAGACGTCATGTTCGCGCCGCGCCCGGAGAAGTGCAAGAGGATACGTGACGCTTTCGTGAAACTCCGTAATTCCGGGCGTTTCTTGATGCGCTTCAATGCAGCGGATTCAGGTCGGCGTCGGCGAGACCACTGAGCAGCGCGCGGCCGTTCTCGTCGATCCGGAACGTGCCGAAGCGGGCCTGGGCGTAGCGGCTCGCGGTGCCTTCCTTGAAGTAGAAGGCGTCGGTGCCGAGGCTCCAGCGCCCCGCCCGCCAAGCGAGATCGATCAGGAGACGGTCGGATCGAGGCGCGAGCGGCTCGCTGGTGAACCCCTCGACGGTCGCCACCCCCCGCGGATCGAGCGTGGCGAGAGCGGCGAGCCGAGGCGATGCCGCCCGCAGAGCGTGCTGGGCATCCGGCGTCGCAGGAAGCGCGAACCGCAGCGCCATGTAGTCGCCCTGCATCAGCGAGCGCGGATCGACGGGAGCGAGCGGGATGTGGACGATGCGGCCGGTCGTCAAGATCCGTTCCATGTCCCGCACGCCGCTGCCGACGAGCATGGCGGTGGTGACGGCGGCCACGCCGATCAGGCCGGCAGCGAGACCGGTGGGGAGGCCAGTGGGCAGCGGCGCGCTGCCGTCGTCGCCGAAGGTGGGGGCGTGCGTGCGGATGCCGCTCAGCCAGCAGAGCGCGGCGAGCGCCACACCGAGGCCGATCAGCAGGTAGGCCTTTTGCACCAGTGGCCATCCGAGCCAGTAGTAGAAGGCGCCGACGATCCAGAGCGCCACGATGGCGGCGAGCACGGCGATGGTGCGGCGACCGGTCAGGGTCGCGGCAGCGAGCAGCAGTATCACGGCGCCGAGGCCGGGCATGAAGGCGGCCAGGATCACGGCGACCGCGGCCACGCCATAGCCGGCGGGGCCGCGCAGGCCCTGGTCGCGCTCGAGCAGCAGCCATGCGCCGCCGAGAGCCGCAGCGATGGAGAGCACGCGGTTGACATTCCACAGATCGGCCGCTCCGACCGCGGTGCCGAGTGTGCTGCCGCCGAGACCGAAGCGAGTTCCAACGAGGAAACTCTGGCCGGCTGCGAGCATCAGCCCGAGCAGCGCCAGGGCGCTCCAGCCGATAGCGAAGGCGGTGATGCCGTCGTGCGCGCGCGGCGTCTTCAGCAGAGCTGCTGCCCCCGCCGCCGCGATCAGCGTCCAGGCGAGGCGGAACGCGGCGACGTCGGGCATGTGGCGGAGATCGTCGAACGTCTGCGCGATCAGCACGCACGCAAACCCCGCTGCCGCAGCGCCGAGCAGTCCGCGGATCCAGTTCACCGGTAGCAGCGCGGCGAGGACGCAGGTCAGCGACAGCATGATCAGCGTGGCCGGGACGATGGGGAGATCGCGGTAGGCGCCGAAGCCGATCAGCAATCCACCGACAGCCAGCGCGATGACGCCGAACTGCTGGCCGAAGCCGAGGGGCTTGGCGGTGCGCAGCAGAGCAACTGCGGCGCCGAGGACGACGAGGCCGGTGATCCAGGTGCCGGGTCCGCGCTCGATGGCTCGGCCGAGGGCCATGAACAGGAACCCGATCAGGGGCAGCGCCGCCATGATCGCGCCGATGCCGCTCAGCACGGCCACCGGCCAGGTGCGCGAGGCCTCCTCAGGCGGGTGCGCAGCCGCATCTTCGAGGGGGGCGGCGGCGTGTGAAACTTGCGCGTCCTGGCGGGCGCGGGCGATCCGGAGCAGGGCGACGGCGCTGGCTGCGACGACGCCGGCCGAGATCACGCCGACGAGCAGCATCGAGCCGAAGTGCTCGTTGCGCCAGAGAACGGCACGAACGAGGCCGCAGATCGCCATCACGTCGAGCGCTAGGGTCGCGGCGGCGAGTAGCGGCAGGTCGAACGGCGACCGGACGGCGAGGACGGCGGCGATCGACGCGACGACGATGAGGCCCGCGACATAGACGAGGAGGCTGCTGGAGGAGCCGCCGAACTGCGCCTCCAGCCCCGCGCCCGTCACCAGGGTCAGGCTCGACAGCACGGCGAGGCGAAAGGCCCACGGCGTGCGCCCGAGCCAGCGCTCGGCGCCGATGTTGCCGCTCAGCGACAGGCAGACGGCGGCTGCGGCCAGCCATTCCACCGCGGTCGTCGTGAGGTCGTGGGCATAGCGGCCGGTGAGGCTGATCACCCACAACGGCAATGCCGTGAACACCACCGCCACCCACAGCGACCACACCGCGTCGTGCCGCGCGGCCACGGCCCACGGCAGGGCGAGCGCGGCCCACAGCGCGAACAATTGCCAGGGATCGGCTCCGGTCTGATAGGTCTGGCCGGTCAGCGCCAGCAGCCCGCCGATGCCGAGGACGCCCACCAGCGAGGCTGCGGCGCGCGCGGGCCCGGCCGCGGCTGCGAGAAGGGCGGAAAGCGCGATGATGCCGCTAACAAGGCCGAACCGGCCGGCCTTGCCGAGGTCGTCCCAGTTGGCTGCGATCCAGAGCACGATGCCGAAGCCGATCAGGCCGGCCGCTCCGACGACCGCCACCGCGCTCAGCCAGCGCTCGGTGGATTCGGAGGGGTGAACTGAGTTCTCACGGTTGTCGCCTGGCCGAGACGTTTGGCCCATGATGCAATCCGTAGATCTAATGTGAACCAAGTTCATTCTAATCGACAATGCGTGGCGAATATTGGGCCGAGTCCGAACATCCTTAAAGTATAGTCAAAGAGATCGGCTGGCGTCCGCTTACGCAAGACAGCGGTGATCGGGCGAGGCCGACGCGCCTTCGCTCAGCCGTTGGCCTTGGCGTCGAGCGGCCACAGGTAGCGCCACCAGCGCCAGCAGATCAGCAGCACGCAGGCGGTGCCGAACGCCACGTAGAGCGTCGAGGTCGCGACGAAGCCCTGGCTCGCCAGCAGCGGCCCGGACAGCATCAGCCCGGTCGGCAGGCCGTAGATCGCGAGCATGCGCACGCCCATCACGCGGCCACGATAGCGCTCCTCGGAGGTCCGCAGCAGCAGCACCGACAACGACACCAGACTGAGTGTCTGGCAGGCACCGGCGACCATCAAGACGGCAAAGCCCGTCGCCGGCGTCGGCATGCGCGAGAACGCGAGCAGCATCACGTACCAGATCAGCACGAACACGACGGTCATGCGTCCCGCACGTACCCGCGTTCCCATCACGCTGAGCGCGATCGAGCCGATCAGCCCGCCTCCCGCGAACCCGGCGACGAGGTAGCTCAAACCGGTCTGGTCGATCTTGTAGATCTCGCGCGCGACGTAAGGCAGCAGCCCGTTCGACATCGGGTATGCCGTGAGGTTGACGATGAAGGCGATCAGCATGCAGGCCAGCAGTTGTGGCGCGCGCCAAACGTAGACGATGCCCTCCTTCAGGTCGCGCCAGGGCGAGGGATGGGCCATCACATCGCCCGCCGCGTCGCGCAGGATCTGTCTCGGCGGAGGCGGCTGGACGCGCTGGGTCGCCAGCGCGCCGAGCAGGTAGAACAGCGCGATGGCGATATAGGCGTGCGACATGCCGAGTTGCGCCACGAGATAGGCGCCGGCAATGGCACCGGTGATGCGGGCTGATTCGACCGTTGTGCGCGCGAGGCTGGTCGCGGGCATCAACTGCGCCGGCGGCACGATAGCGGAGACGAGGGCGGCGCGGACGCCGAGATCGGAAGGGCGGATCATGCCGATCACACCGACGATGCACAGCACCACGATCGGACTGAGATTTCCAGCGAGCCCGAGCGCTGCGATGACGGCGGCGAGGCAGGCGTAGGAGAGCCGCATGCCCGTCAGCAAATTGCGATGCCCGATGCGGTCGCCCATCACGCCGAACATCGGCGAGACCAGGGTGCCCAGATAGATCAACGAGCCGTAAAGCGCGAGCAGCACGACGGAGCCGGTCTCGACCAGGATGTACCAGCCGAGGATGATATTCTCCATCTCGAACGCCCACGACGTCAGCAGGTCGCCGCACCAGAGGCGGCGATAGTCGCGGACCTGGAACGGGGCGAGCGCGGAAATTCGGGAGAGCTTGCTCACGTGATGGGGACTTGTCGTCCCGCCCCTTTGCAATTGGACTGAGGAGTGGGCGTCCACTCTGGCAGCGTCGGTTGTACGAGAGTGAGGGTAGAGACGTGAGGGGGAGAGACGGGAGAAGTGAGACTTCTCGCTTCTCTCTCCTCTTCCCTCTCTTCTTCTATTTCAGCCAGTCCGGCCGCTTGCCACCGCCGGCGGCGACGCCGAGTGCAGCACCTCGCGGCCCGATGCCGGGGCCCTCGCGCTGGAAGTTGGTGCAGTAGGCGAAGCTCATGTTGCGGGCACGGTCGCACCAGGCGAAGGCGCCACCGGTGCCGGTGTGGCCGTAGGCGGTCATATTGTTGCCCATCGGCACGGTGTTGGGCTCGTTGTGCATGAAGCCATAGCCCATGCGCAGACGCCGCTTGGTCATCATGCAGTCGTGCTCCCAGACGAGCTCAGACGCACGCTCGACGGCCTTCTCCGACAGCAGCCGGATACCGTCGACCTCGCCGTTGCCGGCGAGCATGGCGTAGTTGCGCGCCATCGCGCGTGCATTGCCGTGACCGCTGAACGAGGGGATCTCCAACTCTCGGATCTCGCGGATGTTCTGGAAGTGGCCGAGCTTGGCGTTCTCGCCGAAGGCGCGCCCGAGCGGCGTCTGGGGATCGAACGCGGTTTGGAAGAACTGGTTCTTCGGGTTCTCGTGCATGTCGGAGACGCGCGCGATCTCCGAGGCTGTCAGGCCGATGTTGTAGTCGGTCCCGAGCTTCTCGGCGACTTCGCGCCGGAAGAACTTCCCGATCGTTGTTCCCGTCACGCGGTGCACCACCTCGCCCAGCAGGAAGCCGATGTTGATCGAGTTATAAGCCCCGTTGGTGCCCGGCTCCCAGGCCGGTGTCTGCTTTTCCAGGATCGAGATGAATAGCGGCCAGTCGAACCACGAGCCCTTCGGCGCGCCATCCGAGAAGATGCAGCCGCAGGTGTGCGAGAGCACGTGCTTGATCAGCACCTTGTCCTTGCCGTTCTGCGCGAATTCCGGCCAATACGCCGCCACCGGAGCATCGAACTCGATCTTGCCGCGATCGATGAGGATGTGGGTCGAGAGCGCGCTCATCGACTTCGCGAGCGAGTTCATGATGACGATGGTGTCCTCGGCCCAGGGCACCGTGCGCGCGAGATTCTTGTGGCCGCCCCACAGGTCGACGACCTTGCGGCCGTCCTTGTAGACGCAGACGGCGGAGCCGACCTCGCCGCGCTCGCGGAAATTGCGCTCGAACTCCTCGCGGACGTGGGCGAATTCCGGTGCGCAGGTGCCGTTGATCAGGATCGGCGCGGATGGGGCGTTGGACATTGAGGCCCTCTCGTGTCTGGCGTTTCCCTCGCGCGGAACTTCGTTGGCCCGGCGCGATTTGCACAGCAATCAATCACAGTCGTACCGCCGGGCCAAGCGATAGGGTCTGCGCTCAGAGCAGGGTCGTCATGTGCGGCACCGCATGGCTGCTGCAACCCGGCGCGCGTGGGCGCGTTGCAGGCGCTAAGGCACAGCAACGGAGATCCGTATGCCCGCGAAATCGAAAGCCCAGCAAAAAGCCGCCGGCGCCGCCCTGTCGGCCAAGCGCGGCGAGACGGCGAAGAAGAAGCTGCGCGGGGCGTCGAAGGAAATGGTCGAGTCGATGACCGAGCCGGAACTCGAGGACTTGGCGAGCACCAAGCGCAAGGACCTGCCGGCGCGTAAAAAGAAGGCGTAGTCAGCCGCCGAAGTGATCCCAGCCGGTCGCCGACAGCGCCAGCTCGGAGCCATCCGTCGCGAGGAAGCGGACGCCGGAGCCGTCGCCGATGTGGCCAATGACGGTGACGGCGATCCCGGCGCTGGCGGCCGCTGCGATGAAGAGGTCCGCGCTTTCCGGCGCCACTGTCGCCAGGATCTCGTAGTCGTCGCCGCCGGCGAACACGGCCGCGAGGAGTTCTGGGTCGGCGACGACGGCTTTGCGCGCGGCCGACGACAGCGGCAGGCGGTCGACGTCGATGATGCCCGCGACGCCGCTCGCCAGACAGAGGCGCCCGAGGTCCTTGGCGAGGCCGTCCGAGAGGTCCATCGCCGCGCGCGCTTCGTCGAGAATGGCAGCGCGCAGTCCGATCCGCGGCTCAGGGCGGAGATAGCGTCCGGCAAGGTGCGCGGCCTCTTGCGTCGTCAGCCCCCATTCGCTGGCGAGCGCGGGTTCCTGCAGCAGCTTGAGACCGAGTGCGGAATCCCCGAGCGTGCCCGAGACCAGGATCGTGTCGCCCGGACGGGCCGCCGCGCGGACCACCCTGCGACCCGTGGGCACCGCCCCGAGCACCGTGATCGTGACCGTGACGGGACCGGGGCGCTTGTCGGTGTCGCCGCCCGCGAGATGGAGGCCGAAGCGGGTTTGGGCTTGCGACAGGCCCGCGCTCAGGCCGGCGAGCCAGTCGCGCGCCGGCATCTGTGGAAAGCTCAGCGCCATCAAATAGACGAGCGGGCGCGCGCCCTTGGCTGCGAGATCGGAGACGGCGACCGCCAGGGCCTTCCAGCCGATGTCGGCTGGATCGTCGGTCGAGCGAAAATGAATGCCTTCGGCGACCGCGTCGGTCTTCAGCACGATCTCCTCTCCGGGCGCGGGCGTGAGGAAGGCGCAGTCGTCGGTCAGGCCCATTGCGCCGGGAAACCCCGCGGCCAGTGGAGCCAGGAAGCCGGCAATGATGGCAGCCTCGCCCAAGGGGGCCTCACCCGAGGCGGCACCTTCGCTCCGGCTGCTGTCAGTCATTGCCCTTCTCGGCGCTCGCGCGCGGCTCCTTGTCGGCGAACTCTCCCGCCCGATAGCCGTGCGCGAGCTTGTCGAGGACGCCGTTGACGACGCGCGGCTCGTCCTCGCTGAAGAACGCCTTGGCGACGTTGATGTACTCGTTGATCACGACCTTGCCGGGCACGTCCGACCGCTCCAGCAGCTCGAACGTCGCCGCACGCAGGATCGCGCGCAGGATCGAATCCACGCGCACCAGCCGCCAGCCCGTCGCCAGCGTCTGGTCGACGGCGGGGTCGATGTCGCGCTGGCGGCGGACGACGCCGCGCACGATGTCGGCGAAGAACTGGGGATCGGCGCCGTGCAGCGGGTCGTCGGTGGTCGCATCCGGCAGGCGCTGGTGCGTGAACTCGGCGATCACGGTGGTGACGTCGGTGGAGGCCATGTCCATCTGATAGAGCGCCTGCACCGCGGCCAACCGCGCCGCGCTGCGCGGGAACACGCCCTCCGCGTTGGCCTCTCGCTGACGTTTCCGGGGGGCCTTGGTCATGCCCCCTTCTCCGACAGCGTCTGGCCGAGCGCGATCAGCGACAGGCAGGCGCGCGCGGCGTCGCCACCCTTGCCATCGCGTCCGCCGCTGGCGCGCGCCAGCGCCTGCGCCTCGGTGTCGACCGTCAACACGGCGTTGCCGAGGGGAATGCGATGCTCGATCGCGAGCTGGTAGAGCCAGTGGTTGCACTGGCCGACGACGACGTCGTAGTGCGAGGTTTCGCCCCGGATCACGCAGCCGAGGACGATCACGCCGGCATAGGTGCCGGGGATCAGGTCGGCGGCGATCGCCTGGGCCAGCGCCTGCGGGATTTCCAGGGCGCCTGGTACGATGATGCGGTCGCAGCTCGCGCCGGCCGCCTCCAGCTCGGCGATGGCGCCGGCCGCCAGCTCCTCGGCGACGTTCTCGTAGTAGGGCGCCTCGATGACGAGGACGCGTGTCTTGGACCTCACCGCCGCTGGTGCGCTCGAGGCTCTGGGTGTGCGGCTGACCATGTTCGCGTTCTACCGTTTCTCGTTATTCGATGCGTCGGGTTCCGGAAACCTTGAGGCCGAAGCCCTCCAGGCCGACATAGACCGAGGCGGGCGAGTTCGTCAGCAGGATCATATCCCTAACGCCGAGATGCCGCAGGATCTGCGAGCCGATGCCCACCTCGACCATGCGGCGGCCCTGGATCGGCTTGCGGTGGATGGTGCCCGGCGCGTCGAGCCCGAGCGCATCCATGATCGCCTTGAGCCTGAGATCGCGTACCAGGATCAGCACCCCCCGGCCCTCGCGCGAGATCACCTCCAGCGAATTGGCGATGTCCCCGCTGCGGTCGCGCTCGCCCTTGATGCCGAGTAGGTCGGACAGCGGCTTCACCGCGTGCACCCGCACCAGCACCGGGCCGGGCGCGGTGAGGTCGCCCTTGATCATGGCCAAGTGCTCGCCCGGCTCGACGTTGGTGGTGTAGACCTTGAGCTCGAACCCGCCGCCGAAGGCGCTGTCGACCTTGCGCTCGGTGACGAGGTTGACGAGGTTGTCGTTGCGGAAGCGGTAGGCGATCAGATCCTCGATGGTGCCGATCTTGATGCCGTGGCGCTGGGCGAACGGAACCAGGTCCGGCATGCGGGCCATGGTGCCGTCGTCGTTCATGATCTCGCAGATGACGGCCGCGGGATAGAGCCCGGCGAGACGGCACAGGTCGACGCTCGCCTCGGTGTGTCCGGCCCGCACGAGCACGCCGCCGTCGCGGGCGACGAGCGGGAACACGTGGCCCGGCGAGGTGATGTCGTTCGAGCTCTTGGTCGGATCGATGGCAGCGGAGATGGTGCGGGCGCGGTCCGCGGCCGAGATGCCGGTGGTTATGCCTTCCTTGGCCTCGATCGAGACAGTGAAGGCGGTGCCGGTGCGCGAGCCGTTGGTGCGCACCATCGACTCGAGCTTCAGCTCCTCGGCGCGATCCTGGGTCAGTGTCAGGCAGATCAGGCCGCGACCGAACTTGGCCATGAAGTTGATGGCGTCGGGTGTCGCCATCTGCGCGGGGATGATGAGGTCACCCTCATTCTCGCGGTCCTCGGCGTCCACCAGCACGACCATGCGCCCGTTGCGCATGTCGTCGAGGATCTCCTCGGTCGACGACAGGAAGCCGCCGCCCGGCTCGTAGACGGCCTGCTTCAGGCCCTCTGTCGCGGGCTTCTTGATCTCACCCTTCTTCACCGGCGGAACTCCATCAGACGGGCGACATAGCGCGCGAACAGGTCGATCTCGAGGTTGATCTCGTCGCCGGGCTTTTTGCTACCCCAGGTCGTCACGGTCAAGGTGTGGGGGATCAGGTTGACGCCGAAGCGGGTGCCGGAGACCTCGTTGACGGTCAGCGAGGTGCCGTCCAGCGCCACCGAGCCCTTCGGTGCGATGTAGAGGGCGAGATGCTCGGGGGCCTCGAACGACAGGCGGCGGCTGTCGCCGTCGGTGGTGATCTCGACCAGCTTGGCGACGCCGTCGATGTGGCCCGAGACGACGTGGCCGCCGAGTTCGTCGCCGGCCCTCAAGGAGCGCTCGAGATTGACGCGTACGCCCGGTGCCCACCGGCCGAGATTGGTTTTCGACAGCGTCTCGTTGGAGACGTCGACGGTGAAGATGCTGCCGGCGGTGCCTGCGGCCTTGACCGTCGTCACCGTCAGGCAGACGCCGTTGCAGCAGATCGAGGCGCCGATGGCGATGCTGGCGGCCGGATAGCTAGAGCGGATGGCCGAATGCCCGCCGTTCCTCTCGACCACCTCGCCGACGTCCGTGATGATGCCCGTGAACATCGATTGATCCTTCATGTACTGCCGTCCGGGACGGCGGTGAGATGGCCCGCGTGATCGATCCGTTTGCCGCGTGCGCCGGCCTCGATGCGGGCGCGTTCGTCGTCGGTGAGCGGGCGCTTCGACCAGGTGGCCTTGTCGACCGTCACATAGACCGTCTCGCAGGTGACGAGTACGTCGGGGGTGCCGGCCTTGCGCAGCTCGAACGCGAGAGCGAACGATGTGGTCCCGAGTTTCGCCGGGCTCACGGACACCTCGACCACGTCGTCGAAGCGGGCCGAGCCCTTCCACTCCGTCAGTTGCCGCACGACCTGGTACTCGAACGATCCGTCGAAGATGTCGCGGCCCGCTAAGCACGCCTTCAGGAACTCGGTCGAGGCGAGGTCGACATAGTCGCCATAGCGCGCGTTGAACACGACGTATTGGGCGTCGCACTCGCCGTAGCGGACACGCAGGGTGTAGCGGAAGGGCTGGGTCATGGTGCGCGCTGGATGCTGGGTGAAATGGAGTGCGGCCACTGTGGCCCGTGCGGCCCGAAATAGCCAGTTGTGCACGCCAGGGGGAGCCATGTGCGGATGGTGGAGGAGAACATCGCTCAGTGCCTTCCGCCGAGGGGGCCAGAGGTAGAGGCGTGGGTGATCGAGCGGCGCGCGCGGAAGTGCAGGATCTCGTCCGTCGGGAGCCGGCGGACGTCGACCAGTTCCAGGCCCGCGGTGGGAATGAAGGGGGTGAGAGTGCGGGTTGGATCTCCTTCCCGCGCGGGGGAGGGAAGACGCGCCCGGAACAGCACCACCTCGTCCATCAGACCGGCCCGGCCGAAGGCGCGCCAGATGGAAGGGCCGCCCTCGACCAGCAGGCGGGTGATGCCCGCGCCCGCCAATGCCTCGGTGACGGCGGGCAGCCAGAGATGGCCACCGATGGTGGTGACGCGCGTGACCTTGACGCCGGCGTCCTCGAGCCCGGCGAGCCGGTCTGCCGGCGCATGCGGCCCGCAGAACAGCCAGACTGGAACGCCGCGCGCGGTGCGCGCCAGCTTCGAGGTCGGCGGCAGCTCGGCGCCGGTCGCCAGCACCACCCGGATCGGCGATCGGTGGGCGAGGCCGGGCAGGCGGCAGGTCAATTCGGGGTCGTCGTCGGCGACGGTGCCGCGCCCGACCAGGATCGCGTCGGCCTCCGCGCGCAGCAAGTGGCCGTGCGCGCGCGCCTCCGGTCCCGTCACCCACGTCGGCTGACCGGCCCCGCCACGCGGAACCTCGCCCGACGCCGACAGCGCCAGCTTCAATTGCACCAGCGGCCGGCGCTCGGTGACGCGGACGATGTGGCCGCGCGTCATCCAGTGTGCCTCCTCGGCCAGGACGCTCTGGGTCACCGCGACGCCGTTGGCGCGCAATCGATCGAGGCCGCGACCGGCGACGCGTGGATCGGGGTCGCCGATCGCACAGACCACCCGGCCGATGCCCGCGGCGATCACGGCATCGCAACACGGTGGGGTCTTGCCGTGGTGCGAGCACGGCTCAAGCGTCACATACAACGTGGCGCCCTTCGCGCGCGCGCCCGCCCGCCGGATCGCCTCGGTCTCGGCGTGGGGCCGCCCGCCCGGCTGGGTCCAGCCGCGCGCGACGATCTCGCCCGTCGCCGGATCGACGAGCACCGCGCCGACCGCCGGATTGGGCGCGGTTTGACCAAGACCACGACGGGCCATGGTCAGCGCCATCGCCATCATCTGCCGGTCGAGGCTTGCGGTGTGGACGGCAGACATAGGGACGTGCGGGGCTCGTGCTGATGCAACTGAAGGGGCCGGGGATACGGCGCGGAGAAGAGCCCGCGCCACCCTGAGGGGAGCCGGACCACCCTTCTACGTAATGCCTGCAAGTCGGATTGGCGTCCACTCATAGCGGGGACGATGAATCGGCATGACTGAGGCGTCCGACCCGCCGGGTCCGGCATTCAGATCGCCGGAAGGGTCACGACGCGATGCCGGACGCGGTGCGTCCGACCCCGAGTATGCGGCCGTCAATGCTTCTTGGCGGAGACGTCCATCGAGATCCCGTGCTTGGCCAGCGCCAGAGCGGCTCCAGGCTCGCCGACCGCGATCTCGCCCAGCAGCTCCTGGAAATCGGCGGCCTCGCGGAAATCGCGATAGACCGAGGCGAAGCGCACGTAGGCGACGGGATCAAGCCCGCGCAGCGCTTCCATCACCATCTCGCCGATCTGCTCCGAGGACACCTCGCTCTCGCCCGCGCTCTCGAGCTGTCGGACGATGCCTGACAGCATCCGTTCGATCCGGTCGGGCTCGATCGGGCGCTTGCGCAGGGCAACCTCCACGGATTTGGCGAGCTTGTCGCGGTCGAACGCGACCTTGCGGCCCGAGCGCTTGACCACGGTCAGCTCGCGAAGCTGCACCCGCTCGAACGTGGTGAAACGGCCGCCGCAATCGGGGCAGACGCGGCGGCGGCGAATCGAGGCGCTCTCCTCGCTCGGCCGGCTGTCCTTCACCTGGGTGTTCTCGCTGGAGCAATAGGGGCAGCGCATGACGGGCTCTTTCGCGGAGTGAACGGCGTGTGTCGGCGGTGGGTTCGTTGTCTATCGGATTCTCTGCCTGCCGCCACCTGCCGGCGGGGCGCTGGGCACAAGCTGTGGATGGGGCATGGCTGCCCGGCGGCTCGCGCCGACGGTGCGGCTTGCTGGCAGGTTCCGCCGGCCCTACCTGTGGCGCTCGCTCCTCCGAGACAGGACTTTCCCATGCCTTCCTTGTTCGACCCGCTGAAGCTCGGCGACCTCGAGATCCCCAACCGCATCGTCATGGCGCCGCTGACACGCAATCGCACAGTCGGGCCCGCGCGTGCCCCCAATGCTCTGATGCGCGACTACTACATGCAGCGCGCGACAGCGGGCTTGATACTGTCGGAGGCGACCTCGGTGACGCCGATGGGCGTCGGCTATCCGCACACCCCCGGGATCTGGTCGCAGGAGCAGATCGACGGCTGGCGTCTGGTGACGGATGGCATCCACAAGGCCGGTGGGCGCATTTATTGCCAGCTCTGGCATGTGGGCCGCATCTCGCATTCGGTCTATCACGACGGCGCGACGCCGGTCGCCCCGAGCGCGGTGGCGGCCAAGGGCCACGTCAGCCTGCTGCGTCCCGAGCGGCCCTACGAGACCCCGCGCGCGCTCGAGACCGACGAGCTGCCGGCCATCGTCGCGGCATACGCACAGGGCGCGATCAACGCCAAGGGGGCGGGGTTCGACGGCGTCGAGATCCACGGCGCCAACGGCTACCTGCTCGACCAGTTCCTGCAGGACAAAACCAACCATCGCAGCGACCGCTACGGCGGCACGATCGAGAACCGGGCACGGCTGATGCTCGAGGTGACGGACACGGTCGTCGCGGTGTGGGGCGCGGGCCGGGTCGGCATGCATCTCGCCCCGCGCGCGGATTCCCACGACATGGGCGACAGTGACTTGCCGGCAACGTTCGGCTACGTCGCGCGCGAACTCGGTCGGCGCAAGATCGCGTTCATCTGCGCCCGCGAGGCGGTGAGGGAGCCGCGCCTCGGCCCGGCGCTGAAGACAGCGTTCGGCGGCGTCTACATCGCCAACGAGATGTTCACGCAGGCGAGCGCGCAGGAGGCGCTCGACAAGGGCGAGGCCGACGCGGTCGCGTTCGGCAAATTGTTCATCGCCAATCCGGATCTCGTGGCGCGCTTCAAGGCCGGCGGCCCGCTCAACGAATGGAATCCGAAGACCGCCTACATCGGCGGCCCGGAGGGGTATACGGATTACCCGACGATGAGGTGATCATCGAGCAATCCCCTCTCCCCGCTCGCGGGGAGAGGGTCAGGGGCGGCCACCGGCGCCGCGCCCGGAACCCGCTCCTCATCCCGACCTTCTCCCCGCGAGCGGGGCGAAGGAGAGCGTCACGACCACTTCCCCGGCCGCTTCTCCGCGAACGACGTCAGCCCTTCCACGGCCTCGGCCGATTGCCGCTTGTTGGCGTGGCTGCGGATCAGATCCTCGAATTTCGACACGCTCATCTGGCCCGCCGCCTCGTCGAGCGCCGTCGCTTTGGTCTCGGCGATGGCGATGGGCGCGTTCTCCAGCAACGCCTTGACGATCCGTTCGCCGGTCGCCTCCAGCTCGGCCGCCGGCACCACCTCGTGCACGAGGCCGATGCGATGGGCCTCGGCCGCGCCGAACCGCTCGCCGGTCAGCGCGTAGCGGCGCACCTGCCGCACCCCGATCGCGTCGCAGAGTTGCGGGATGATGATCGCCGCCGTCAGGCCCCAGCGGATTTCCGAGATCGCGAACTTGGCATCCTCGGTGGCGACGACGACATCGGCGGCCGCCAGCAGTCCGGTGCCGCCGCCGACGCAGAAGCCCTGCACCAGCGCCACGGTCGGCAGCGGCAGCTTGTTGAAGCGGTCGACGGCCTCGGCGGTGGCGCGTGAAATGCGCTCGTTCTCCTCGGGTGAAGATACACGCACGGCGTTGATCCACTTGAGGTCTGCGCCGGCCTGGAAGTGCTTGCCCGCACCCTTGACCACGACCGCGCGCAGGCCCGTCTGCTTGCCGAGGACGTCCATCGCCTCGTGCAGGCCGAGGATCAGGCTGCCGTCATAGGCATTGTTGACCTCGGGCCGGTTGAGCACGACCGTGGCTACACCGCGCTCATCGACACTCCACACCACAGGCTGCATCGGGTACCTCTCGGGGATGATGGTGGGGTAAATGCCGCCGTGGGGCAGGCCGGGTCAAGGGCTACGCTCAATCGGCTCGTCACCCCGGCGAAAGCAGGGATGACGAGGTTTGGGACGGCTGCCGCCACGCCTGCCTTGCACCCTCACCCCCGCTCCGCCTATCTCTACCCCATGACCGACACCACGCTCGACGCCATCCGTGACGACTTCACCCTGCTCGACGACTGGGAGGACCGCTATCGCTACGTGATCGAGCTGGGGCGGGGTCTCGCGCCGCTCGCCGAGACGGATCGCACCGAGGCCAACAAGGTCAGGGGATGCGCCAGCCAGGTGTGGCTTTCGACCGTCGTCGACCGCGCGGGCGGCGAGCCGGTGATGCGCTTCACCGGCGACAGCGACGCCCACATCGTGCGCGGCCTGATCGCGATCCTGCTGGCGACCTACGACGGCAAGCCCGCCGCCGATATCCTCGCCCTCGACGCGCTCGCCATCTTCGATACGCTCGGCCTCAAGGAGCACCTGACGCCGCAGCGCTCCAACGGCCTCTCCTCGATGGTCGAGCGCATCCGCCGGGATGCGGCCGACGCGGTGACCTCGGTCGGCTAGCGTATTTTGGTTTCTAGGCGGGCTCGCCGCCGCCGCCCGGGGTGGGTCGGTAGCCGTCCGCACCCCAGTGGCGGATGCGGGCGGGGCCGGGACTCGCGCCCGAGCCCAAAAGCCCGTAGTGGCGGGCGAGGCTTTGCAGTGCGAGCTGCAACACGACCTTGGCCGAGCGCAGCGGCCAGCCTTGTGCCTTCTCCGCGGACTCGAGCCCTTTCAGGTAGCAGCAGACATCGACCAGGATGCCGGCGAGCTCGGGGCCGACCGCATCGAGCGCGCGGCGCACCCGCTCGCGGGCGGCGAGCGCGTTGTCGGTGAGGTCGCCGGCCGAGTTGGACGAGGCGCGCGGGCGTCCGTCATGGGCGCCGACCGGCGACCAGCGCGCGGTGACGCTCGGCATCAGCTGGCCGAAGGTGAAATCGGTCCTTAGCCGCTCGCCAGCCTCGAACTCAGTGGCCGATATCATCGGGCGGCCGTCCTTGTCCTTGCGCCGGGCAGCCAGGCGAGCGGGCTCTCGTCGGGATCGAGGCCGGGCCGGGCATCGGGTCGGGCGGGCATCGCGGTCTTTCGGGTCATCGGTTCTCTCGGCGGGGGGGCGGGCGGAGTTGGAGCGGCGCTCAATTCCAGAGCGGGAGGTCGCTGCTGCGCGGTGCCAGGATCGCCGGCAGGATGCTTTCGAGCAGCTCCAGCACGCGGTCGAACACCGTGTTGTCGCGGAGATCCTCGACCACCGTGCAGGCATGCGCCACGGTGGTGCGGTCGCGTCGGAACAGTTCGCCGGTCTCAGACAGGGACAGGCCGAGCACGACGTGGGTGAGGTACATCGCCACCTGCCGGGCCTGGGCGACATCGGCGCGGCCGCGGCTGAGGCGCCGGAGCTCGCGGGCATGTACGCCGAACACCTGCGCCACCGTGCTCTCGATCAGCTTGCGGCGGGGCGCGAGAGGCGGTGGACCGGCGGCGGTCAGACCGGGATGGACGGAGCGGAAAGGCTCGGTCGAGGGTTCCATTTCGGGACGGGCCGCGGGCATGGGCAGTGCTCCGTTTCGCTTTCGGACCAGGCGATGAAGCGGAGTGCGAGATCCGTTCCATCGCTGGGCCCAATTCTACAGCGTACGGGGACAGCGGGGATAACTCGGAAAAAAGTCAGAAAAATACCGTTATGTCAGCATGTTGCAGCCCTGGAGACGCAACTCCGGGCCGTCCGCGGCAACTGCTGTTTCGCCCCATCCCTCCCCATCCCTCCTGTCGAGGGGGAGGGGGGGCTCTCATATGCGATTGGACTGCGGCCTGCTCGTTGGTGTTGACGGCAGTGGACCGATGGCGCGCAGGGGCGTCGGGATCACATGCCCGGATAGTTCGGTCCGCCACCGCCTTCGGGCACCGTCCAGTTGATGTTCTGGCTCGGGTCCTGGATGTCGCAGGTTTTGCAGTGGACGCAGTTCTGGGCGTTGATCTGAAACCGCTTGGAGCCGTCGGCCTCGGTGATCACCTCGTAGACCTGGGCGGGGCAGTAGCGCTGCGCGGGCTCGGCCCATTCCGGCAGATTGACCGAGATCGGAATGGTCGGATCCTTGAGCTTCAGATGGACCGGCTGGTCCTCCTCGTGATTGGTCGCGGAGAACGAGACGTTGGTGAGCCGGTCGAAGGTCAGCACGCCGTCGGGCTTGGGGTACTCGATTGGTTTGACCTGCGATGCCCGCTTGATCGAGGCCGCATCGTTCTTGCCGTGCTTCAGAGTGTAGCCGAGGCCGATGCCGGGGATGACGGTGTTGAGCCACATGTCGAGGCCGCCGAGCGCGACGCCGGCCACGGTGCCGAAGCGCGACCACATCGGCTTGACGTTGCGCACTTTCTTGAGGTCGCGGCCGATCGGCCCCTCGCGCACGTCGCGCTCGTAGGCGGTCAACTCGTCGTGCTGGCGGCCCGCGCCGATCGCGGCGAAGGCGGCCTCGGCGGCGTGGATGCCCGACAGGATGGCGTTGTGCGAGCCCTTGATGCGCGGCACGTTGACGAAACCCGCCGAGCATCCGAGCAGCGCGCCGCCGGGGAAGGTGAGCTTGGGCACCGACTGCCAGCCACCCTCGGTGATCGCGCGGGCGCCGTAGGAGATCCGCTTGCCGCCCTCGAACACGTCGCGGATGGCGGGATGGGTCTTGAAGCGCTGGAACTCGTCGTAGGGCGAGAGATACGGATTGTCGTAGTTCAGATGCACCACGAAGCCGACGGATACGAGGTTGTCGCCGTAGTGGTAGAGGAACGAGCCGCCGCCGGTCTTGAGATCGAGCGGCCAGCCGAACGAGTGCTGCACGAGGCCCTTCTGGTGCTTCTCCGGCGCGATCTGCCAGAGCTCCTTGAGGCCGATGCCGAACTTCTGCGGCTCGCGGCCGTGCGACAGATTGAAGTCGCGGATCAGTCCCTTGGCGAGCGAGCCGCGCGCGCCTTCCGCGATCAGCGTGTACTTGGCGCGCAGCTCCATGCCGCGCACGAAGCTGTCCTTGGGCTTGCCATCCTTGCCGATGCCCATGTCGCCGGTGGCGACGCCCACGACGGCGCCGCTCTCGTCGCGCAGGATCTCGGCGCCGGCAAAGCCTGGATAGATCTCGACGCCAAGCTCGGCCGCCTGCTCGCCGAGCCACTTGGTGACCGCACCGAGGCTGACGATGTAGTTGCCGTGATTGTTCATCAAAGGCGGCATGGCGAAGTTCGGCAGGCGCATTACGCCGGCAGGTCCGAGCACCAGGAATTTGTCCTCGGTGACCGGCGTGTCGATGGGTGCGCCTTTCTCCTTCCAGTCGGGAATCAGCCGGTCGAGGCCGACGGGATCGATCACCGCGCCCGAGAGGATGTGCGCCCCGACCTCGGAGCCCTTCTCGATGACCAGGACGGAAATTTCGGTGTCGGCGGCCAAGGCGAGCTGGCGCAGGCGGATGGCGGCCGCAAGTCCGGCCGGGCCAGCGCCGACGATCACGACGTCGAATTCCATTGCCTCGCGGGCTGGCAGCTCGGTCTCGCTCTCCGCCATGTCGGGTTCCAATCCTGTCCGTGTCTTTCCGCATCGAAGGTGCGATTTCGTTTGAACCGGGATGCCCACACCGTCAAGCCTTGCGAGCAAATCGGCCGGCAGCCATGCAGGGGGGCGTGAAATCCAGGGCGGTCTCGGGTAAGAACGGGGGATGATGGATATCCAGGATCGCGAGGTGCTGACGGCCTGGCTCGCATGGCAGGTGGCCATGGGAGCGGAGGCGGCTGTCGGTGAGGAGACGATCGACTGGCTCGCCCGCGGTCCCGCCGTGCCGGGCGAAGGGCTGGTGTTCGAGGCGCCGGCCGCGGCAGTCGCATCGCCCGCCGCGTCCGCTCTGTCGCCGGCTGCACGCGCTCCGGCGGCAGCCATGCCCGTCGTCCGGACGGCGTTGCCGGCGGCGTCGAGACCACCGCTTCCTGCGGGGCCAGCACCCGCGAGGCCTGCGCCAGCGGCTGCGGCGCAGCCCGCGTCCGCCCGGCAGTTCCCGACCGCTGCGCCGGACGCGGCCGAGGCGAGCGCCCGCAGGCAGGCGGCCGGCGCACAGAGCCTCGCCGAGTTGCAGGCCCTGCTGGCCGGTTTCGATGGATGCGCGCTCAAGGCGACCGCCAAGAGCCTCTGCTTCTTTCGTGGTGCCGAGAAAGCCGCGATCATGTTCATCGGCGAGGCCCCCGGTCGCGAGGAGGACCTCGAGGGCAAGCCGTTCGTCGGTCGCGCCGGCCAGTTGTTCGACAAAATGCTGATGGCGGCGGGGCTGACCGAGGCCGACGTCCACATCACCAACGTCGTCTACTGGCGTCCCCCCGGCAACCGCACGCCGACGCTGCAGGAGGTCCAGGTTTGCCGCCCGTTCATCGAGCGGCAGGTCGAGCTGGTGGCGCCGCGGTTCGTCGTGCCGCTCGGGGGTGCCGCGGCCAAGGCGATTCTGGAGATTGCCGACGGGATCACCAAGGCGCGTGGCAAGTGGCACGACGTTGCCGTCGGACGTCACCCCTGCCGGGCGCTCGCCATGCTGCATCCGGCCTTCCTGCTCCGCACCCCCTCGGCAAAGCGACAGGCCTGGCGCGATCTGCTCGCCTTGAAGGCCGCTGCAAAAGGTTGAGCATTCCTTGCGCGGTGTGCCTCCGATGTGGCCCACATAGACAAGTGGATGTTGACCGAAAGCGCGCAATTTGATCCAGCCGCTTAAACGGACCCAAGCGAATCGCGTGTACATTGTAAAACTACGCGACGGCGGAGGGATCGCTGTCGAGAGATCAACATTCGCGGTGGTTCACATGAGCACGGGCATCGTCTACCTCAGGCCGTCTCCGGTTCTCTTCGTGCGCGCGCGTGGTCTCGCGCAGACTGCCTCCTCCGAGGCCTGGAGCAAGCTGCTGTCGTGGGCCGAGGCCAAGGGTGCGCGCGGCGATATCGTCCGGTCCTATGGCCTGCTGCGCGATCATGCCGGGGCGACCGGCGCGTTGGAGTGCCGCTACGATGCCTGCATCGAGGCGCCCGCCGATCTCGTCGAGGACCCGGTTGCTGGTATCGGCATGCAGATGCTGCCGGGCGGCGCCTACGTTCGCCATCGCCATACCGAAGGCCGCGACAAGATCGCCACGGCGCTGCAGTGGCTGTGCAGCGAATGGGCTCCGGGCCGCAACATGGGCGTCGATGCAGCGCGGCCGATGCTCGAGGTCTACCTCTGCGATCCGCTGAAACCGGCCAATGGCCGACTGCGGATGGACATCTGCGTGCCGGTCGCGGCCGCATCGAACCGCCGCGTGGCGTAGCCGTTCTGGAAATCGGTCGGCAAGTACTCCCGCGATAGAGTACTCCCGCGATAGGTGGGCGACGCAAGCGGGCTCGCGTCGCCCGGCGGACACCCGGCCTCCCCCGAAGCCCGTCCGCAACCCTACGGTGGCCGAGCGCAATGCACGCCACCTTCGAACGAAGTGTTGCAGATCGGAGCGAGGCTGACAAGCGGCTGTCTGATGATCTCCTTCTAAGGTCGCATCGCGATCGTCTCGGCTGCGTCGAGATCACGATATCCGGCATTGCTGGAGACGTCGGGGAGTGCTCGGACGTCGGCCTCGGTCAACGTCGAAATCAAGCGATCCCCATTATGACGCAAGCTGTCGATCTGTAGGGCGACGAGCTTTTCACCGATCCCGAGGAAGCCGCCTGCGACGATCAGCACATAGCGCTTGTCATCGGGCCCGCGCACGACGCGGCGGACCTCGCCGAGGCGTTCCTTGTCGTTCCAGACCGCAATCGACTTGAGCTGCGTCGCGCCGACTTCACGTGTCGATGGTGTCGATGGTGTTGATGGTGTCGACGGTGGGGAGGTGGCGGTGCCCTGGACGGTGGAGGCGGCCGGACCGGGGAGGGCCGGCGTCGTGGCTGATGGGCGGTCGCCGAGTTCTATGCGCTGGAGGGCAAGGCGGCACGACGACTGGTCGCCGCGCCGCTGGTATTCGCGCGCCTGGGCCAGCGTCACTGGGCCCGTCTTGTCGCCGCTGCTCTCGAGCGCGTTGGTCAGGCTCGTGCAGGCGTCGCCGCCGGTCTGCGCCATCTCGTGGGGCTTGGTCGTCCCGGGCTCGAGCGAGAGGGCGGGTGTAGCGACGCTCGCCATCAGCAAACCCAATGCCGTCGCAGGCCGCGCGAATATGATCATTCCAATGCCTCCGGACACCCTCGTATCCCCAGATGTCCGGCAAACCGCGCCAGGGCAGTGATCGTTCCCCGTTACGGGCGAGCATCAAGCCCTGGGCACGATGCCGGCGGGATCGGTGAACGTCTGGCCGAGCGCTTGGGCGACCGCGGGATGCGTGATCCGGCCGGCGTGGATATTGAGGCCGGTGCGCAGCCAGGGATCGGCGGCGACCGCCTGCAGGGGACCCTTGTCGGCGAGCGCCAGAAGGTACGGCAGCGTGGCGTTGTTGAGGGCGAAGGTCGAGGTACGTGCCACCGCGCCTGGCATGTTGGCGACGCAGTAGTGCACCACCTCGTCGACGACGTAGGTGGGGGCCGCATGCGTCGTCGGTCTCGACGTCTCGGCGGTGCCGCCCTGGTCGATGGCGATGTCGACGATCACCGAGCCGCGCCGCATGTCCTTGACGTGTTGGCGCGTGATCAGCTTGGGTGCGGCGGCGCCCGGCACCAGCACGGCGGCGATGACGAGGTCTGCGACGAGTATTTGCTCTTCCACCGCCGCCCGGGTGGAATACAGCGTGGTGACGGCGGGACCGAACTGCTGCTTGATGGCGTAGAGCCGCTCCAGGTTGATGTCGAGGACGGTGACATCGGCCTCGAGGCCGACCGCCATGTGCGCGGCGTTCCAGCCCGCCACACCCGCGCCGAGCACGACGACCTTGGCCGGGGCGACACCGGCGACGCCGCCGAGCAGCATCCCGCGCCCGCCCTGCTCCGTCTCCAGGCAATGGGCGCCACAATGCACGGACATCCGGCCCGCGACCTCGCTCATCGGCGCCAGCAGCGGCAGCCCGCCGCGCGGCGAGGTGACGGTCTCGTAGGCGATGGCCGTGACGCCCGACGCCAGCAGGGCCTTGGCTTGCGCAGGGTCGGGGGCGAGATGCAGATAGGTGAAGAGCGTCTGCCCCTCGCGCAGCATCCGGCACTCGGCCGGCTGCGGCTCCTTCACCTTCACGATCAGGTCTGCGGAGGCGAAGATCTCGGCTGCGGTCGATGCGATCCGGGCGCCGGCGCGAAGATAGTCGGCGTCGAACAGACCGATGCGGCCCGCGCAGTCGGTCTCGACCAGCACTTCGTGTCCGTGCGCCACCGCCTCGCGCACCGAACCGGGGGTCAGTCCGACGCGGTACTCGTGGGTCTTGATCTCCTTGGGCACGCCGATCTTCATGGCCGTCTCCCCGTCATTCGATAATGGAGAGGTGGGGTGGGCTTGGCCTCAGTGCCAGTCTCCGAGCACGGAATTGACGAGAGCCAGTACCGCCACGGCCGCCGTGTCGGCGCGCATGATGCGGGGGCCGAGGGAGAGCCGGAGCGCGTAGGGCTTGGCGATCAGCATCTCGCGCTCCTCCCGGGCAAACCCGCCTTCGGGCCCGATCAGCACGGCGAGGGGTGAATCGCAGTTCCCCTCCCCCTTGCGGGGAGGGGTTAGGGGTGGGGGGAATCCCGACGACTGCTGTTCTGCCGTCCCCCCCTCCCCGACCTCCCCCCGCGAGTGGGGAGGGAGAAGTGCTCGCAGCGCTTCTACTGGGCTCTTCACCTCCGCCGCCTCGTCGCAGAAGATCAGGCGGCGGCTGGCATCCCATCCCTCCAGCACGCGCTCGAGCTTCATCGGCTCGGCGACCTCGGGAATGCGCAGGATGCCGCACTGCTCGGCGGCCTCGATGGCGTTGGCGCGCATCCGCTCGGTGTTGACCCGCTCGGCCTGTGTGTGGCGCGTGATCACGGGGTGAAGGCGCGCGACTCCCATCTCGGTCGCTTTCTGCACCATGTAGTCGAGCCGCGAGCGCTTCAGCGGCGCAAAAAGGTAGTCGATGTCGGGCCCGCCCTCCTGAGGGCGCATCTGCTCGCCGATCTCGAGATCGAGATTGCGCTTTCCGCGCTGGGCGAGCGCCGCCTTCCACTCGCCGTCGCGGCCGTTGAAGACCAGAAGGGCGTCGCCGTCACCCATCCGCAGGACATTGCGTAGATAGTTGGCCTGCTCGGGCGTGCACGCGACCGTCGCGCCCGGCGAGAGCGGCGTGTCGAGATAAAGCCGTTGCGAGGTGAAGTCGTGGATGGGCATGGCGCCTCTATAGCAGGTCGCCTGCGAACGTGAACGTGCGACGCAAGTCCAGCTATGGGAACAATGTCCCGGTGCGCCCGTTGCCCTCGCATCTCAACGGGCAGGAGCCCAGGCAGCAATGTTCTTCGATGGCTGGACAGGACTGGCACGTGTGGTGATCGTGGGGCCGATCGCGTACCTCGCACTCGTGATCATCCTGCGCACATCGGGCAAGCGGACTTTGTCGAAGCTCAATGCCTTCGACCTCGTGGTCACGGTGGCGCTGGGCTCGACGCTGGCCACGATCCTGTTGAGCGAGACCGTCGCGCTCGCCGAGGGCGTGCTGGGGCTCGCACTGCTCGTGGCCCTGCAATACGCGATCGCGTGGCTCACGGTCCGGTCTCGGACGTTTCGGGGCTTCGTCAAATCCGAGCCGAGTGTCCTGCTGCTGCGAGGGCAGTTCATCGAGTCGGCGATGAGCCAGGAGCGGATCACGCGCCCGGAGATCGAGGCTGCGCTGAGATCGGAAGGTCTGGGCGAACCGTCGCTGGCGCTCGCCGTCGTGCTCGAGACCGACGGGACGCTCAGCGTCGTCCGGCAGGGCAGTGGCGGCTTGCCGGCGAGCGAGGGGACAAGCAATCCCGCCGAGGCGTCGCGATTCAATGCCGAGAGGGCGCCATGACCGACGCGAGCGAGCCGGTCGGATTGATCGCGAGCTATGTCCAGGGTTTCTTCTGGATTTTGCCCAATCTCATCGTGGCCTTGGTCGTGCTCGTCGTATTCATTCTGACGGCGTGGCTCGCTGGCGGCGCCGTCGTGAGCGTTTTCCGACACCGAAACCGTCCGGATCTGGGCCGGCTGCTGGGCGGGTTCGCCCGCTGGCTGGTCGTCGTGCTCGGGCTGCTGGTCGTCTGCGCCATCGTGTTTCCCTCGGTGAAACCGGTCGATCTGCTGGCGACGCTCGGTATCGGCTCCGTCGCCGTCGGATTCGCATTCAAGGACATCCTGCAGAACTGGCTGTCGGGCCTGCTGATCCTCTACCGTCAGCCGTTCCGGCGAGGCGACCAGATCAGGTCCGGCGACTTCGAGGGCACGGTCGAGGCAATCGAGCCGCGGGCCACACTGATCCGCACCTACGATGGTCAGCGGGTCGTCATCCCGAACGCGGACATCTACACGCGCGCCGTGACCGTACGCACCGCCTTCGAGACACGTCGCTCGCAATACGACGTCGGCATCGGCTACGGCGACGATGTGGAGCAGGCCTGCAAGGTGATTCTCGGTGCGCTCGGCAAGAGCGACGCGATCGTGGCGGAGCCAGCCCCCGAGGCGTTGCCGTGGGAGCTGGCACCCTCGACCGTCGTCATCCGGGTCCGCTGGTGGACCAAATCTCGCCGCGACAACGTCGTGCAATCGCAGGCCCAGGTCATTGTGGCTCTCAAGCGCGCATTGACCGATGCGGGCATCGACCTGCCATACCCGACGCGGATGGTGATGATCCATGACCAAGCCAAGGCGGGAGGTGCGCATCAGTGGGGCGGCTCGTCCGGCTGATCGCGGCCCAACGTGACGTTGCAGCGACGCGAGCCTCCCCCTAGTGTTCGCTCGATGACCGAAACGATCTCGAGCCCCCGCCTCCCCGACGCGCCACCCGACAACTGGGTGGATCGGTGGGCGCCGGCGTCATGGCGGCCGTACGCCAAGCTCGCCCGCTTCGACCGGCCGATCGGGGCGTGGCTGCTGCTGTTTCCGTGCTGGTGGAGCCAGACGCTGGCCGAACTGTCACTCGGTCGGCCCTATCCCAACCCCTGGGATCTGCTGCTGTTCCTGGTGGGCAGCTTCGTCATGCGCGGCGCCGGCTGCGCCTTCAACGACTTCGTCGACCGCGACATTGACGGCAAGGTCGCGCGCACCGCGGGCCGTCCGATTCCGTCGGGACAGGTGACGCCGAAGCAGGCGCTAGCGTTCACAGCCGCGTTGTGTCTGGTCGGCCTCGTCGTGCTGGTGCAGTTCAATCTGTTCACGATCGTGCTCGGCGCGTCGTCGCTGCTGCTGGTCGCGGCCTACCCGTTCTTCAAGCGTTTCACCTACTGGCCGCAGGTGATGCTGGGCCTGACCTTCAAGTGGGGAGCGCTGGTCGGTTGGGCGGCGGTGGCGGGCGGCCTCGCGCTGCCCGCCGTGCTGCTCTATGCGGGCTCGGTGCTGTGGACCATCGGCTACGACACCATCTACGCGCATCAGGACAAGGAGGACGACCTGATGGCCGGCCTCAAGTCGACCGCGCTGCGCTTCGGCGACGCCACCAAGCCGTGGGTGAGCGGATTTTACACCGGCGCGGTGGTGCTGTGGACCGTCGCGGCCATGCTCGCGGGCGGTGGCGTGATCGTGCTCGTGGCGCTGGCGGTGGCTGCCGCGATGCTCGCATGGCAGGTCGCGACGCTCGACATGAGCGACAGCGCCAACTGCCTGCGCCGCTTCAAGTCCAACCGCGACGTCGGCTGGGTGCTGTTCGCCGGCATCGTCGCGGAAATGGCGGCGCGGAATTGGGGGTAAATCTCCATTATGCCGAGCGCTTGCGGTCAGCAGTTTTAAGTGGAGGATGACCGTCCTTTTTCTGGGTCAATGCCGACGCAGCGGCTGACTTCGCCTCTTTACTGGCTTTCGGGTCTTTCAGCATTCGGCCAGCCGCGCTGGCGGCTCTCGAGCTATCGACTTCCTTGCTCTTCGATTGAGTGAGCATTGAAGCTGCGGCAGATTTCGCCTCCTTGCTTGACTTGGGAAATCTCGCGTATCGACCGCCCGAACCGGGTGAGTGAATAGTCGAGCCGAGGTCCGTGTTGAGGCGCTCGACCAATGCCTTTGCGATGTACTCCGAGCGGCTGACGCCGGCAGTGCGCGCAGCAGTATCGACACCCGCGACCAGAGCTGCATCGAGCATCACGTTGTACCGTGCCTTCTTGCCGAGAACGATCAGCGGCAGCGAGATCATCACGGCGCCACCCTTCAACTCCGATTTGATCTCGGGATCGTCCAGCAGCTCTTCAATCCTCCGCGCTGCCGGCAGTTGGGGCTCGCCCTCGGCGTAGAGGCTCAACGCTTCCTGGGCCATTGCGAAAATATCGGCCTCTTCGTCCGCTGCGGCAAAGCAGCCGGGCAGATCGGGAAAGCTGATGCCCCAGGCGCTGCCCGGATCGTGATGGACGAGAGCGAAGTAAGTGCGCATCAATCCTCCAGCCATCCTGCGGATTTGGCGATGTTGCGAGCGGTGCCCGTCGGCAGGTCTTTCTCGGGATGTGGCACGATGACGATGCCGCGCACTTCCCGTCGGAGCTTCACGTGGGAACCCGACTGGGAGACCTCGACCCATCCTTCGCTTTTGAGCCGCGCGAGGATGGCTCTGCTGTTTCGCTCCAATGGCAAAAGCACCCCGATCCGGCCTTTGCAGCATGTGTGCAATATTACACACGCACGCGTGCGGGATCAAGAGCGGCCGCGGCCGCTGCGTAATCGGCAAGCTATTGACAGAAAAGAGGAACAGCCGGCGCGGTCCTGGGCTCCGCGCCGGCGTTCTCGTCCCTGTGACTTCCGAGGTCGTCTTCGGCGACCATGACCAGGACTTTGCCAGAACAGCCCTTAGATCGGCTTAAGAAAATCGGTAAATGCAACATGAGCCGCTGTGCCGGTGCCGGACGGAGCGCCGTCTCTCGTCGATCTTGTCTTGGAGGGGCTTTTGCGGCAGGAACGAGGGGTTATTGCACCGCAGCATCCAGGATCTTCGCATGAGCAAGCCCGCCGCCCCCGCCAAGCAGCTCCTCCACCTCGTGTTCGGCGGCGAGCTGACCAAGCTCGATCAGGTGGAGTTCAAGGATCTCGCGCATCTCGATATCGTCGGCATCTACCCGAACTACGCCGAGGCGCACACAGCCTGGAAGGCTGCGGCGCAGAAATCGGTCGACAACGCCCACATGCGCTATTTCATCGTCCACATGCACCGGCTGATGGATCCAGAGACCGGCAAGGAGTCTTGAGGCTCAGCCGTGGGTGCGTGCCTGAGACACGCCCCCAGAGGGCTGCAGACGCGCCGGCCGCGACGCGCCGCCGCCGTCCTGACCCACGCCGCGGGCCTTGCCGCGCCGCGCGAAGTCGGGGAAGGTCGTCGCCTGCCCGGTTCGGCCAATGAAGGGGTGCGAGGAGACGCGCGTGTCCGAGGTCGCAGAAGCCAAGAGCAAGGTGACCGTGGGCGCGCGTCTGCGGCGGCTCGCGAGTGATCCGCGCTCGCAGGCGCTGCTCGGGCGCTTCGTGTCGGAGTGGGTGCGTCCACGTGCCAGCGAGGTGATGGTGGCGCTGCTGCTGGCGCTGGGTCTGGCGGCGGCGACCGCTGCCTATCCCAAGATCATCAAGCTCTCGTTCGACACGCTGCAGCAGCCGGGACCGGGCACGTCCGACAAGCTCATCTGGGTGCTGGCGGCAATCGTCGCGGCGACGTTCGTGCGCAGCGTGTTCCTCTATCTGCAATCGGTAGCGACGCAGACCGTCGTCATGCGCATCACCAACGATATTCAGAAGCGCGCGTTCTCCCACTTGATCGGCGCGGACTTCGCCCGGCTGTCGCGCGAGGGGCCGGGGCAGCTCGTATCGCGGCTGACCAACGACGTGGCCTATATTCGCGACGCGGGACAGGCGGCCCTGCTCAGCGCCGTGCGCGATCCGCTGATGATCGTCGCGCTGGTCGCGGTCATGCTGTCGCTCGACTGGATGCTGACGGCGATCGTGCTCGGGGTCTATCCGGTCGCCGCCCTGCCGGTATTCTCGATCAGCCAGCGTCTGCGCAAGGTCGCCAAGCGCACGCAGTCCGAGCTCGGCGACATGACCTCGCTGCTCACCGACCGGCTGTCGGGCGCGCGCCTGATCAAGACGTTCCGGCTCGAGAGCTACGCCTCGCGCGAGGTCGACAAGAGCTTCGACGATGTGCAGTCGCTGAGGTTGAAGGCGGTCCGGGCGCGCGCGCGGCTCGATCCGATGCTGGAGGCGCTGGGCGGCGTCGCGGTCGCCGGCGTGATCGGCGTCGCCTATTGGCGGATCGCGTCGGGGGCGCTGTCGATCGGCGATTTCAATGCGTTCATCGTGGCGCTGCTGATGGCGGCGCAGCCGATGCGCGGGCTCGGCAATCTTTCGGGCAAGGTGCTCGAAGGGCTCTCCGCCATCGAGCGCGTCTATGACGTCCTCGACGAGGCGCCGCGGATCAAGGACGCCGCCGACGCCAAGCCGTTGACGGTCTCGCACGGCGCGATCCGGTTCGAGGACGTCGCGTTCGCCTACGATGCGGCGGCGCCTGTTCCGGCCGAAGGGGCGGGGCATGCGGTGCGCGACTTCACGCTCGACGTGCCCGGCGGCAAGACGGTCGCCATCGTCGGCCGCTCGGGCGCGGGCAAGACCACGGTGATGAACCTGGTGCCGCGCCTCTACGACGCCACCGCCGGCTGCATCGCCATCGACGGCCAGGACATCCGTGGCGTCACGCTCGCCTCGTTGCGCGGCGCGATCGCCATCGTCAGCCAGGACGTGACCCTGTTCGACGACACCATCCGCGCCAACATCGCACTCGGCCGGCTCGGGGCGTCCGATGCCGAGATCGTCGCCGCCGCAAAGGCCGCGGCCGCGCACGAGTTCATCATGGCGCAGCCGCAAGGCTACGACACCATGATCGGCGACCGCGGCATGCGGTTGTCGGGCGGGCAGCGGCAAAGGCTGGCTCTCGCCCGCGCCATTTTGCGCGATGCGCCGATCCTGCTGCTCGACGAGGCGACGAGCGCGCTCGATACCGAATCGGAACGGCTCGTGCAGGAGGCGCTGTCGCGCTTCACCCGCAACCGCACCACGCTCGTCATCGCCCATAGGCTGTCGACGGTGCAGAGCGCGGACCTGATCTGCGTGATGGAGGACGGCGCCATCGCCGAGGTCGGCACGCATGCCGATCTCATCGCCCGTGACGGCTCCTATGCAAGGCTGTGCCGCTCGCAGCAGATGATCGGCGCCACGCCTCCTGCGGTCGAGGCCGGCTCGTCGGCGTGAGGCTGGGCGAGCGTAAGTCCTGCCCGCGCCCGGTGCGCTGTCTGCTCCCGCCTTCGGCTTGCCAGCCCGCATGCTTTCCCGCTTATCCTGCGGGCTAGGGTCACCAGCGATTCGCGGGAGCGCGGCGGTCATGGCGATGGGCAAGAAGTTCGGAGCACCGGTGCGCGTCAAGAGCCAGCGCCAGATTCGTCGCGCCGACGCCAGGCGGCGCGAGAAGGGCATGCGCATCCTGTTCGTGCATCAGAACTTCCCGGGACAGTTCGTGCACCTGGCGCCGGCGCTGCGCGCGCGCGGCCACGACGTGCGCGCCCTCACCTACGACAGGAACGAGCGGCCCGAGATCGTGCCGACCACCAAGTATCCGATCCGCCTCAAGGGCAAGCTGCCGGAGTTCGGCCCGATCGTGCACCAGTTCGCGGTGGCGGGCATCCGCGGCCACGACGTCGCGCTGACGGCGGCCGAGATGCGCCAGCAGGGCTATGTGCCCGACTTCATCTTCGGCCATCTCGGCTGGGGCGAGACACTGTTCCTCAAGGAGGTGTGGCCGGAGGCGACGCTGGCGCTGTATGCGGAGTTCTTCTACAGCACCACGGGTCTGGATTCGGGCTTCGATCCCGAGATCTATCCGATGTCGCTCGCCGCGCGCATGCGGGTGACGGCGAAGAAGACGCCGCTGCTGCTGGCGATGGACAGCGCCGACAAGGCGCTGGCGCCGACGCGCTGGCAGGCGGAATCCTTCCCCGAATGGTTCCAGGACCGGATCACCGTCATCCACGACGGCGTCAACACCGAGCTCGTGAAGCCCAACCCGGATGCGACGGTGGTGCTCAACAACGGCGCGCTGACGATCCGCCCCGGCGACGAGCTGCTGACCTTCGTCAACCGCAACCTCGAGCCCTATCGCGGCTATCACACGTTCATGCGGGCGCTGCCGAAGGTGCTGGCGGCGCGGCCGAACGCGCGCGTCATCATCGTCGGCGCCGACCACGTCAGCTACGGCGCCGCGCCTCCGGACGGCGGCAAGTGGAAGGACATCTTCCTGAACGAGGTCAAGGACAAGCTCGACCTGTCGCGGGTGTCCTTCGTCGGTCAGATTCCCTATCCGGTGTTCGTGAACCTGATGCAGGTGTCCCGCGTCCACGCCTATCTGACGTACCCGTTCGTGCTGTCGTGGTCGATGCTGGAGGCGATGAGCGCGGGGGCGCTGCTTGTCGGCTCGAGAACGGGGCCAGTCGAAGAGCTGATCAAGGACGGCGTCAACGGTCGGCTGGTCGATTTCTTCGACGTCGACGGCTGGTCGAACGCGCTGATCGACGGCCTGGCGAACCCGGAGAAATACTTGGGGCTGCGGGAGGCCGCCCGCCGCACCATCGTCGAAGGCTACGACCTGAAACAGCACTGCCTGCCCGAGCTGATCCGCTTCGTCGAGGAGGGGTAGGTGGGAGCGGCCGGGCGTGTCGCTCCCATTCTTCCGCTTCCGAAGCAAGTCGACGCAACCGGTCTGACGCGGACTTCTCGCTTGCACTGTCAGAACGTCCTCTGTCTCACCTTCACACGACGATCTGAGTGCCGACCTCGATCACCTGTTCGGTCGGGATCATGAAGTATTCCGACGCGTCGCTCGAACGGCGCGCGAGCCAAATGAACAGACGGTCCTGCCAGCGCGGCAACTTCGAGTGAGCCGCCGGACGCAGTGCCCTCCGCGACAGGAAGTAGGACAAGCGCTGTTCGTTGGTGGCTGCTCCTATCGCTCCGCAGGCGCGCAGTGCCGCCGGCACATTAGGCTCCTCCATGTAGCCGAACCTGAGGCGGACGACGGAGAAGGCGTCACTGAGTACGGTGACTTGCGCGCGCTGACTGCGCTCGACGCGCGGTGTATCGACCGTCTCGACCGAAACGATGATGTTCAGGGTATGCATGACCTTGTTGTGCTTGAGGTTGTGCATGAACGCGCTCGGCATCTTTCCCGGTTCACTCGTCAGGAACACGGCCGTGCCGGGCACACGCGCTGGTCCCCTGCGCTCCAGCGTCGGTAGGAACTCCTCGAGTCCGAGGTCATCCTTCTGCGTTTGCTGCTTGAGGACGGAGGTTCCTCTGCGCCAAGTCCACATCACGATCATCAGAGCGCCACCGACCATCAGCGGCAGCCATCCGCCTTCGGCGATCTTGAGCAGATTTGCACCAAGAAAGATCACATCAATGAGCATGAACGGTGTCATCACCGCCAAAGCCATCCACAGCGGCCAGCGCCAGAGCTTCCAGACGATGACGAAGGCCAGCATCACGGTGACGAGCATCGTTCCCGTGACGGCGATCCCGTAGGCCGACGCAAGCGCGCTGGAGCTGCGAAAGGCCGCCGTCAGGTACAGCACGGCAAGGAGAAGCAGCCAGTTGATCACCGGGATGTAGACCTGTTCGCGCTCCGCTGCAGACGTTTGAAGAATGTGCATCCGCGGCAGCAAACCGAGCTGTATCGCCTGTTGCGTGATCGAGTAGGCGCCGGTGATGACGGCCTGGCTGGCGATGATCGTCGCCATCGTTGCCAGCGCGACCATCGGCAGGAGGGCCCATGTCGGGTAGAGCTTGAAGAAGGGGTTCTCGATCGCGGCCGGCTCCACCAGCATCAAAGCGCCCTGCCCGAGATAGTTCAATCCGAGCGCCGGCAGGGCAAGGCCGAGCCAGGCGGTTCGGATCGGCCCACGTCCGAAGTGACCGAGGTCGGCGTACAGGGCCTCGGCGCCGGTCACCGCGAGAAAGACCGCGCCAAGCGCCAGAAGCCCCGCGCCGCCATGGTTCAGCAGGAAGCTCGCACCGTGTGCCGGATTGATCGCTGCCAATATGCCCGGCTCCGCAAGAATGTTGACGATGCCGCCTGTCGCCAGTGCGGTGAACCAGACGGTGATGATCGGGCCGAAAAATGCCGCAACGGCGCCGGTGCCCCTGCTTTGGACTGCAAACAGTGCGACGAGGATCACCATGCTGATCGGCAGCACGAGGGGCTCGAATGCAGGCGTGACGAGCGTCAGCCCTTCCACCGCGGAGAGCACCGAGATGGCGGGCGTGATGATGGCGTCGCCATAAAAGAGTGCGGCGCCGGCAACGCCGAGCAGCGTCACGAGCCAGGTCGGCCGTTCCATGGCGCGCTGCGCCAGGGCCATCAACGTGAGGGTGCCGCCCTCGCCGTCATTGTCCGCGCGCAGCATCAGCACGACGTACTTGAGCGTGACGACGACGATCAAAGCCCAGAGCACGAGGGAGACGACGCCGAGCGCCATCTCGGGTGTGACGGCTGCCCCTGCGCGGGCCGCGTTCAGCGACTCCTTGATTGCATAGAGCGGGGACGTGCCGATGTCGCCGTAGACGACGCCGACCGCCCCGAGCGTCAGGATCCAGAAGCGGCGGCTGTCGTGCGCCGCGCTCGGGTCTGCAGTGATGGTCATGGCTCACTCCTTCGGGTGAGCAGAAGCTGTCGGTGTCGCCGTAAGAAATCGATACGGAAAGGACGATGCGGCCATAAGGAATTCATAAGGATCGGTTCGATCAGCGGACAGGCACCGCCCCGCTGCCGTAGTGTGGCAGCCGATCGAGGCGCGAGAGCCATCGAACTATGGAGCGACAGCCCAACCATCTCAGCCCAGGCTGGCGGCTGGCCCCATCGTGGAACGGGGCGGCGGCGGCCTCGGCCTCCGTGGCGACGGGCGTGCTCGTCGCAAGCCTCCTGACGCGCTGGCTGCCACAGCAGAGCGCTGCACTCGTCTTGCTCGTCTCGGTGCTGGCGACGGCGGCGGGCTTCGGCATCTGGTCTGGCGTGGTGGCCGCCGGCTTCTCGTTCCTCGCCTACAATTTCTTCTTCATCGAACCGCTCTACACGTTCACGGTCGCCGATCCGCAGGAGGTGTTCGCTCTCGGCGTCTTTCTGGTCGTGGCGGTCGCCGCGGGCAGCATCGCGGGGCGGCTGCGCGAGAAGACGATCGAGGCGAGAAACTACGCCGAGCGCGTCGAGGCCCTGCATCAGCTCTCGGTGACGCTGTCGGGCGCGGCGACCATCGAGACCATCGTGACCGCCGTCGTCGCCGAAATGGCGCGGGCTGTCTCTGGAAAGGCCGTCGTTCTCACTCGGCAGGGTAATGATCTCGAGCTCAGGGCGGCATTCCCGCCGGAGATAGTGCTGACGGAAGCGGACCGGCAGGCGGCACGACGCTGCATGCGACGTGGCGAGACCGTCTCGATGCCGGCAACCGGGTGGGAGGGCGCCCACTTCGAGTTCCGCGTGCTGGCGACCGTACGAGGACCGGCCGGTGTCGTCGGACTTGCGCCGGTCGCGTCCGAAGAGCGCGTCGCAGCGAGCGCAGAGCCGGCGGTGCAGGCGATCCTGCGGCTCGCGTCGATCGCGCTCGAGAGGACACAGCTCGCGGCCGAAACCGCGAAGGCGAAGGCGGAGGCCACCCAGGAGCAGTTGAGGTCGGCGCTGCTGTCGTCCCTCAGCCACGATCTGCGGACGCCATTGGCGACGATCATGGGGGCGGCCAGCAGCTTGCGTCAGCTGTCGGCTGCCATGACGCCGCCGGAGCGGGAGGACCTGCTGGCTGCCATCGAGGAAGAGAGCGCTCGTCTGTCACGCTTCGTTTCCAATCTGCTCGAGATGACGCGCTTGGAATCGGGCCCGATCGATCTCATGCGGGACTGGCTCGACATTTCCGACACGATCCGTGCGGCGACGGGGCGAGCCGAGCGCCAGTTTCCTCGCGCGCGCATCGGGATCACCATGCAGCCGGGCCTGCCCCTGATCCGCGGGGAGGCGCAAGGCCTGGAGCAGGTCGTGCTCAATCTGCTCGACAACGCGGTCCGCTACGCCCCTGGCGATGGCAGGATAGAGATCGACACGTCGGGAACGGCCGACTGGGTGACCATCGCCGTCACCGACCAGGGCCCCGGCATTCCACCCGAAGACCAGGAGCGTGTGTTCGACAAGTTCCAACGGCTTCGGCGTGACGATCGCGGTGAAGCCGGGACCGGCCTCGGTCTCGCGATCTGCCGTGCCATCGTCACCGGCATGCAGGGGACAATCCAAATGGAAAGTCCGGTGTCGGACGGGGGCGGGACGCGCGTCGTCGTGCGCCTGCCCGTGCCGCAGCAGCCCTCCCTGGAGGAGGTGAAACCATGACCTCACGGCCCGAGATCCTGGTTGTCGACGACGAGCCCCAGATTCACCGCTTCCTACGGCCGAGCCTGACCGCCGCGGGGTTCGCCGTCACGTCTGCGATGACGGCTCGCGATGCGATCCGCGCAACCGGAGCGCGGGAACCAGCGCTCCTCATCGTCGACCTCGGGCTGCCAGACGCGGATGGCAAGGATCTGATCGGGCAGCTTCGGGCGCTCACGGATGCGCCCGTGATCGTGCTGTCGGCTCGCGACCGGGAAGCGGAGAAGATCGCGGCCCTCGACGCTGGCGCGGACGATTACGTCGAGAAGCCGTTCGGGATAGGGGAGTTGCTGGCGCGCATTCGCTCGGCCTTGCGCCGCCGCGTGCCTCCGGCCGAGGCCGAAGCCATCATCGCTGCAGGAGGCCTCCAGATCGACACGGCCGCGCACCACGTGAGGCGGGACGGCGTCGACGTGCATCTGACGCCGAAGGAGTTCGACCTGCTCGTCGCCCTCGCGCGCCATCCCGGACGCGTCATCACCCACCGCCAGCTCTTGGCGTCGGTCTGGGGGCCTGCCCACATTGCCGATGTCGCTTACCTGCGCGTATTCATCGGCCAGCTAAGGCAAAAGATCGAGAAGGACCCAGCGGTGCCCGGGATCATCCTCACCGAGCCCGGGGTCGGCTATCGGTTCGCGGAGAACGACGAGACCCGTTGAAGGGCGAAGGGAGTGCGAGAGCGTGGACGTCGTGTGGACGCCGCCTGAACCCTCTTTCAACTCTCACCCCGCCGCAGCTCTCCGGTCGGCGATGCGCTTGGCGACAGCGTCGGCGATGGCCGCGCGCAAGTTATCGATCGCGACACCGCTCTGGCGCATCGGCTCGGGCAATACGATCTGCTGGGCGCGAGCCATCTTGCGGAGATTGTCCGTGCTCGTGACGCTGCCGAGCCTGGCGATCAGGCCATCGCGGCCCTCGCGCTGGAACGTCGGCACGAGGCCGATCGCGTAGGCGTCGAACTCGCCGGTTTCGACTGCGGGCCCGGCCATGGGGTCGGGTGCGATCGGCTTCGCGGCCGGTGCTGAGGTTGGTGCTGAACTTGGTGCGGCGGCAGGCCTGGTTGTCGAAGGCGCCGGCGTCGCCGCGGCAGTACGGAGGGCTGAGACGCGTGCCACTTTGGGCGCCTCGAAACCCGGCCGCACACGGACCGAGCTGAACGCGGCGCTGGCACGCCGTGCGAGGTTTGCCGAGGCCTCGCCCGACAGCCCCGGCTCC
>CAMDBL010000002.1 GCA_945889015.1 Devosia equisanguinis
GCCCCCGCGCGCGGGGGCCTTCTTGCGTTCAAGACCGATGCATTATTCCTCCGGCCCGCCGATGCAATTTTGCTCCGGCGTTGACAATGGCTACGGATCATCCGTGTGGGTTTGGCACAGCCGGACTCCGGTGATCTGGTCGACTTCCGCTTCGTCGTCGACGGACGGGTTGCAACCTGGCCCGAAGCGGTCGTCGAGTACAACCGCAACGACGACGACATCTCGGTATGGATCGGAAAGCAGGACAAGTTCGCGCTGCGCTTGGCCGTCGAGGAAGAACTGCGCCGCCGGCATCTGCACGGATGGTCGGGGAGGCCTCGGCTGCTCGGCACCACCGACGAGCGCTTTGCGTGGCTGCGCGACCGATGGCTGTGGATGCCTCTGTTCGTCAGGCCCGTGATTTACTTCCTCTACCGATACGTACTCGCGTTGGGCTTCCTCGACGGTCGGGCCGGCTTTCTTTACGCGGCGCTGCAAGGCTTCTGGCTCCGCTTGATCGTCGACTGGAAAACGGTGGAGCTACGCAAGCTCGAGCTGTCGGACGGGGAACTCACGGCGTTTTCGCGCGAGATGATGACGACTCGCTCCGGCTCGGTGACGGCTGTGGGATTGGCGCAAGTTCGAATAAAAAATCCGACGGCGGATATTCATCCATGACCACGGTCGCACGACATGTGCTCGAGAGGTTGGCACGCAATACCAGATTGCGGCGTCGCCTGCCGCAGGACTTCGGTCAGCGCCCAATCTGGGTGTCGCCGGATGCGCGACTTCGCTTCCTTAAACCGGGAAAGAATGCGTTCGATCTTGAATTGCTTTCTATCGTCAAGCGCTTTGTGCGCCCCGGCGACACAGTTCTCGATATCGGATCCAACGTGGGCGAGTTGGCACTCGCGGCAGCGCACGTGTGTGGCAGCGGTGGGGGAGTGCTCGCTGTCGAGGCCGATCCCTTTCTCGCGTCGCTGGTCCAACTGACATCGTTCGAAAAAGAGAATGCGGACTTGAATCTCGATGTGTTGTGCGCGGCCGCGTCCGAGGTGGCGGGCATGTCGCGTTTCAACCTTGCCGAAAGAGGGCGAGCTGCCAATTCACTGGCACTTTCCGGCAGTACGCAGATGGGCGGCATAAGGGGTACGCTTTGGGTTCCAACGTTGACGGTAGATGCGATGGTCGCGGCGTGGCAGGTGCCGAGCATGATAAAAATCGACGTCGAAGGTGCCGAGATCCAGGTGCTCAGGGGGGCCGGGGATACGCTCAAGACGCATCGCCCGATCGTCATGTTCGAGGCCAGTGCCGCCATTCCGCAGATCGAGAGGTTGCTGCAGGATCTCAGTTACCAGATCTTCGATCCTTCAGCCTCAGGGTCTCTTGAGCCTTTGGCCTCGTGCATCTTCAATACTCTCGCAATTCCGACCGAGAGGTTGGCTGAGTTTCGAGATGGAGAGGGCAAGTGATCGAACCCGCGACTGGTCCTCGCGAGGACAGCCCTTGAGCGACTCCGTCATCCTCGGTCTCAACGCCTACCACGGCGACGCGTCGGCCTGCCTGCTCCGCGACGGGGAGCTGGTGGCGGCGGCGGAGGAGGAGCGGTTCCGCCGTGTCAAGCACTGGGCGGGATTCCCGTCCGAGGCCATCCGCTACTGTCTCGCCGAGGCGGGTGTGGGCTTGAGTTCCGTCGCGCACGTCGCGGTCAACTCGGATCCGCGCTCCAACATCGTGCGGCGGCTCGGCTACGCTGTGCTGCAGCGGCCCGATATCAGCCTGGTCCTCGACCGGGTCCGCAATCAGCAGAAGCGCTCCTCGATCGAGGCCGAGCTGGCCGCGGCCTTTCCAGGTGAGCGATTCACAGGGCAGGTGCACCGCGTCGAGCACCATCTGGCCCACCTCGCCTCGACATTCTACGTGTCACCGTTCGAGGAGGCTGTCGCGGTGTCCGTCGATGGTTTCGGCGACTTCGCCAGCGCCGCCTGGGGCATCGGGCGCGGCACCCACCTGCAGCTCGACGGGCGCGTCTGGTTTCCCCATTCGCTCGGCGCCTTCTATCAGGCGCTCACCCAGTTCATCGGCTTTCCCCATTATGGCGACGAGTACAAGGTGATGGGCCTCGCGCCCAACGGCGAGCCGCGCTATCTGCCGCAGATGCGCCGCATCGTGCAGTTGCTCGGCGACGGCACCTTCGCGCTCGATCTCGCCTATTTTCGGCATCACCGGGAAAAAGTCGCCTACGAATGGTCGGGTGGTTCCCCCAGCGTCGGCACGCTTTTCTCGCCAGCGCTCGAGGAGCTGCTCGGCAAGGCGCGCAGTGTGGACGAGCCGCTCGAGCAGAAGCACCGCGACATCGCTCGGTCGGTCCAGGCAATGTACGAGGAGGCCTTCTTTCACCTGCTCGCGGCGCTGCATCGCCGCTACCGTCTCGACAGCCTGACGCTCGCCGGCGGCTGCGCCATGAACTCGGTCGCCAACGGCAAGGTCCGGCGGCAATCGCCGTTCAAGCGGCTCTATATCCAGTCGGCGGCGGGCGACGCAGGCGGTGCGATCGGTGCCGCGCTCGACGTCTGGCACCGGCGCGGCGGTCTCACCGCACCCGCCGACGAGCGCAGCGTCCTGGCCGGCGATGCGCTTCGCGGGCGGGTGGTGATGGATCACGCCTATTGTGGCCCGTCAGCCGACGAGAGGGAGATCACCGCACTTTTGGACGCGCGGCGCGGGGAGATCGAAGCGGCGGACTGCCATGCCGAGCGGATCGACGACGAGCATCGACTGTGCCGCGTCGTGGCAGAGGCGATCGCGCGCGGCGAGGTGATCGGCTGGTTCAACGGGCGGATGGAGTGGGGACCGCGCGCCCTCGGCAATCGATCGATTCTGGGTGATCCGCGCCGCGCCGACATGAAGGACATCCTCAACCGGAAGATAAAGCGGCGGGAGAGCTTCCGTCCGTTCGCGCCATCCGTCTTGCGAGAGCATGTTGCGGAGTGGTTCGAGGAGGACGACGACGTTCCCTTCATGATGCAGGTCCATCAGATCCGCGCCGGCAAGCGCGACCAGATCCCGGCGGTGACGCACGTGGATGGATCAGGGCGCCTGCAGAGTGTCTATCACCGCACCAATCCGCGCTACTGGAGCCTGATCGACGCGTTCCGGCAGGCGACCGGAGTGCCGATGGTGCTGAATACCTCGTTCAACGAGAACGAGCCCGTTGTCTGCAGACCCGGGGAGGCGCTCGACTGCTTCCTCAGGACCAACATGGACGTGCTGGTGCTCGACTGCTGGGTCATCAAACGCGGCGGCGGAAGTGAGCGGGATGCGGGCTGAGATCATCGAGCGGTTCTGCGAGGGCAAGTTCCGCGACGACCGCAACGAGGATGCCGTTGTCGCCAACGCGTGCTTCGTGGCCGTCGTCGACGGATCGACCGCAGCCGGAGCGATCGCTGGAGAGCCTGGCGGCCGGCTTGCCGCGCGGCTCGTCTGCGACGTTCTCGAGCGGTTGCCCGCGGAGGCAGACGCAGGCCGGTTCGTGGGTGAAGCGACCGCGGCGCTGCATGCGGCAGGGCTGCGGCACGGGGTGCCCGCGCCCTTCGCGGCGGTCGCCGTTCTGTCGCTCGCCCGCCGCGAGATCTGGCGGATTGGCGACTGTCCGTTCGCGATCGGCGGTGCCTGGAGGATCGCCGATCATTTTCCACACGAGCAGGCCTATTTCGCCTTCCGTCGAATGATACTGCGCGGCTACCGCGACCTCGGGCGGCCTCACGCCGCCGCCGAGACCCTAGCCGGCGTGACCCGCGATTGGCTCGAGATGACGCGGCACTGGCTCAATGCCGACGATCATCCGATGAGCTTCGGTGCACTCGGCGGACGTTTGCCGCCGGCCCGGTTCGTCGAGGTGCTCGACGTCAGGCGCGACGTTCGCGAGATCACGCTCGCTTCTGATGGCGCCGTCGTTTCGCCTGCCGGCCAGCGCGGGCCGGGAGACGTCGCCGACATGCTCGCACAGATCTCGGCGCTGAAAGCGCGCGACCCGGACTGCCTCTCGCTCTACGACTACTGGCGGGGCTTTCCCGAGGGCGCGGCCTACCTCGACGACACCACACTGGTGCGGCTCGCGATCTCCGAGTGATGGCCGCGCGGTGATTGCGCCGCACTTGGCCTGAGGGCCCGGATCATGGCAGGAGCGGTCAGACGCGTTGCATGACGCACGCCATCGCGTCTGCCGGGAGCATTGTTTGCCGCGCATCGTCTTCGTCAACCGCTACTTCCATCCCGATCATTCGGCGACCAGCCAGATGCTGTCGGACTTGGCATTCGCGCTGGCGTCGCGGGGGTACGAGATCGCCGTGGTCACGGGCCGCATCGGCTACGAGTCGGGCGGCGCGGAGTTGGCGCGACGGGAAACGATTGCAGGCGTCGCAGTCGAGCGCGTGTGGACCTCGCGGTTCGGGCGCGGCAGTCTGTACGGACGTGTCGCCGATTATCTGACGTTCTATCTGTCGTCCCTCGTATTTCTGCTACGTGTCGTCCGTGTCGGCGACATTGTCGTCGCCAAGACCGATCCCCCGATGCTGTCGGTGCTCGCCGCTCCCGTCGTGCGCCTGAAGGGTGCGCGGCTCGTCAACTGGCTGCAGGACGTTTTTCCGGAAGTGGCGGCGGCGGTGGGCGTGGGCACGGGGGCCGGCGGCCGAACACTGTATGCGATGCTGCGGCGTTTGCGTGACCGCTCGCTGAGGCGGGCGGCGGTCAACGTGGTGCTTGGCGAGCGCATGGCAGAGCGCGTGGCCGCGATGGGTGTGCCACGCGGCAAAATCCGGATCATTTGCAACTGGGCGGACGGCGAGATCGTCCGTCCCGTGGCGCGGGACAGGAATGCGCTGCGCCGGTCCTGGGGCCTGGGCGACAAGTTCGTCGTCGGCTATTCCGGCAATCTCGGCCGCGCGCACGAGTTCGAAACCTTCCTGCAGGCGATCGCCGAGATCGAGCGGATGCCTGGCACGCCCGATGTCGTGTGGCTCTTCATCGGAGGCGGTGTCAGCCAGGCGGCGATGATGCGGGAGGTCGCCCGGCGCGGGCTCGCATCGGTGATGTGCCTGCCGTATCAGCCGCGCGAGACGCTCGGCGAGAGCCTCTCCGCCGCCGACGTGCATCTGGTCACTCTGCGGGTCGGGCTCGAGGGGCTGATCGTGCCGAGCAAGATCTACGGCGTCATGGCGGCTGGGCGCCCAACAATCTTCGTCGGAGACGGCGATGGGGAGGTGGCGCGAACACTGCGCACGTTCGACTGCGGCGATACGGTGCCTGAAGGGGACGGTCCGGCGTTGACGGCGGCAGTGCTGAGGCTCGCAGCACAACCCGGCGAATGCAGTAGGCTCGGTGCGAATGCGCGCGATGCGTTCGACCAGCACTACGCATTGCCGCACGCCGTCGGGCAATGGTGCGAGCTGATCGAGGCGCTGCGAACCGGCACGCCGGCCCGCTAGCGGGCCGGCTCCGGCATTCGCCTTCCCGGGATAGGGGGGCTCAGCCGGCCTTCTTCATCGCCGCCTGCTCCGCGTTCGGAAAGAACAGCTGCTGGCCGTCGATGCGGTAGGAGCGGATCGCGTTCTGCCCATCGGCCGAGATCATCCAGTCGACGAACGTCTGGCCGAGTTCGGTCTTGACGTGCGGGTGTTTCGCGGGGTTCACCAGCATCACGCCATACTGGTTGAACAGCGCCTTGCCGCCTTCGACCGCGATCTGCAGATCACCCTTGTTCTTGAACGAGATCCAGGTGCCGCGGTCGGCCAGCACGTAGGCGCTCATCGCGGCCGCCGTATTCAGGGCCGCCCCCATCCCCTGACCGATCTCGCGATACCAGGCGGGCTTGCCCGCGGCCGGATCGAGCCCTGCTTTTTTCCACAACGCCAGCTCGGCGGAGTGCGTGCCGCTCCGGTCGCCGCGCGACACGAACGGCGCCGACTTGGCCTCGATCGCCTTCAGCGCGAGACCAACGTCCTTGCCCTTGACGCGAGCCGGATCAGACTTGGGACCGATCAAAACGAAGTCGTTGTACATCACGTCGAAGCGCTTCACGCCGAAGCCGTCGGCGACGAACTTCTCCTCCTGCGCCTTGGCGTGGACGAAGAGGACGTCGGCATCGCCGCGCCGTCCCGTGTCCAGGGCCTGCCCCGTACCTTGGGCGACGACCTTCACGTTGATGCCGGTCTTGGCTTTGAACAGCGGGAGGATGTGCCCGAACAGGCCCGAGTCCTGCGTCGACGTGGTCGAGGCGACGACGATCGACTTGTCCTGTGCCAGGACGGGAGCAGTTGCGACGGCAAGCGCGGTGGCGATGGCAAATATATGAAGACGCATGTCAATTCCTTCCAGGGCTAGGTGAGGACGATATCGCCGGCGAGAAAGCGGCGGGCGGCATCGGTGCGGGGGCGTTTGAAGAAGTCGCCGGCGGGGCTGTGCTCGAGGAGCCGTCCGCCGGCCAGGAACACGATCTCCCCGGCCAGGCGTCGCGCCTGGCCGAGATCGTGCGTGGACATCACGATCTTGGTACCCGCCGCGGCGACGGCGGTGACGATGTCCTCGATCGCTTTGGTGCCTTGCGGATCGAGGCTCGCGGTAGGCTCGTCGAGGAAGAGCAGTTGCGGCTCCGACGCCAGCGCGCGAGCCAGCGCCAGACGCTGCTGCTCGCCGCCGGAAAGCCGGCGCGCCGGCCGGTCGTCGAGACCCGCGAGTCCGACGCGCGACAGCAGCGCAGCCACGGCCCCCGCGTCGCGAGGCCGCGACGCGGCTTTCATGGCGAAGGCGACGTTCGCCGCCGCGGATCGGCGCAGCATCACCGGCCGCTGAAACACGATCGCCTTGCGCAGCGGTCCTTGGTTCGGCGGGGCCGGTGGACTTTCGAGGCGGCCGTCCGACGGCTCGACCAGTCCCATCGCCAGCCGCAGCAGGCTGGTCTTGCCGGCGCCGTTGGGACCCAGCAGCATGGTCGGCGGGCCGGGGCGCAATTCGAGCCTGATCTCCCTCAGGATCGTCGTGGTCGCCGTCGAGAGCCCGACGCCGTCGAAGCGCATCAGGATCGCTGCGGAACGGGTCTCGGGGCAGCTATCCAACATGGCGCTCCGCCCATTCCCGAACGCTCCAGGCCGCCGCATTGACGGTCAGGATCAGTCCGATCAGCACGACGCCCAATCCGATCGCCAGGGGCATGTCTCCCTTCGACGTCTCGAGTGCGATCGTGGTGGTCATCACGCGGGTGAACCCGGCGATGTTGCCGCCGACGATCATCACCGCGCCGACCTCGGCCGCCGCACGCCCGAACCCGGCGAGCAGGATCGTCACCAGGGAGAAACGCGCGTCCCACAGGAGCGTGACCGCCCGGTCGACAGGACTAAGTCGCATCGCGGTCAGCTCGTCGCGATAGTCGACCCACAGGTCCTCGATCGTCTGGCGCGTCAGTGCGGCGATGATCGGCGCGATCAGGATCGCCTGCGCGATCACCATCGCCGCAGGTGTGAACAACAGGCCGAAGGAGCCGAGCGGACCCGATCGCGACAGCAGCAGGAACACGCACAGTCCGACGACCACGGGCGGCAGGCCCATGAGGCCGTTGAGCGTCACGACGACGGCGGCACGACCAGGGAAGCGGGTCAGCGCCACCGCCGCACCGAGCGGCAGGCCGACGACGGCGGCGAGCGCGGTCGCGGCGAGGGTGACCAGAATCGACAGGCGCACGATCGCAAATAGCGCCGGGTCGGCGCTCAGGATCAGGTCGAGCGCGCTTGCAGCCTCCAAGCTCCCGCTCCTCCATTTTGCCCGGTAGTCGGTCCGGTAATGAACCCGCCATCGACCAAGGCGACCGTTGACCGGTGTCTATTTCCCGTGTTTTCTACGCCCATGTCAAACATTAGAAAATGAACCTAACTATGCAGATATGTGCAGGTTCGCAGCTTCTGACGACCGCGGAGGCGGCCGACTATCTCCGCCTCAAGGAGCGCAAGCTCTACGAGTTGGTGGCCGAGCAGGCGATCCCCTGCACCAAAGTCACGGGCAAGTGGTTGTTTCCACGAGGTGATCTCGACCGTTGGCTGCTCGCCGGCATGGCTCGGCCGCTCGGCGTCGTGACGGCCGAGCCGCCGCCGATCGTCGGCGGCAGTCACGATCCGCTGCTGCAGTGGGCGTTGGCGGAGAGCCGCGCAGGGCTCGCCATCCTGCCCGAGGGAAGCGAGCCAGGGTACCGGCGCTTCCTTGGCGGCCAGGTGATCGCCGCCGCCATCCATTTCCACGATTTCGACGATCCCGACCGCGACGCCAACGTGCGGCTGGTGGCCCAGGAGCCCTCGCTTTACGACGCGGTGCTGGTCGGTTTCGCTGCCCGTGAGCAAGGGTTGCTGGTTGCAGCCGGCAACCCTCTGCGGCTCGCATCATTTGCCGATGTATTCGCAGCCAAGGCGCGGCTCGCGGCCCGTCCGGAAGGCGCTGGCGCGCAGCAACTGCTGATCGCACTGCTGGAGCGCGAGCACCTGACGATCCAGAAGTTGAATGTCGCCTTGACGGCCCCGACGGGCCCGGACATCGCCCAGGCGATCCGCGCCGGTCATGCCGATTGCGGTGTGGCGACGCGAGCGGTCGCTGCGGGCGCGGGCCTCGACTTCGTGCCACTCGCCACCGAGCGGTTCGATCTGCTGATGCGCCAGCGCGACAGTTATCGGCCGCCGCTGCAGCGGCTGCTCGCGCTGCTCAAGGCTCCAGCCTTCGCCGTGAGAGCGGCGGAACTCGGTGGCCTCGACGTCTCCGCCGCCGGGTCGATCCGCTGGACGCCCTGAGAGGGACGACGCGGGTCCCGCGCGCCGCCCCTCGTCCGGCCGGTCCCTGCATTGCGCCGATGGCATCGGCTGACCTCTGTCGCCGTGCGATTCTGCATGCTAGAGAGGTCGAGAACGTAACGAGCATAGGCGCCGCAGCCGGATCGGCCGACGGCGGACATGCTCACGCGACGGTTGAGCTTGTCGTGCCGCCCCTCTCTTCAGGGCCGGCGCGCTCGGCTATGGAACGATGCGATTACGCAGGAAGGAGAGGAGACGGTATGAACAAGGTTTATCCGAGCGCCGCTGCCGCGCTCGAGGGCGTGGTCAAGGACGGTATCACGGTCGCTGTCGGCGGTTTCGGCCTGTGCGGCATTCCCGAGGCTCTCATCGCCGCCCTGCGTGATACCGGTGCGAAGAACCTGACCGCCATCTCGAACAATGCCGGCGTCGACGGGTTCGGTCTCGGCATCCTGCTCAACACCCGCCAGATCAAGAAGATGATCTCCTCCTACGTCGGCGAGAACAAGGAGTTCGAGCGGCAGTTCTTGGCCAAGGAGCTCGAGCTGGAGTTCACGCCGCAAGGTACGCTCGCCGAGAAGCTGCGCGCGGGCGGCGCCGGCATCCCCGCCTTCTTCACCAAGACCGGCTACGGCACCATCGTCGCCGACGGCAAGGAAGTGAAGGAGTTCGACGGCCAGAAGTACATCATGGAGCGCTCGCTCACGGCCGATTTGTCGCTGGTCAAGGCCTGGAAGGGCGACAAGGCTGGCAACTTGATCTACCGGATGACCGCGCGCAATTTCAATCCGATGGTCGCCACCGCCAGCAAGATGACCGTGGCGGAGGTCGAGGAACTCTACGAGGTCGGCCAGCTCGACCCCAACGAGATCCACACGCCGGGCATCTTCGTGAAGCGCGTCGTTCACAACGGCACGCCCGAGAAGCGCATCGAGCAGCGGACCATCCGGAAGGCGTGAGCCGTGAGGTCGTGAAGTGGTGAACGGTGCCGGACAAGGCTCTCACCACTCCACCGTCCATGGTTCACCAACTCACTGTTTCACCCTCATTTCAGGAGACCCACATGCCCTGGACCCGTGAAGAGATGGCGGCCCGCGCCGCGAAAGAGCTCAAGGACGGCTTCTACGTCAATCTCGGCATCGGCCTGCCGACGCTGGTCGCCAATTACATCCCCGAAGGCGTCAACGTGATGCTGCAGTCCGAGAACGGACTGCTCGGCATCGGCCCGTTCCCGATGGAGAACGAGGTCGACGCCGATCTCATCAACGCCGGCAAGCAGACCGTGACGACGTTGCCCGGCTCGTCGTTCTTCTCGTCCGCCGACAGCTTTGGCATGATCCGTGGCGGTCATATCAACCTCGCCATCCTCGGCGCCATGCAGGTGTCGGAAAAGGGTGACCTCGCCAACTGGATGATCCCCGGCAAAATGGTGAAGGGCATGGGTGGCGCCATGGATCTCGTCGCCGGCGTGGAGCGGGTCGTCGTGCTGATGGAGCACACCGCCAAGAAGAAGGACGGCGGCGAGGACATCAAGATCCTGCCCAAGTGCAACCTGCCGCTGACCGGCGTCGGCGTCGTCAACACCATCATCACCGACCTCGGCGTGCTTGAGGTGGAGAGCGACGGTCTCAGAATCGTCGAGCTGGCGCCTGGCGTCACCAAGGAAGAGATGGCCAAGAAGACGGGCGCCAAGGTCAACTGACAGATCCCATCGAGCTGTCGACAAATAAGGCGCGCTGCACCCTGGTGCCGCGCGCCTTTTGCATAGCCACAGACTGCACGGGGGAACTTATGACAATGCGGTGAAAACGCCTCGCGCTTCTCATACAAACTCGCTAACGAATTTGTCCATCGCATGCTCGATTCGTGCAATATTGACATGGTTCAAGAACGGACTTGCATCCGCGTCCTCGGGTCTCCTACAGTCGCTCGCGTGATGGACGGCGAAAAAAGCTCGAGTGGCGAAAGACTGCGCTGCAACGGGTTTCGCGGGTGGGATCGTCACGTTCAGAATGGATAGTGAATGACCGTGCGCAGGCACAAATCCGGCCAATTCGCAGTGGCCATTGGAGTGCTTGGCTTCGCTGCCTTGGGGATCGGTGTTCCGATCTTCGTGGGAGGCAGTGATCGGCTGGAGCTGCACAGCTGGTCGCTGGTCGCGGCGCCGCGTGATCGCTACGCGCTTACGGAGCCGGTCTCCCTGCAAGGCGTGCCGGGCCTCGTCTTCGAGCGCGGAATCTTGTCGCTGTCTGAAAGCTATGCCTCGCGCGTGCTGACGGGAGAGGCGGTGTCAGCGCTGGTATCGAGCGGCTCTGCGCGTCTCGTCCTCGATGGCGCCACGCTGGTCGTCGACCGCCGGCATATGTCGCCTTCCGATGTCGAGGGCGCGGATGCCGCCCCGCTCGCTGCCGCGCTCGCTGAGTTGAATTTCGACACCCTGTCGGTTCGTCGCAGTACGCTCGTCGTGAAGAGCACGGACGGACGAGCGGACATCGTCGGTGAGATCAACGCGGAGATCACGGCAAAGCGCAAGACGGCTCTCGCGGCCAAGGGCTCCATCACCGTTCGCGGGCACAAGCTGAGCCTCGACGCCACGCTGGGAGCTGCTGGCGAGAAGCGCGCTGCCGGCGGTCCGCGCGTACATCCGATCAAATTCGCCCTTCGCGGCCCGATGCTCGAGGTGAGCTTCGACGGCTGCCTCGCACCGACCGAGCCTGCCGTGCTGCAGTGCCAAGGCGAGGCGACCGTGCGCAATCTGCGCGACACCGCCCGATGGCTCGGTCTTGGCTGGCCGATGGGTCCGGGCCTCGCCGACTTCAAAATCAAGGGGCCCGTGGAATGGGGGCACCAAGGCATCTCGTTCCAGCGCGCGACGATGCAGATGGACGGCAACGAGGCGCAGGGAGCGCTGTCGATCAGCCTCGTCGGTGACCGTCCCAACGTCACCGGCACGCTCGCACTGCAGACGCTCGATCTTTCGCGGTACGTCAAGGCTTGGCGCAGCGATGCGACGCGCTCGCTGATCGAAGACGTGATCGGGCCGGGTCCCTTCGCTCTGCCGCTGGTGCGCCATGTCGATGCGGATCTGCGCATTTCGGCCAATCGTGTCCGTACCGGCAGCAATGACTTCGGACAGAGCGCGGCGACTTTGTCGGTCAAGGGTGGCAAGCTGCTGGCCGATATCGCCGAGATAGCGCTCGACGACGCCCGCGGTACCGGCCAGATCATCGTCGATACCAATGGTGCTGTCCCGCGTTACGTGATCCGAGGCAAATTCTCCGACGTGGATGTTTCGCGGCTGGTGCCCGATACGAGTGGCTCGGTCAATCTTCAGGGACGCGGCGAGCTCGTAGCAGACATTTCGGCCGTGGGCGAGGAGACGGGTGCGCTGCTGCGGACGTTGAGCGGCAAGATCTCTGTATCGATGCCGTCCGGCGGTCGCGTAGGGCTGGACCTAAAGGGGCTGCTCGCAGCAGCGCAGAAACAGCCAGTGAGCGGTTGGACACAGGCACGGCGAGGTGCCACCACCGTCGACAGCCTCCATGGCCGTCTCGTGCTCAGCGAGGGTGTCGTCTACACGGAATCGTTTAGCGCCGCGCTGGGCGATGCCATGCTTATTGCAACGGGCGGCGGCAGCTTGCGATCAGGCGTCGTTGACTTGCGTCTTTCGATGGCGTCGGGACGGCCAGCACACGAGCGTCCCGTTCAAACCGGTTGGCCTGCGGCCGATGCGATCGTTCTCAAGGGCCCATGGCACGAGCCGAGCATCCGCGTCGAGACGCCGCCGAGCGTCGAAGTTCCAGCCCAGCCAAAGGCAGCGGAGTAGGCTGGCGATCGTCTCGACGTTTCGTTCAGTTTGTAGTGCCTGGTGCGAGGCCAGGCGGCAATTGGCCTGGCCCATTCTTTGAAGCAGGGGAATAGCGTTCGCCTCTGGTCGGTCGGCTTTGGCCTCATCCCTTCTTTTTCAGCGTGTCGGCCCAGCTCTTGCCCCAGTCCTCGCCGAGCTGATCCACGATCGATCCGTCCTGCTCGAAGAACTTGTTTGGGATTTGGAACATCGCGATCATCAGCGCGCCCTCGGGGGCGACGACCGCGTGCCGGCTGCCGGCGGGACGCCAGATGAAATCGCCGGGACCTGCCGCGATGTCCTTGTCGGGACCGGCAGTGTCGACCAGGCGGCCTTCCAGCATGTAGGTCTGCTCGATCAGCACGTGCTCGTGGTCCGGAAGTCCGGCGCCCGGATCCATCTTGATCAGTAGCGTGGCAATACCAGACGGCTTGTCGATCAGCAGCGTCTTGGCATAACAGCCCTTGAACCGGATCGGCGTCCACGGCAGGTCGTCGGCATGGACGAGGCGCGACTGCAGCGGCCCGAGGCCCTCGTGCTCCTTGACGTTCGGCGTCACGGCGGTGGTCATGTTTCCTCCGGGGTCTCGTTCGTTGGGTCTTCCACGGTGCGTGGCACCGGGGACGCGGGGATTTGAGCACTGCCCCGCGCCTGCCGCAAGACGGTGATCGCAAACCCGCTTGACCCGCCGCCCCCTCCCAACGGACACTCCCGCAAAGCCCCGCGAGATGGGCGTGTCCGGAGGAACAGCCATGACGACCTACGACGGCGTGGTGATCGGCGCGGGCCACAATGGCCTCACGACCGCGGCTTACCTTTCGCGGGCGGGCCTCAAGATCGCGGTTCTGGAGAAGAACGCGCAGATCGGCGGCGGCACCTCTACTCACGAGCCGACGCTGCCGGGTTATCGGTTCAACTATCACGCAAACTTCTTCATGGGATTTCGCCACTCGCCGGTGATCCGCGACCTGGAGCTGTGGCGCTACGGCTTCTCCTATATTGAGCCGCCGGTGCAGCAGGCCGCGTGCTTCCGCGACGGCACCTGCGTCGTCATCCACAAGGACCTCGACAAGACCTGCGCCTCGCTCGCCCGCTTCTCAAAGCGCGACGCCGAGACCTTTCGTGAGCTGCATCATCTCTACGCCCGCAAGATGCGCCCCCTGTGGACGTCGCTCTCCTTCAACGCACCACTGCCGATCGATCAGCTTCGCGACCGGCTGTCGGGCAGCGAGGGCAAGGAGTTCCTGTCGCACGCGCAGCACGATCTGTTCAGTGTCGTGAGGAAGCATTTCGACGACGATCGCATCCGGACCCTGTTCACCTCTTACATGCACGTGATCACGACAGAGAGCGTGCCGGGAGCAGGCATCGTGTTTCCGCTGATCTTCGCCAACGTGATGGAATTCACGCTGCCGATCGGCGGCGCGGTGAGCCTGCCGCTGGCGCTGCAGCGGATCGTGGAGGACGGTGGCGGCGCAGTGATCACCAATGCCGACGTGCGCGAGATCGTGGTCAAGGGCGGCCGAGCGACCGGCGTCAAGCTCGCGAGCGGAGAGACGATCGAGGGCCGCCGCCTCGTCGCCAGCGCCATCGACACGCCCGCTACGATGCGTATGGCCGGGCGGGATCTGTTCCCTGAGGATGTGCGCACGAAGCTCGACAACTGGCATTGGGGCAATCACAGTCTGGTCACGTTGCATCTGGCGCTGAAGAACGCGCCGGTCTATTGCTCGCGCGCCTTCGATCCCGACATCGACAAGGCCTTCAATGTCTTCTTCGGCATGGACGACATCGACGAGGTTCGCAGCTGCTTCGACGAGTGCGCCGCGGGCAAGTTCCCCGATGTCCTGATGGGGAACGGCGCCTGCAACAGCGCCTTCGATCCGACCTATGCGCCGGACGGTGGACATTCGGCGTTCTGGTGGCCGTTCGCGCCGTACGCGATCGGTGGCGATCCGACCGAGTGGGACAGAAAAAAGGGCGAGTACACCCAGCGCCTGCTCGAGGTGTGGCGCGAGTATGCCTCCAATCTCGACGACGAGAACGTGCGCGCCAGGTTTCTCTATACCCCGCTCGACGTTGAGCGCCACAACGCCAACATGGTGCGTGGCGCGGTGCGGATGGGCGCCTACATTCCGAGCCAGCTCGGCATCAATCGTCCGCACCCAATCCTGTCAGGCACGCGAACGCCGGTGGAAGGCCTCTACATCTGCGGCTCCGGCGTCGGCAACGGCGGCGGCGCCAACGCGGCTCCGGGCTATATCGCCGCGAACGCCGTGGTCGACGACCTCGGTCTGACGCGCACCTGGACGCCGGTGCCGGCACCTGAATGGCGCGACTGACCTCATTTCCAACTTGGATCATCGAAAGACCAGCCGAATGAGCGATGTCAAAATGACCAGAGACGAGCTGCGCCATCACTTCACAGGCATGTGGCGGCTTGCGGGCGCAACGCGCAATGGAGTGCCGCATCCCGATCGCGGCGCCGGCTCGACCGGGTTCATCGTCTACCACGAGAGCGGCAACATGGCCGTCCAGGTCATGCCCGGCCACGCGCGAGGGTCTTTCAAGAATCCGGATGTTCCGACTGCGGATGAAGCCGCCGAGGCGCTACGCGGCTACATCGCCTATTTCGGCACCTGGGACGTCGATCCCGACGCACGAACCGTGATCCACCATCGCAAAGGCAGCCTCAATCCATCGACGATCATGCCGGTGATCCGCCGCTTCGAGATCGAGGGACCCGATCGGGTGACGCTCAATCCGCTTGAGCATCCCGCCAACAAGATCAGTTGGGAACGCGTGCGCTAGCATGGCCCGTCCCGTCACGCCGCTGCTTGCGGTCGATTGTGTCGTCATCGACGCGAAGGGCCGTGTCCTGCTCGTCCGCCGTGCGAACCCGCCGTTCCAAGGACAACTCGCTCTGCCCGGCGGCTTCGTCGACGTCGGCGAGAGCGTCGAGGATGCCTGCCGGCGCGAGTTGATGGAGGAGACCGGCGTCAAGGTCGCCAAGCTGGTGCTGGTCGGTGTCTATTCCGATCCCGCACGTGATCCGCGCGGCCATACCGTGGCGGTCGTGTTCCTGACCCGGCTTCGCTCGGCCAAGGCGATCGCCGGTGACGACGCGGCGGCGGTCGAATGGGTCGGAAACTGGCGCAGAGAGACACTCGCCTTCGACCATGCCCAGATCATTCGGGATGCGATGAAGATGAGATCGTAAGCTGGGTCGCGCGCCTATCCGCCCTTCTTCTTCCGCAATCCGTCCCAGTAGGCCAGGCGCTTGCGGATCTCGCGCTCGAAGCCCCGTTCGGGCGGGTCGTAGAACTGCTGTCGGCGCATCTCGTCGGGGAAGTAGTCCTGCCCCGAGAAGCCTTCTGCCGTATCGTGATCGTAGGCATAGCCCTCGCCGTAGCCTTCCTCCGCCATCAGCTTGGTCGGCGCATTGAGGATGTGCTTGGGCGGCGCCAGCGAGCCGTGCTCCTTCGCCACCCGCATCGCCGCGCCGTAGGCCTTGTAGGCCGCATTCGATTTTGGCGCGGTGGCGAGATAGATGACGGCTTGCGCCAGCGCCAGCTCGCCCTCGGGGGATCCGAGGAAGTCGAACACATCCTTCGCCGCCAGCGCCTGCGTCACCGCCTGAGGGTCGGCCAGTCCGATGTCCTCCACCGCCATTCGCACGATGCGCCGCGCCAGGAACAACCGGTCCTCGCCGCCGTCGAGCATGCGGCAAAGCCAATACAGCGCGGCGTCGGGATCTGAGCCGCGAACGGATTTATGCAGGGCGCTGATCAGATTATAGTGTCCGTCGCGGCTCTTGTCGTAGAGGGGCGCGCGGCGCTGCACGAGCTTCGTCAACGCCGCCCGGTCCGCCGTCTTGGCGCCGACGGGCAGCGAGGCAAAAACCTCGTCGGCGAGGTTGATGATAGTGCGGCCGTCGCCGTCGGCCATGGCCCTCAGGGCTTCCCGCGCATCCGCATCGAGCGGAAGGGGGCGCTTCTCCTCGGCCTCGGCGCGCAACAGCAGCAGCTCAAGCGCGGCATCGTCGAGCCGGTTGAACGTCAGCACCACCGCGCGCGACAGCACGGCCGCGTTGAGTTCGAACGAGGGATTCTCGGTGGTGGCGCCGACCAGCGTGATCGTTCCGTCCTCCATGTGTGGCAGAAAGCTGTCCTGCTGCGAGCGATTGAAGCGATGGATCTCGTCGATGAACAGCAGCGTGCCCTTGCCCTGCTCGCGCCGCAGCTTCGCGCGCTCGAACGCCTTACGCAGATCCTGCACGCCGGAGAAGATCGCCGAGAGCTGCTCGAACTCGAGCTTCGTCTCGTTGGCGAGCAGCCGCGCGATCGTGGTCTTGCCGCAGCCGGGCGGCCCCCACAGGATCATGCTCGGCACGCGGCCCGACTTCAGCAGCCGCGTCAGCGTGCCGTCGGAGCCGACGATGTGGTCCTGGCCGACGACCTCGGCGAGCGTCGTCGGGCGCAGTCTGTCGGCCAGCGGTCGCGGCGCGCTTTTTTCGAGGCCCGCTGCTTCGAAGAGATTGGTCATTGGCCCAGTTTAGACGTCGTGGCACTGCGCGCAAAGCGCGACGGCACGCTCGTGTGGCGGCGCACTCGACAATGCACGCGGATCGCGCGAGCATCCCGCTCGCATGACCAGAACAGACGCAGCCTCCATACTTGGCGGTCCGCCGCCCTCCAAGCGCGTCATGGTGCTGGGTGCGACGGGCACAATTGGCCGTGCCACGGTCGCCGCCCTGGCCGCGCGCGGGCACGAGGTCGTGTGTCTGATCCGTCCGCGCTCTGGACGTGATGATGAGGCAGCCGCGTGCGCTGTTCCTGGGGCCGAGGTGCGCGCCGGCGACGTCACCATTGCGGGCTCGCTCGCCCGCGACGGCTTTCGCGGCGAGCGCTTCGATGCGCTCGTCTCCTGCCTCGCCTCGCGAACCGGTGTGCCGCGCGACGCTTGGGCGATCGATCATCGGGCCCATGTCGCAGCGCTCAGCGCCGCGAAGGCGGCCGGCGTCGACCATATGGTGCTGTTGTCGGCGATCTGCGTGCAGAGGCCGCTGCTCGAGTTCCAGCGGGCGAAGCTCGCGTTCGAGGCGGCGCTGATCGCGTCGGGCCTCAGGTATTCGATCGTCCGCGCCACGGCGTTCTTCAAATCGCTTTCGGGACAGGTGGGGAGGGTCAAACAGGGACGGCCTTTCCTGGTTTTCGGTGACGGCCGGCTGACGGCCTGCAAGCCGATCTCGGATCGCGATCTCGCGGCTTATCTTGCCGATTGCCTCGTCGACGAGTCCCGCTGGAACCGGATACTTCCGATCGGCGGACCTGGTGAAGCGATCACGCCGCGCGCTCAGGGCGAGGCGCTGTTCGCTCTGCTGAAGCGACCGCCGAAATTCCGGCAGGTGCCGGTGGCTCTGCTCGACGGCATTGTCGGCGTGACGTCGCTGCTCGGCCGCGTCAGCCCGGCGGTTGCGGACAAGGCCGAGCTGGCGCGGATCGGGCGGTACTATGCGACGCAGTCCATGCTGGTGCTCGATCCAGCGACGGGCCGCTACGACGCCGCCCTCACGCCCGCGACTGGAACCGACACGCTTTTTGATTTCTACGCCCGGCTCCTCGACGGCACCGCCACTGTCGATCGCGGCGAACACGCGGTGTTCTAGGTCTTTGTCTCGTCCTCGTCGTGTAGTGGCGCGAGAGCCGGCGCGTGGAGCTGAGACTATCGCTTCACTCTCCCGGCTTCTGGGCTAGATTGCCCTCGCCCGAAGCTCGGAGACCCACTCATGCGCCCCAATTCGCTCGAAGCCCGCGACCTCACCGGTGTCGTGCACGGCCTGACCAATCTCAAGACACATCAGGAGCGCGGGCCGCTCGTGATCGAGAGCGGCAAGGGCGTGTGGGTCACCGATACGGACGGGCGGCGCTACATCGAGGCGATGTCGGGGCTGTGGTGCGCTTCGCTCGGCTGGGGCGAGGAGCGGCTGGCCGACGTCGCTGCCCAGCAGATGAAGAAGCTCGCCTACTATCATCTCACCAACCATCGCAGCCATCCGCCGGTGATCGAGCTCGCCGAGAAGTTGATCTCGATCGCACCTTCGCCGATGGCGCGGGTCTGGTTCGCGAGCACGGGTTCGGAGGCGAACGACTGCGCTGTCAGGCTCGCCTGGTACCACTGGCACGCGCAAGGGCAGCCCGAGAAGCGCAAGATCATCGCGCACAAGCTCGCCTATCACGGCAACACGATCGTCTCGGCATCGATGTCGGGTGTCGACTACAACCACAACGGTTTCGGCCTGCCGCTGCCGGGCTTCCTGCACGTCGAGTGCCCGCATTACTGGAAGAACGGCCGGCCCGGCGAGACCGAGACGGATTACGCGGCACGCCTCGTCGGCGAGTTGGAGGCTGTCATCCTGGCCGAGGGCCCAGAGACGATCGCGGCCTTCTTCACCGAGCCGGTGCTGGCGGCGGGCGGCGTCGTGGTGCCGCCCGCCGGCTACCTCGATGGCGTACAGGCGCTGCTCGCAAAATACGAGATCTTGCTCGGCGTCGACGAGGTGGTGACGGGCTTCGGACGCATCGGCGACATGTTCGGCTCGACCACGATGGGGTTGAAGCCTGATCTGTTGGTCTGCGCCAAGGCATTGTCTTCTGCCTATATCCCGATCTCTGCGCTGTTGCTGTCGCCGAGGGTCTGGGACTCGATGGTGACGCAGAGCGAGCGGCTCGGCGTTCTCGGCCTCACGATGACCTACTCGGGGCATCCGGTCGCGACCGCCGTCGCCCGCGAGGCTCTGCGGATCTACGAGGAGGACGACATCCCCGGCCGCGTGCGCCGGCTCGAGGAGCGTTTCCTCGGCGGGCTGCGGGCGCTGGCGAACAAGCACGCCATCGTCGGCGAGGTACGCGGCAAGGGCCTGCTCGCAGGCGTCGAGTTGGCGTGCGACAGGACCGGCAAGGCGCCGTTCCCGCGGGAGGCCAAGGTGGGGCCAACTGCTCAGATGATCGGCGAGACCCACGGCCTGATGTTCCGCGCCATTGGCGATACGCTGGCCTTCTGCCCGCCGCTGATCATTTCGGAGGGGGAGATCGACGAGCTGCTGGCGCGCCTCGACACGACGCTGCGCCAGACTGCGGAGACGGTGAAAGCTGCCGGCGCGATGTGATCGCCGGCAGCCATCCGATCCCGCTTTATCTGTTGGTCAGCTTCAGCTCGATCCGGCGATTGCGGCGCAGCGTCTCGTCGCCGCCGCCGGCCTCCAGCGGCTGGAACTCGCCGTAGCCTGCGGCCACCAGCCGCTTCGCCGGCACGCCGCGCGAGATCAGGTAGCGCACGACCGAGATCGCGCGGGATGTCGACAGCTCCCAGTTCGAGGGGAACTCGCGGCTGTTGATCGGCCGCGCGTCGGTGTGGCCGTCGACCTGCAGCGCCCAGTCGATCTCCTTGGGAATCTGCCGGTCGAGATCGACGATCGCCGCGGCGAGCTGGTCCATGGCGGCGAGCCCCTCGGGCGTCATCTGGGCTTGGCCCGAGGGGAACAGCACCTCGGACTGGAACACGAAGCGGTCACCGACGACGCGGATGTCGCGGCGGTCGCGCAGCAGGTCGCGCAGGCGGCCGAAGAAGTCGGAGCGGTAGCGTTGCAGCTCCTGCACCTGTCGGGCGAGCGCCGAGTTGAGACGAGATCCTAGATCCTTGATGGTGGTCTGCGCCTCCCGGTCCTTCCTCTCGGAGGCCTCCAGCGCATCGTTGAGCGCGGCGATCTGACGGCGCAATGCGGCAAGCTGTTGATTGAGCAGATCGACGCGGGCCTGCGCCTCGGCCGACAGCCGCTTGTTCTCGTCGAGCTCGGTCGAGAGACTGACGATCTTGGAGTTGGCGGCCTTCAGCTTGTCGTCGCCGCCGATGGCCAGACCCGACATCTTGGTGCTTTCGTCGCGCAAGCTGGCGAGCGTCGCCTGCAGCGTCGCAAGCTCGTCCTCGGCGGCCTTCGCCTTGCCCTTCTCCAGCGACAGCAAGCTGGTCAGCTCGACGATCTGGCGGGTGAGGCGCCGCAGCGCGTTGTCCTTGCCGCTCGCCTCCTCGGTGGCGAAATATTGCGCCAGCATGAAGATCGACAACAGGAAGGTGACCACCAGCAGCAGCGTCGAGAGCACGTCGACGTAGCCGGGCCAGAACTCACCGTACTCGCCGGAGCGGCGGGCGCGCCCACGTGCCATGCCTCAAGCCCTCCGCTCGAGCTTGTCTATCAGATCCTTCAACAAGCCCGCGACCTGGCCGGATTGGGTGGCCTGCTCGTCCACCCACTCACGCACGACCTTCTGCTCGCTGCGCATTTGCGTGACGAGTTGGTTGACACCTCGTGCGAGTTCCTTGACGCCGTCTTCGGAGGCCTTGCCGCTGGCCGGGGCGGCGATCGGCGCGCTCTGGATGCGGTCGGCGAGGCCCGAGAGCGTGCGCTGCATCTCGTAGAGCGCCGCATAGACCTGACGGTTCACCTGATCGGACGAGGCGGCCTCGCCGGCGGGCGTCAGCTCGGTGATGCCCGACAGCCATTCCTCCAGCTCGTTGTAGAAGCGGTTCTGGGCATGGCCCGCCTGCAGCTCGAGGAAACCCAGCACCAGCGAGCCTGAGAGGCCGAGCAGCGAGGAGGAGAACGCCGTCCCCATGCCTTTCAACGGTGCCGCGAGCCCGGATTTCAGCTCGTCGAACAGAGCAGCGCTTTCAGCACCTTTGGTGTTCAGTGTGGCAATGGTCTGGCCGACCGACGTGATCGTGTCGAGCAGACCCCAGAAGGTGCCGAGCAGGCCCAGGAACACCAGCAGGCCGACCAAGTAGCGTCCGGTGTCGCGGGCCTCGTCGAGCCGCGAGCCGATCGAATCCGTCAGCGATGTCATCGCCGTGGTGGACAGGGAGATCGCGCCGGTCCGGTCGCGCAGCATCGTCGCCATCGGTGCCAGCAGCACCGGCTGGTGCACGATGGCGAGGCCCGGATCGCCGATGCGGAAGGCGTTGACCCAGCGGATCTCGGGATAGAGCCGGATCACCTGCCGGAAAGCATAGAGGATGCCGACCAGCAGCACGAAGACGATCAAGCCGTTGAGGAACGGGTTGGCGCCGAAGGCCGTACGCAGCGCGGGATAGGCGATTGCTGCGATGAATCCGACGATGGCGAGGAACACCACCATGTTGAGGAGGAAGCCTGCCGGCGTCTTCAGTTTGAAATGCACCAGCGGCGCCCAGGAGAAATCGGCTTGTCGCTTCATCGCCATTGCTGCATTGCCTCCGCCGCGTCGCACAATCACCCGTGGCCGAACTTAGACAATCCTCCTCGCACGCGAAACGGGCAACATCATGCCCCGTTCCGCTGGCCACGTTTACCATTAGCGGCGTGGCGGACCGCGAGGGGCGAGACAGGTCTTAGGTCACCCGTGCGCGGATCAGGGGCAGCAGCTCTTTTTGCATGGTGCTGTTCGCTGCGATGATGTTGCCGGTGCCGATCATGTCGGTGCCGCCTTCGAGGTCGGTGACGAGCCCGCCCGCCTCGCGCACCAGCACGATGCCGGCGGCCATGTCCCAGGCGCCGAGATTGCGTTCCCAGTAGGCATCGAAGCGGCCGGCGGCGGTCCAGGCGAGGTCGAGGGCCGCCGAGCCGGTGCGGCGGATGCCGGCGACCGACTTCATCACGGTGCCGAGCTCGTCGAGGAACTTCGGATGGCCCGGCCTGCCGCGATGGGGGATGCCGGTCGCGACGACGGCGTCGCCGATGGTCTTGCGGGCCGCGACACGGAGGCGCCGATCGTTCATGCGGCGGTCGCTCATGAAGGCGCCCTTGCCCTTCTCGGCTGTATACAACTCGTCGCTGACGGGGTTGTAGACGAGGCCCGCGATCATCTGACCGTCGCGCTCGAGCCCGATCGAGATGCAGAACACCGGGATGCCGTGCAGGAAATTGGTGGTGCCGTCGAGCGGATCGACGATCCAGCGGTGGGTCTTGTCGGAGCCCTCGACCACGCCGCGCTCCTCCATCAGGAAGCCATAGCCCGGACGAACCCTGTTCAGCTCCTGGAACAGGATTTCTTCGGCACGGTGGTCGGCAGCCGAGACGAAGTTGGCCGGTCCCTTGATCGAGACCTGGAGCTGCTCGACCTCGCCGAAGTCGCGCACGAGACTGCGGCCGGCCTTGCGGGCGGCGTCAGTCATGACTTTGATCAACGGAGAGGCGGGCATGCCGATCTTCCTGTGGGGATGTTTCGGTCGGGGGGGGCGGCCCTTTCCGGCGGGCGGTGGCCATGTGCTGGGACTAGCGGCTTTACCTGGGCCTGACAAGCGTCGCGGGGGCGCGGGCGAATGTGACGGTAGCCGCAGTGACAGCCATTAACCTACTGTTAAGGCACTCCGTTAGCCGACGGCTAAGCAGATCGCGTTATCCTGGGCGAGCTTTGCATGGATGGGGCATCGGGATGTCTGGGCGTCTGAAAATCGCAATGATCGCAGGATTGCTGCTGACGGCTTCGCATGCGGCTGCGCACGTCGGCGCCGGCAACAGCCTCGATCTCCCAACCCAGCCGTCGCTGATGCAGGCGATGGATGGCGAGCAGCCAGCCCCCGCGCCGTCCGCCATGAACGATGACGGGTCCGCGCAGAGGCCGGCCTCGATCATGCGATCTCCTGCGATTGCGGCCAAGCCGCGAGCTGCTGCTCCGATTATGGATCAGTCGTTCATCGAGGGCGGCTCGGTCGACACCTCACAGGTACTGTGGATCATCATCGCACTGCTCGCCGTCGTCGGGCTCGCCATGTCGCGGGTCGGCCGCTCGAAAGCAGCGGCAGCCGAGACGTTCGAGATGGATGTGCAGCCGCAACTGCGGTCCAAGGTGGAGGCAGCACTCGATGCCGCGCTGAGTGCGCAGAGCGGGCCGGTTCGCGGCACGCCGGGCGCGACGGGGCCGGTGACGATCGCCAAAGGGCATGGCGCGCATCCGATCCCCGCGTCGAAGCCCCCCGTGCGTTTCGACCTGCCGCTGGTGGTGCACGATCCCCGGCCGCGGTTCGGCAAGCGGTGAGCGCGGCGGGTCGCTACCCCGCCCGCAGCAGCACGTGCTTCTTCTTGCCGAGCGACAGTTTGATGACCCCGTCGGCGGTGGTGTCGGCCCCGGTGAGGCTCGCCTTCTCGTCGGTCACGGCCACGTCGTTGACGCGCAGACCGCTACCCTGGATCTGGCGTCGAAGGTTGCTTCCTTGATTTCAATGCGCTCACGACCCGCCGATCTTAATCACGCCACGGTTCTTCTCGGCATCCTCTTTGGTGGCATAGGCAGTCTGAGATTCTGCTATAGTTTGACCTGACGCGTTAATTGCACGCCATCTCCATGCGCCGTCAGCATCCTTGTAAATCTCAAATTCTAACGTTTTAACGATGTAATGACGCTTAGAGCCAAATGACAATTTGAGCATTTCGTTGTACACACTCGGAAGTGTGTAGGTTGGATCATTGACCTTAGAATCATTGATCGAGATGGCGTTATTGGCAACAGCCTTGCGGGCTTCCGAGTTAGACTTGGCTGCGCCCACGGAAACAAGTAGTCGTAGTAGTCCAATGCTTTCAGGGGCTGCGTAAGTTGGTAGGTCTGTTCCCAGTTCACCCTGCTCGAAGGTCTTGCGCGCGGTCTCGGCGGCGGCCTCCGCCTTGTCGTGGCCGTGCAGCAGCGCGGTGGCGGCGGTCGCCAGCACCTTCTTCGCCTCGTTGATCTCCGAGCCTTCCAGCGAGGACAGGCGGTCGATCTCGCCCATCGGCAGTGTCGTGAACAGCTTCAGGAAACGGCCGACGTCGGCGTCCTCGGTGTTGCGCCAGAACTGCCAGTAGTCGTAGGCGCCGAGCTGCGCCTCGTTCAGCCACACCGCGCCGGACGCGGTCTTGCCCATCTTGGCGCCGGATGCCGTCGTCAGCAGCGGGCACGTCAGCGCGTAGAGCTGCGGCGTGCCCATGCGGCGCCCCAGATCGATGCCGGTGACGATGTTGCCCCACTGGTCGGAGCCGCCCATCTGCAGGTTACAGCCGTAGCGCCGCGACAGCTCGACGAAGTCGTAGGCCTGCAGCAGCATGTAGTTGAACTCGATGAACGACAGCTCCTGCTCGCGCTCGAGCCGCATCTTGGCCGAGTCCATCGTCAGCATGCGATTGACGGAGAAATGCTTTCCCACGTCGCGTAGGAACTCGATGTAGTTGAGCGGTGCCAGCCACTCCGCGTTGTCGACCATCAGCGCCTCGGATTTCGCCGGGCCGAAGGTCAACAGTTTCGAGAACACGCCCTTGATGCCGTCCTTGTTCGCGTCGATCTCCGCGATGGTGCGGATCTGGCGCGTCTCGTCCTTGCCGGAGGGATCGCCGACGCGCGTCGTGCCGCCGCCCATCAGCGCGATGGGCTTGTTGCCGGTCTGCTGGAGCCAGTGCAGCATCATGATCGAGATCAGCGAGCCGACGTGCAGCGAGGGCGCGGTGCAATCGTAGCCCACGTAGGCGACGATCTCCTTCTTGCCCGCCAGCGCGTCGAGGCCGGCCATGTCCGAGCACTGGTGGATGAAGCCGCGCTCGGTGAGAATGTGCAGGAAGTCGGATTTGGGCGTCGACATGGTGTAGGCTCTATGGCTGAGCCGTTGGTTGGGACAGCGCGCGAGCGCGTGACCCAACGGGGCTTGCGCAAGCGGCTGTTGGGTTACGGCCTGCGGCCTAACCCAACCTACGGGTGCTCCTCGCGGCGCGGCGCGACGCAAGGGTCAGGGGAAGTTGCACAGGACCGGCCCCATGAGCAAGGTTTTGAGAGCCATCGGCCTGATGAGCGGCACCTCGCTTGACGGCATCGACGTGGCGCTGATCGAGACGGACGGCGAGGCGCAGGTGGTGCGCGGGCCCGCGGCGACGGTGCCGTACCCGACAGATTTCCGCGACAGGCTGCGGCAGTGCCTGGATACCGCGCGGACGCTGACCAGTCGAACGGTCCGTCCCGGCACTCTTGCCGAGGTCGAGCTGGAGCTGACCGAGCGGCACGCTGAGGCTGTGGATCATTTCCTGTCCAACCACAGCCTGCAGCGCGCCGGTATCGACGTGATCGGCTTTCACGGACAAACGGTGCTGCATCGGCCGAACCAAGCGCTCACCGTCCAGCTCGGCGACGGCCCGCTGCTTGCAAAGCTCACCGGGATCGACGTCGTCTACGACCTGCGAGCCGCCGACTGCGCCGCGGGCGGACAGGGCGCACCGCTGGTGCCGGTCTATCACCGCGCGCTGGTCGAGCGCCTCCCACAGAAGCCGGTCGCGGTGGTCAATATCGGCGGCGTCGCCAACGTCACCTTCATCGGCCTTGACGGCAGCCTGATAGCGTTCGACACCGGCCCAGGCAACGCGATGATCGACGATTGGATGGGCCGCCAGACAAACCGCGCCTTCGACGCGCACGGCAACTTCGCGGCGACCGGCACCCCGTCGGAGGATCACCTCGCCGAATATCTGAAGCACAGTCATTTCGCCGCCGTGCCTCCGAAGTCGCTCGATCGCAATGCGTTTCCGATCGAGTTGATCTCGGATCTGTCCGCTGCCGATGGCGCCGCGACACTGACAGCGTTCACCGCAGCCTCGATCGCGCGGGCGCGCGAGCACATGCCTCAGGAGCCGACGCTGTGGATCATCTGCGGCGGCGGGCGCAAGAATCGCACGCTGATGCGCATGCTCGCCGCGCGCGTCGAGAATGCTGTCGTGCCGTCCGAGGCCGTGGGTCTCGACGGCGACAGCCTGGAGGCGGAGGCGTGGGGCTATCTTGCCGTGCGCTCGCTCCAAGGCTTGCCGATCACGTTTCCCGGCACCACGGGAGTCCAGCAGCCGCTGAGCGGCGGCGTTCTGGCGAAGGCGAGGTAGATGATGCAACTCTTCAAGCCCGTGTTCTTCGCCTGTCTCGTGCTGTTCGGGGGCGCGGCCGTCCTGATCGGGGCGGTGATGACCTACAGCGCGCTGTCGAGCGGCATGGTGATGGTGAGCTACACGGCCAGCGGCAAGGCCGTTGCCGAGACGGTGGTGCGCGCCACCGATCCCGATCGCTTCTGGCGCTACGTCGGCTTCATCGGCGCGCTGCCGCTGCTGCTCGGCGCTGCGGCGGCGTGGCTCGGTGTGCGTCAGCTCAGGGGGTGAGCCTCAAGGCTTCCCGTCGACCAGCTCGCGCGTCATGGCTGCGAGGCCGAGGGTGATGCGGGCGAGACTCGAGTAGTCGACGCTTTCTGGCGTATCGGTCGGCTCGTGATAGTGCGGATTGCGGAACGGCGCGGTGTCCGTGACCATCAGGGCCGGGTAGCCGAACTGGTTGAACGACCAGTGGTCGGACAGGTCGATTCCCTCGACGAAGCCCGGTGCCAAGCCCCCGATCGCGGGAAATGCGGCGTGCCGGCGGAACGCGGCGATCGACTTGTGCAGAAATGTCCGTGTGCCCGGCAGCGCGACAAAAGCGACGAAATTGCCTTTGTCGGGATAGACGTGCCCGAACGGCGAGGGAAAGCGCTGGCTGCCGGGCTCGTCGCTGAAGAACCCCAGCGTCTCCAACGCCATCATGCCGGCGACGTTCTCCTCGGCGCTCGCGAGCTTGTTGGCATACTGCCAGCTGCCCATCAGCTCGGTGTGCCCGTAGGGCTGCTCCTCGTTGACGAAGAACACCAGTCTGAGCCGCGCGCGCTTTGGCGGCGAGGCCGCGACGAGCCGCATCAGTTCGAGCAGGGCGGCAACGCCGGTGCCGTTGTCGTTGGCGCCGGGACAGTCGTCAGGGGCGTCATAATGCGCGCCGATGACGTAGCAGGGCGTTGCGGCATGGGGGTCGGCCGGCTCCTGCACTACCTCGATGTTGCGGACCTGAATGCCGTTCTCGACCTCGTAGATCTGCGGGACCGGCGTCAGGCCAGCGGCACGGATCTGACCCTCGATGTAGCGGGCCACCTTCTCGAGTTCGTCGAGATGGGCGACGTTATGGGGGACGCTGGCAATCGCATAGACGTGCGCCTCGAGCCTTTGTGCAAGGTCGCGGTCCTGGTCCGTGAGGGGCGGCAGCGGTCCCATGAACGGCTGGCGCGGAAACACGATGCAGTAGCGGATGCCTGCGGCTGCCGCGCCGAGAAGCGCCAGGACGAACAGCAGCAGGTACACCTCAAAGCCTCCCGGGCATGCGCAGTCGACGTCCTCAGGACGGTCGATCCCAGCAGGCGGCATCTGCGCCCCTGAAGCAATTAGGATGCCTTCGAATTATCTCAATAGCAATCGATCGGCCGTGGATTGGCGAACCGGACGTTAAGGCCCGCCAGTCGTCGAGGCGCGGCAGGGCACACCCCCTCGGCGCCCCACCCCGCCCCTTCGATGCGCCTCGGGCGAGGGCTCAGCCCTCGCTCTCCTTCTCGCGGTCTTTGGCGGCCTTGGCGGCGAGGCGCCGGTCGACATAGCTGCCGACCGAGTCGACGAGCAGGTCGAGCTTGTCCTTGCCCTCGAAGAAGTGGTTGGCGCCGGGCACCACCTCGTGGTCGATCTTGATGCCCTTCTGCGTCTTGAGCTTCGCCGAGAGTTCGCCGACCGAGGCGGACGGGACCACGCGATCCTTGTCGCCGTTGATCATAAGGCCCGAAGACGGGCACGGCGCCAGGAACGAGAAGTCGTAGAGATTGGCTGGCGGGGCAACGCAGATGAAGCCGTCGATCTCGGGACGCCGCATCAGCAACTGCATGGCGATCCAGGTGCCGAATGAGACGCCGACGATCCAGCAGCTGCGCGCATCGGGCTTGACGAGCTGCAGCCAGTCGAGAGCCGAAGCGGCATCTGCCAACTCGCCTGGGCCGTTGTCGAAATAACCCTGGCTGCGGCCGACACCGCGGAAGTTGAAGCGCAACACCGAGAAACCGCGCTCGTGGTACATATAGTAAAGGCGGTGCACGATCGGATTGTTCATCGTGCCGCCGAACTGCGGGTGCGGGTGCAGGATCAGCGCGATCGGGCTGTCGCTGGCGCTATCGTGGTGGTAGCGCGCCTCGAGGCGGCCGGCGGGGCCGTTGATCATCACTTCCGGCATGTGTGTCCAATGCTCTCTAAGCTGGCGGTGTCTTGGTCATGTCGACGGCGTTGCGCGACGCGGGCGCCGCGCGGGAATCATGTGGCGCCGGAGGGCGGCGTTGCAATCGCTTCGGGCCCGGCTATGGTTTGCCCTTCTGTCCTCTCGCGTTGCCGCGTCGCATACGATACTTGACTGCCATACTCGGAATTTCCATATTCCGGTTCGAGGCAATCCGTGCCGCCTGCGGGCGGCGCTTCTTAACACATACCCGGTGTCGGCAGGCAAGTGTCGCGAGGATGGAGTTCTCACGCCATTGTAATCTGCCGCAGGCCGGGTCGCCGTTGGAGGCGTGGCGTTGGAGCTCAATACCAAGGGACGGTATGCCGTGATGGCAATGGCCGATCTCGCGCGCCACGGACTCGCGGACGCTGTACCGCTGTCGGTGATCGCCGAGCGCCAGCACCTTTCGCTTCCGTATCTGGAGCAGCTTTTTCTGAAGCTGCGTCGTGCAGGTCTCGTGGAGAGCGCGCGCGGCCGGAGCGGTGGCTATCGTCTGGGCCGTCCGGCCTCGACGATCTCGGTTGCCGAGGTGATGGCCGCGGTCGAGGAGGACACGCGCATGACGCGCTGTCACGGCCATGGCGAGGCCGGTCACGCCGGCTGCATCGGCGACCAGCGCTGCCTGACGCATGGTCTGTGGCAGGCGCTGGGCGAGCGGATCTCCGTATTTCTTTCCGAGGTCACGCTTCAGGACGTGCTCGACGGCGTGCCGCACGGCGCTGGACGCCAGTCGATCGAGCCGATTGTGGCGGTAGCGCAACCCTTTGGACTTCCCGCGAAATGAGCGGACCGCGCACATATCTCGACTACAACGCGACGGCGCCACTGCTGCCGGCCGCGCAAGAGGCGATGGTCGCGGCGCTTGCGCTCGTTGGTAACCCGTCCTCGGTGCACGCGGAGGGTCGCAAGGCGCGTGACGTCGTCGAGACCGCGCGCGAGCGGGTGGCGCGGCTGATCGGCGCGAAGCCGTCCGAGGTCGTATTCACCAGCGGCGCCGCGGAGGCCAACGCGACGGTGATGGCCGGTCCCTGGTCCTGGATCGCCGGCGCCCGCATCGAGCACGAGACGGTGCTTGCGGGCTTGGCACGACCGGACGTCGAGGTGATCGGGCTGCCGGTCGGTTTGGATGGGGTTGTCGATGTTTCTCCCCGTTCCTTGGTTGGGGAGGGGAGCCGTCGCCTGCTCACGCTCCAACTCGCCAACAACGAGACCGGGGTGATCCAGCCGGTGGCCGACGCGGCGGCGATGGCGCGCGAGCACGGATACGCGGTCCATTGCGATGCGGTGCAAGGGCTCGGCCGCCTTCCGATCGACTTTGCCGCGCTGGGCGTCGATTTCATGAGCCTGTCCGCGCACAAGATTGGCGGTCCCAAGGGAATCGGAGCGCTGGTCGAGCGTGACGGGGCCTCGCTGCCCGCCTTGATCCCCGGTGGTCAGGAGCGCCGGCGGCGCGGCGGCACCGAGAACGTGGCCGCGATCGTAGGCTTCGGTGCGGCGGCCGAAGCGGCGCAGGTCGCGCTGGGCGACATGGCGCGCCTCGCCGGCCTGCGCGATCGTCTAGAGCGGGAAATCCGGCAGATCGCCCCTGACGTTGTGATCATAGGCGAGCAGGCTCGGCGCCTTCCCAACACCTCGTGCTTAGCGTGGCCAGCAATGCGGGCGGAGACGCTGGTGATCCGGCTCGACCTGATGGGGATCGCGGTCAGCGCGGGATCGGCCTGCTCCTCTGGCAAGGTCGGCGCGAGCCACGTGCTGGCGGCGATGGGGCTTGACGCGGCTGTCGCGCGCGGCGCGATCCGGGTCAGCCTCGGCCACGGCTCGACCGCGGCCGACATCGACAGATTACTCGCCGCGGTCGCAGGGATCGTGGCGCCCGAGAGGTGTCTGGCGCTCGGCGTCTGACACCCAACTGAAACACCAACGGCGTCCGCCGCGAAGCGTCGGACACCGGCACAGGAGAAGACGATGGCAGCGGTTCAAGAGACGATCGACCAGGTCAAGGGGCTCGATGTCGATCAGTACAAGTATGGCTTCGAGACCGACATCGAGAGCGTGCTGGCGCCGAAGGGGCTCGACGAGAGCACGGTGCACTTCATCTCCGAGAAGAAGAACGAGCCGGCGTGGATGCTGGAGTGGCGCCTGGAGGCGTTCCGCCGGTGGAACGGCATGACCGAGCCGACCTGGGCGAAGGTCAGCTATCCCAAGATCGACTTCCAGGATCTGCACTATTACGCGGCGCCCAAGGGCAGCGAGGGGCCCAAGAGCCTCGCCGATGTCGATCCCGAGTTGTTGCGGACCTACGAAAAGCTCGGCATTCCGCTGAAGGAGCGCGAGATCCTGGCCGGCGTGCAGTCGACCCGGGTCGCGGTCGATGCGGTGTTCGACAGCGTCTCGGTCGCCACCACATTCAAGGCCGAGCTGAAGAAGGCCGGCGTCATCTTCTGCTCGATCTCGGAGGCCGTGCGCGAGCATCCCGAGCTGATCAAGAAGTACCTCGGCTCGGTCGTGCCGCAGGGCGACAACTTCTATGCGGCGCTGAACGCGGCCGTGTTCTCCGACGGCTCGTTCGTCTACGTGCCCGAGGGCGTGCGCTGCCCGATGGAGCTGTCGACCTACTTCCGCATCAACGAGCGCAACACCGGCCAGTTCGAGCGCACGCTGATCATCGCCGAGAAGGGCTCCTACGTGTCCTATCTCGAGGGCTGCACGGCGCCGATGCGCGACACCAACCAGCTGCACGCCGCCGTGGTCGAGCTGATCGCGATGGACGACGCGGAGATCAAATATTCGACCGTGCAGAACTGGTATCCCGGCGACAAGGACGGCAAGGGCGGCATCTATAACTTCGTGACGAAGCGCGGCGATTGCCGCGGCCGCAACTCGAAGATCTCGTGGACGCAGGTCGAGACCGGCTCGGCGATCACCTGGAAGTATCCGAGCTGCATCCTGCGCGGCGAGAACAGCCGCGGCGAGTTCTACTCGATCGCCGTCTCCAACGGCTATCAGCAGGTCGACAGCGGCACCAAGATGATCCATCTCGGCAAGGGCTCGTCGAGCCGGATTATCTCCAAGGGCATCGCCGCCGGCTTTTCGCAGAACACCTATCGCGGCCTCGTCTCGGCGCACCGCAAGGCGACCGGCGCGCGCAACTTCACCAACTGCGACAGCCTGCTGATCGGCGACAAGTGCGGCGCGCACACGGTGCCCTACATCGAGGCCAAGAACTCGACCGCTCACTTCGAGCACGAGGCGACGACGTCGAAGATCTCCGACAACATGCTGTTCTATTGCCAGCAGCGCGGTCTGAGCCAGGAGGAGGCGGTGGCGCTGGTCGTCAACGGCTTCGTCCGCGACGTGCTGCAGCAGCTCCCCATGGAGTTCATGGCCGAGACCCAGAAGCTGATCGGTATCAGCCTGGAGGGCAGCGTGGGGTGATGTGGCTTGCAGTTTTTGGCAACGATTGTATCGGATGCGGGTTGCCGAGATGGTGGCCGAGCTGGCTCTACCCCTACGGGAGCCTCGTACCCTCCATAAGAATCGATGAGTTGTGGATGGCAATGCCTGCGATCAGCCTCGTCGCGACGGCATTGTTGACGATCGCGTGGAGAAAATTGCGGCGACGTCGGCATGATGCAAATGCTATGGAGGGAGCATATGCATCGATCGCGGAAGCTATTCTGGCGATGAACGAGAAGGTGGAAAATCTGGTTCTGGAGCAGCTTCGGGCGATCCGTTCGGATATCGCCAAGCTCGGTGACGACATTCGCGAAGGGCGAGCACGCGCAAGCAGCTTCGCAGCTTGGTCGATGAAGGCGACCTGGCCACGCCGAGTGCCGATTCTCTGAGGTCACTGGTACAAAATCCTTTGCTGCCGATGTCGCAAAGCGGCGACGCCTTCGACGATGCGCCGATCGGCATGACGCGACAGGCGTTGCCCAAATTCCAGCCACCCGCCGGATGTCCTGACAACCTAACTCGTTACACAGGCTCAAAAACCGGGCATGCCCGATTTTTCCTCAAGCGAAAAAAAGTTGTGCGGGTACGGGACTCCGCGACGAAAGTTGTGTAGCTTGTCGGCCACTGCGGGGTCGTTAACCAAGTGTTGACGACTTTGACGAAGGCCCTGCGAATTGTTCTTCGCGAGGTAGCTCTTTGCAAAGTGGTGACGAGCAGGGTCGTGAGGGGGGAAACGGTCGTAAGCTGCGGGCGGCCACGTCGCGCGGCACGTTAGCCCAAGGGAGAGGAAGATGCGTGACATGTTGGACGCCGGCGTTGCGATCAAGAGTGCGCGGTTGACCAGGGCCTTGGACGAGGCCGAGTGCCGCCGTCGCAATGCGCTGTCGGCGACCAAGCCCGGCCTCCATATCGGCCAGGGCGATACCGTCACTGTTCTCGAGACCTTCGGGACCGGCGAGGCGTTCCTCGTCGAGTTCAAGAAGACCAAGACCTCCAATCCCGACGCCTGCGATTGGCTCGGAGTGCTCTATCCCGCCGAGATCGAGATCCGCGCGGAATAAGCGAGCACAGAGATCGACTGGCGCGCCCGACATTTTTTCGCGGGCCCCAGCGCTTCTAGACTTCCACGTCACGTGAGACCGCGCAATGCGCGAGTCCTGACAGACATCAGCGGCGCCGGTGGTCCAAACGTGATCCACCGCGCCGCTTTTTGACGTTCTGTCCTGTAGACCCTATGAGAACCGCGCATTGATTTGGCGAATGTGCGAGGGGCCTGATGACAAGGCCGTGGAAAAACCCTATCTGTCACCTCAAGATTTGAGGGAGCCGCTGGAACGCCGGGATTCCGGTGCTGGGCTCCCGTAGTGTCGGGGAATGTGGAATGCTGGAGATCAAGAACCTTCACGTGCGCCTCGCGGACGAGGACAAGCCGATCATCAAGGGCCTGTCGCTCACCGTGCCGAAGGGTGAAGTCCACGCGATCATGGGGCCGAACGGCTCGGGTAAGTCGACGCTCGCCTACGTTCTGGCAGGCCGCGCGGACTACGTGGTGACCGATGGCGATATTCTGTGGAATGGCAAGTCGATCCTGGATCTTTCGCCCGACGAGCGGGCGGCCGAGGGCGTGTTCCTCGCCTTCCAGTATCCGTTGGAGATCCCGGGCGTCGCTGGCCTGACGTTCCTGCGCACCGCCACCAACGCGCTTAAGAAGAAGCGCGGGGAGACCGAGCTGACCACGCCTGAGTTCATGAAACTCGTGCGAGAGAGGGCGGCCAAGCTCAACATCGACATGGACATGCTGAAGCGGCCGGTGAACGTCGGCTTCTCCGGCGGCGAGAAGAAGCGATCCGAGATCCTGCAGATGGCGCTGCTCGAGCCGACGTTGTGTGTGCTGGACGAGACGGACTCGGGCCTCGATATCGACGCCCTGAAGGTGGTCTCGGACGGCGTCAACGCGCTGCGCTCGAAGGACCGCGCGATGGTCGTGATCACGCATTACCAGCGGCTGCTCGATCATATCGTGCCCGATAAGGTGCATGTGCTCGCACACGGCGCGATCCAGCGCAGCGGCGGCAAGGAATTGGCGCTCGAGCTGGAGAAATCGGGCTACGCGGAGTTCAGCGGCAAGGCGGCGTAGGGCGTAGGATGGGTGTCCCTGTCCGTGCCGCCGTAACCCGGCAGACTACGACACACATGCGATGGGTGAGTTCGCGAAGGCACGGCGTCACCCAACCTACGAACTGCGAGATGCAACGGCACATCGACTTCCCGCGCCGGTCCGCCGGACGGGTTCAGCCGAGGCAAGCGAGATGAACGTGGCGGTGATGCGAACCAAGGTCGAGCAGGCGCTGTCGGACAATTTCGAGGCGGTGGCGGAGCAGTTGCCCGGTGGCAAGGCGGTTTCCGAGGTGCGCCGCAAGGCGATCGGTCGCTTTGCAGAACTCGGCCTGCCGCACCGGCGTATCGAGGAGTGGAAGTACACCGACCTGCGCGCTGCGCTTAAGGATGTCGCGCTGCCCGCCGTCGGCGATGCGACCAGGATCACCATCGCCGACGTCATCGTAGCGATGGGACCGCTGGAGGGGATCGACGCCTACCGGGTGACGTTCGTCAACGGCACCTACCGGCCGGAGCTGTCCAACATCAAGGGCGCGGCCGGACTCGAGATGAAGCCGCTCGCGGGCGCGCTCGCCGATGCACAGGACAAGGTCGGCGAGAATCTGACCCGGTTCGGCGGCCCCGGTGACGATGTCCTGATCGCCCTCAATACAGCCTACATGACTGACGGCGCCGTGCTGCGCATCGCGCCGGGCAAGGCGCTGGCGAAGCCGCTGCTCGTGCTGTTCGTGCGCGCGGGCAGTGAGCGCCGCCTGATCGCGACCCGCAACATGATCAGTGTCGGCAGGGGCGCGAGCGCCACCATCGTCGAGGCCTTCCTGACGTTGCCGGGAGCGGCGGGCGCAGGCCAGGCCAACACCGCGACCGAGATCGTCGTCGGCGAGGGTGCAGCCGTCAGCCACGTCAAATGCGCACTGGAAGCCGGTGCGGTGCACCTCGCCAGCAGCGTGATTGCGCTCGATACGAACGCGACCTATCGCGGCTTCCAGCTCACCGCCGGGCCCGCGCTCGCCCGCAACCAGATCTTCGCGACGTTCAACGGCGAGGGCGGCAAGCTCGATCTGTCCGGGGCGTTCCTCGGCCGCGGCGGCGACCACATCGACTCGACGCTGGTGGTCGACCACGCGGTGCCCCGCTGCGAGAGCCGCGAACTCTACAAGGGCGTGCTCGACGACGAGGCCAAGGGCGAGTTCCAAGGCAAGGTCATCGTCCGGCCGCACGCGCAGAAGTCCGACGGCAAGCAGATGGCGCAGGCATTGATGCTGTCACCGGATGCGGAGTTCGATAGCAAGCCCGAGCTCGAGATCTACGCCGACGACGTCGTCTGCGGCCACGGCAGCACCTCCGCCGAGATCGACGACGACCACCTGTTCTATTGCAAGTCGCGCGGCATTCCCGAGCAGCAGGCTCGTGCACTGCTGACCGAGGCGTTCGTCGGCGAGGCGATCGAGAAGGTCGAGAACGAGGCCGTGCGCGAGGCGCTGATGTCGATGGCGCGCCAGTGGCTGAAGCCGTGATGACGTATCCGATCCGACGAGGCTCTATCGGCGGAGTGGAAGGAACGAGATGACACCCGTGACGGCGACTGCACAGACCGCGCCCTACGACGTCGAGCGGATTCGCGCCGACTTCCCGATCCTGTCGCGCCAAGTCTACAGCAAACCGCTCGTCTATCTCGACAACGGCGCCTCCGCGCAAAAGCCCGCCGTCGTCATCGAGGCGATGGACAAGGCGTACCGTGAGGAATACGCCAACGTGCATCGCGGCCTGCACTGGCTCTCCAATACCGCAACCGCAAAATTCGAGGCGGCGCGCGAGACGGCGGCCAAATTCCTCAACGCGCCCTCGACCGACGAGATCATCTTCACCCGCAATGCGACCGGCGCCATCAACCTGGTCGCCTCCTCGTTCGGCGGCATGGTGGTCGGCGAGGGCGACGAGATCGTGCTGTCGGTGATGGAGCACCACTCCAACATCGTCCCCTGGCACTATCACCGCGAGCGGCGCGGCGCCGTGCTGAAGTGGGCGCCGATCGCCGACAATGGCGAGCTGATGCTGGACGAGCTCGAGAAGCTGCTGACGCCGCGCACGAAGATCATCGCGATCACGCAGATGTCGAATGTGCTCGGCACGGTGACGCCGATCAAGGACATCGTGCGTATGGCGCACACGCGCGGTATCGCAGTGCTGGTCGACGGCAGTCAGGCAGCGGTGCACATGCCGGTCGATGTGCAGGATCTCGGCTGCGATTTCTATGTGCTGACCGGACACAAGGTCTACGGACCGACCGGCATCGGCGTGCTTTACGGCAAGAAGAAGCATCTCGACGCGATGCCGCCCTACGAAGGTGGTGGCGAGATGATCGAGCATGTCGGCATGGACCGCATCACCTACGGAGTGACTCCGCACAAGTTCGAGGCGGGCACGCCCGCGATCGTCGAGGCGGTCGGGCTCGACGCGGCGATGACCTACATGATGCAGGTGGGGCGGGAGCGCATCGCAGCCTACGAGGCCTCTCTCTCTGCCTACGCGCACGAGCGGCTTTCCGCGCTCAACTGGCTGACGATCCACGGCCGCGCGCCGGGCAAGGGCGCCATCGTCTCGTTCAGCATCGAGGGCCTGCACCCCCACGACATCTCGACGATCATCGACCGCTCGGGCGTGGCGGTGCGCGCCGGCCATCACTGCGCGCAGCCGCTGATGCAGCGGCTCGGCGTGCCGGCGACCTGCCGCGCATCGCTGGCCATGTACAACACCAAGGCCGAGGTCGACGCACTGGCGGAAGCGCTGGTGAAGGCCCGGTCGTTCTTTTCTTGAGGCTGGTGGCTATGGACGACGGCAAGACGGCCCATCACGCAAGCCCGCTTCCGCCCGAGGCGGAGGCCGATCTGGCCGTGTCGCCCGGTCGGGCACCCAGACCCGTCGTCGGTGGGATGCCAGGAATGGAGACCGGTATGACCAGTACGGAGATGTCGGGCGACGGTTCGTCCCCGCGCCCGGTTGCGCCACCGGTCGCCGACGGCGGCACGCCGGTTCCAGGCTCGGTGCTGTCGCAGGAGGAGTTGGAGCAGCTTACCGCCGACATCGTCGGGGCGCTGAAGACGGTCTATGATCCCGAGATCCCGTCCGACATCTACGAGCTCGGCCTGATCTACAAGATCGACATCGACGACGACCGCAACGTCACCGTCGAGATGACGCTGACCGCGCCCGGCTGCCCGGTCGCCGGCGAGATGCCGATCTGGGTCGAGAACGCGGTCAATGCGGTGCCGGGCGTGGCGGGCACCAAGGTCACGCTCACTTTCGATCCGCCCTGGGACCAAAGCCGCATGTCCGACGAGGCACGGCTGGCGCTGAACATGTTCTGAGGGCGCGAGGCTGCGCAGCGATCATGCCTCCGGGCCGGCCGGCATTGCTCCGGAGGCGGCAGCGGATCATACTCGGCCGGGTCCAGGATGGATGAGAGTGTCCGATGCTGAACCGCAAGCCACGCGCCGCTACGTATGCCGATATCGAGGCCCTGCCCCCGAACATGGTCGGCGAGATCCTCTATGGTGCTCTGCATGCGCACCCGCGGCCAGTGCCTCGCCATTCGGTTGCCTCTCACGAGTTGCAACTCGAGATAGGTTCGCCATTCGGGCGTGGTCGTGGTGGCCCCGGCGGCTGGATCTTCATGGTCGAGCCGGAGCTGCACCTGGGGCCCCACGTCGTCGTGCCCGACATCGCCGGTTGGAAGCGCGAGCGGCTGACGCCGTTTCCCGAGACCGCCTATATCGCGACGCCGCCGGACTGGCTGTGCGAGGTGCTGTCTCCCTCGACCCATCAGATCGACCGCACCGATAAGCTCTCCGTCTATGCCGAGTACGGTGTGAAACACTGCTGGTATGTCGATCCGCTGGCGCGAACGCTCGAGGTTCTGGCGCTGACCGGCACGAAGTGGACCATCGCTGCGACCTTCAAGAACGACGATCCCGTGACCGCGCCGCCCTTCGAGGTGCACACGTTCAAGCTGGACGTGCTGTGGGTGGATTGAGGCCGGCCGCAGAGAAGACGCGCGTTTCGTGTCGGAGGGCCGACAGACCCAGACATGGCAGACCGCTGGACCGTCGGAGCCCGCGCGGCAGGAGCAGAGCCGCCCTCGTTCCGACGTACGGCGAGCTGGATGCAACGGCATCTCCACCTCTTGCTGTACCGGAGCCCGCTGGAACATAGTGGCCACGTGCAGCCGCCTTGCGGCGCTACCTCACATCCGGAGACCCCATCATGGGCACACGCCTCTCGTTTCCGCGTCCCGACGGCAAGCAGGCCGAGGGCTACCTCGCCAAGGCCGGGCGCGCCAATGCACCGGCGGTCATCGTCATTCAGGAGTGGTGGGGCCTGCAAGACCAGATCACCGGCATCGCCGACCGTTTTGCGGCGGCCGGCTACGAGGCGCTGGCACCAGACCTCTACTCGGGCGTCGTCGTGCCCTATCACGACAAGGACGCGGCCGGTAAAGAGATGGGTTCGCTCAACTTCCTCGACGCGACCGATCAGACCGTGCGCGGCGCGGCGCAGTTCCTCAAGAGGACGGGCGTCAAGGTCGGTCTCACCGGCTTCTGCATGGGCGGCGCGTTGACCATTCTGGGTGCTGCACGCATCCCCGAGATCACTGCGGCCGTCTGCTTCTACGGCCTGCCGCCCGAGACCGTCGCCAAGCCTGCCGACGTCAAGGTGCCATTGCAGGGGCATTTCGCGTCGAAGGACGACTGGTGCACGCCCGATGCCGTGAAGCAGTTCGAGGCGGGGCTGAAGGCTGCCGGCAAGAGCTACGAGTTCTTCAGCTACGACAGCGACCACGGCTTCGTGAACGAGCAGCGGCTCGAGGTCCACGACCGGGTCGCCGGCGAGCAGGCCTGGGAGCGCACGCTCGGCTTCTGGAAGAAGCATCTGGGCGGTTGAGCATACGCCCCCTCCCCTTGCGGGGAGGGGCAAGGGGAGGGGGAATCCCTCCGCCAGTTGGGCGCGAAGGCCCCCGGCCCATCCCCCGCAGAGGGGATGGGCGTACGTCCCCCGTTTAATTCAACCTCAGCTCCAGGATGAGCGCGGGATCGGGTTTCAACTCGCCGCGCTCGACCTTCTTGACGATGTCCGTCAGCGCGGCATTCGCCCGGCAGGGCATGCCGAATTTCGCACCCTCGCGGACGATGTAGCCGTTGAGGAACTCGATCTCGGTGCGCCGGCCCTTCTGCATGTCCTGGGCGAGCGAGGGCCGCTGCGTCGGCGCGGTGCGCTTGCTGTCGCGGATGCGGATCGCGTCGCATTCGGCCTTCGCCGCCGCATCGCCCTCGCCGGCCTTGGCCAGCACCTCGGTCGGGACGTGCATCACCTCCTCGTACTCGTAGCCGAGCGCCTGGCCGACGCGCACGGCCTCCGCACCGAGCCGGTTCGTGAACTGGCGGAGTTGGTCGTGCTCGATGATGGCGCGTCCCGGCAGTCCGGTCGCCGCCGACATGCCGTTGCCCATGCAGTTGGTGACGAGCTTCGACCAGCGCTCGCCCCAAAGGTTGGAGGTGACCGTCGCGCTGTCGGCGGTGCCGACGAGTCGACAAACCTCGCGCGCGCGATCGGTGACGCGGCCGTGCACCTCGCCGACGCGGAACACCGTGTGCTTGTCGCCGCCTTTGCCGGCGCCGCGGTGCACCAGCCCGGGCTCGGGCAGGTTGACCATGATCGAGGAGGCGACGCAGCCGAGCGTCTTGCCCCAGCCGACCACACCCGCGACGACCTCCTCGTTCATGCAGTTCTGCAGCGAGACGACAAAACCGTCGGGTGCGAGATATTGAGCGATCATCGTGGTCGCCCAGGCGTTGTCGTAGGATTTGACGCAGATGAACGCGATGTCGACGGGCCGCTCCTTGGAAAGCTGCTGCAGCTCGGTGATGTGCAGCGCGCGCACCTTCGGCACATGCAGCTCGGGGACGTCCATCGCGTGGGTGATGCGCATGCCGTGGGTGCGGAGCTGCTCGACATTCTCCGGCCACGCATCGACGAAGGTGACGTCCTCGCCCGCTGCCGCCATGTGTCCGCCAGCGTATCCGCCGACCGCGCCCGCGCCGACCACCACGATCTTCTTGCCCATCAGCGATCTCCCGACTGCATTTTGACCGGAAAGCTACCTCGCCTGAGGTCGGTGACCAAGCCGGAACGATGCCGCGCGGGCAACCTCTGTCCGACTGTCGCGTTGGTTGGTCAGGAGGTTCCCATGACCGGCTGGATGTGGATACTCGTGACAGTCATCGGTGTCGCCTTGCTCGGCCTCGCGTTGGCGTATGGTACGCACCAGACCAATGTATTCCGGCGCAACCCCAGGAACGTGCGTCGCACCGAGGAGGCGACAAGGCGCCTCCAGCGAGAGAATGAGCAGGCTGACGGGTCATAGTCGGCTCGGTTCGACGGTCAGTCGTTCGGCAGCCTCACCCAGCTCGCATCCAGCTCCTTCACCGACGTGCAGCCCATGAACGTCATCGCGCGGTCCATGTCGGAGCGGAGCATGGCGAGCGCCCTGCTCACGCCGGCCTCCCCGCCGCTCGCCAGCCCGTAGAGCGCGGCGCGTCCGATCAGGACGGCTTTGGCGCCGAGGGCCAGTGCCTTGATCACGTCGCTGCCACGGCGCACACCGCTGTCGAGCAGCACCTCGAGCTTGCCGTCGGCCGCCTTCACGACCTCGGGCAGTGCGCGCAACGTGGCGGGCGCGCCGTCGAGCATGCGTCCGCCGTGGTTGGAGACGACGACGCCGGCTACGCCGTGATCGAGGGCGCGTCGCGTGTCCTCGGCACTGACGATGCCCTTGAGCACGATCGGCCCGCCGAAGCGTTCGCGCAGCCAGCCGATGTCGTCCCAGGTGAAGGCGGGCGCGGGCGGCTGGCGTCCCGCGTAGATGTCCATGTGGGTGATGATACTGCCGTCGGGGCGAACGATGTTCGGCATCTCCGATCGGAAGCCGTCGCGCAGGTTGCCGAGCACCCAGCCTGGACGAGCGAGCAGCTGCGGCAGCTCCGAGATCAGATTGCCGAGGCCGCCGGTCGCCAGCTCGGTCAAGCCGTTGCGCAGGCTGTTCTCCAGCCGTGGATGGCCTGCGCTGTCGACGGTCAGCACCAGCACCGAGAATGTGCAGCGGCGGATGCGTTCGAGGGCGGCCTCGACCACATCGCGGCCGCCGTAGTGATAGAGCTGGTACCACATCGGCCGCGTGGCGACGGCGTCGACCGCCTCCATCGCGTGGCCGGCGCCGTGCGGGTAGACGTAGACGGTGCCGGCCTTGCAGGCGGCCTTGGTCATCGCGAGTTCGCCGTCGGGATGCACGAAGCGGGTGGCACCGGTCGGCGCGATCATCACCGGAAACGCCAGCTCCGAGCCGAGGACGGTGGTGGAGAGGTCGCGCACGGGCGTCCAGGTGGCGTTGCGGGCTTGGAAGCCGACGCAGTCGAAGGCGCGACGGTTCTCGCGCAGCGTGACCTCGCCCTCCGAGCCGTCGTCGACGAACTGGAACAGGGCGCACGGCAGCCGCTGGCGTGCAATCCGCCGCAGATCCTCGATGCTGACGGCCTTGTCGAGCGCGCTCCTCACGTGATCCTCCCGATCGTCCAGACCGCTTTGGCGCTGGGCATACTGCCCTTTCCTTCGGCGAAGGCGCACCGGGGGCGTGGGCTTGCGTCCCATTGCACGCATTGTCCATCGGGGCTACCACCCGTCAAGAACGCACAGCGCATGGCTGCCGGGGGAAGAGATGCAAGACATCCTGATTATCTGGGCCGAGAACTTCATCCGGTGGCTGCACGTCATCGCTGGCGTCTGCTGGATCGGCAGCTCCTTCTATTTCATGCATCTCGACTATAGCCTGAAGAAGCGCCCCGGACTGCCCGAGGAGGCTAACGGCGAGGCATGGCAGGTGCACGGCGGCGGCTTCTACAACATGGTCAAATATTTGGTGGCGCCCGCGCGGATGCCCGACGAGCTGACCTGGTTCAAGTGGGAGGCCTACGCGACGTGGTTCTCCGGCCTCGCGCTGCTGACGGTGGTCTATTATTTCAGCGCCAGCCTCTACATGATCGACCCGCGCGTGATGGCGCTGACGCCCGCGACCGCGATCGGGCTCAGCGTCGCCACGCTGATCGCGGGCTGGGTGGTGTACGACCTGCTCTGCCGCTCGCCGCTGGGTGAGAACGAGATGGGGTTGTCGCTGGTCGGCTTCGTCTTCATCGTCGCCTGCGCCTGGGGCTTCACGCAGATCTTCTCGCCGCGCGGCGCCTACATGCAGATCGGCGCGCTGATCGGCACCATCATGGCGGCCAACGTGCTGATGGTGATCATCCCCGGCCAGCGCAAGGTCGTTGCCGATCTGATCGCGGGCCGCACGCCCGACGCCAATCACGGCAAGCGCGGCAAGCAGCGCTCGACGCACAACAACTACCTGACGCTGCCGGTCATCTTCGTGATGATCTCCAATCACTATCCGCTCGCCTATGCCACCCGCTACAGCTGGGTGATCCTGGCCCTGGTGCTGATCATGGGCGCGGTGATCCGCCACTTTTACAACACCCGCCACAAGGGTCTCGGCGATCCCTGGTGGACGTGGGGTGTCACGGTGGCCTGCGCCATCGGCGTGATCTGGCTCTCGACGCTCGGGCCGGCCAATGGCAAGCGGACCGAGCCGGCGACCGGTGCGGCCGTCAAGTTCGCCGCGGTCGAGGAGATCGTCACCAGCCGCTGCAGCATGTGCCATGCCGAGGAGCCGGTCTGGGATGGAATCAAGGTGGCGCCCAAGGGCGTGATGCTCGACACGCCCGAGCGGATCAGGCTGCACGCACGCGAGATCGCGGCGAACGTTGTGTGGTCGAGCGCGATGCCGCCGTCGAACATCACGGATCTCTCCGATGACGAGCGTCAGATCCTGGCCAATTGGGCGGCCGGCGCCCGCTCGTTGCGCTGAGGCATCGCAGACACGCCGGGAGCGTACTCTGGCGATCAATGTTCAATTTGGGCTGACGCCGGTTTCCGATCTCTGTTAATCGACTCGTCGAGAATCGAGGTATTGCGCACCATCGACATTCCAATGGGAGGTCTGCATGAAGCGGTCTGCGCGCTGGTTGATTGCCGCGCTGGTTTCCGGTCTCGCATCCTCGGCGGCCCTGGCTCAGGGTAATTGCCCGGGCAACATCAATGCGCTCGGCGTCAGCCGCACGGTCGAGATCGACACCGCGGGTGGGCCTGCTTTCGGCATGGAGCACTACAAGGCGCACGATTTCCTGCAGGACAAGGAGATCATTCTCACTTTCGACGACGGGCCGCAGGTCAACCATACCCACGCGGTGCTGAAGGCGTTGGCCGCGCATTGCACCAAGGCGACATTCTTCTCCATCGGCAAGATGGCGCTGGGCATGCCCGACATCCTGCGCGACGTGGTCAAGGCGGGTCACACCGTCGGCACGCACACGTGGTCGCACAAGATCATCGGCAAGATGAAGTTCGACGACGCCAAGGACGAGATCGAGCGCGGCGTCAGTGCCGTCAATCGCGCCTCGAGCGCTCCGATCGCTCCGTTCTTCCGTTTTCCTGGCCTCGTCGACAGCAAGGAGACGATGGAGCATCTGGCGGCGCGCAATATCGCGGTGTTCTCGACCGACATCGACAGCCTGGACTACAAGTTCCGCAGCGGTGACCAGCTCGTCAAGAACGTGATGGACAAGCTCGCGAAGAAGGGCAAGGGCATCGTGCTGTTCCACGATATCCAGCCCGTCACCTCGAAGGCGGTGAACGATCTGCTCGAGGCGCTGAAGAAGGGCGGCTACAAGGTCGTCCACATGCGCGCCAAGGACGAGCTCAAGACGCTCGCCGAGTACGACAAGGCGATCGAGAAGGACGTCAAGGGACTGCCGGTGGCGGGGGCCGAGAAGCAGACCTCTTCGATCGTCAAGACGGTGAAGGAATAGCGCGCGCCGAAAATGGAAAATGGGGACGGTTCCGATTCTGGTGAATTCGGAACCGTCCTCATTTTCTTATCCGCTTTCAATCCTCGAACGGATCGCGCATCAGGATGGTGTCGTCGCGCTCGGGGCTGGTGGAGAGCAGCGTCACCGGCCGCTCGATCAGCTCCTCGACATGGCGCACGTATTTCACCGCCTCCGCCGGTAGCTGCGCCCACGAGCGCGCGCCCGCGGTCGACTGCTGCCAGCCCTTGAAGGTCTCGTAGATCGGCTCGACCCGGGCCTGAGCGTTGTGGCCGGCCGGTAGCCGGTCGATCTTCTCGCCGTCCAGCATATAGCCGATGCAGACCTTGATCTCTTCGAGGCCGTCGAGCACGTCGAGCTTGGTCAGGGCAATGCCGTCGATCCCCGCGACCTTGCTCGCCTGCCGCACGAGACAGGCATCGAACCAGCCGCAGCGCCGCTTGCGGCCCGTGACGGTGCCGAACTCGCGCCCGCGCTCGCCGATCCGGTCGCCAACGGCGTCCATCAACTCGGTCGGGAACGGACCCGAGCCGACGCGGGTGGTGTAGGCCTTGGCGATGCCGAGCACGTAGCCGACGTGACCGGGCCCCATCCCCGAGCCGATGGCAGCCTGCCCCGCGACGGTGTTGGACGAGGTGACGAACGGATAGGTGCCGTGGTCGATGTCGAGCAAGATGCCCTGCGCGCCTTCGAACAGGATGCGCTTGCCTGCGCGGCGAGCTTTGTCGAGCAGATCCCAGGCGACGTCCATGAACGGCAGGATCTTCGGCGCGATCTCGTGCAGGTCGCGGATCAGATCCGCCTTCACGATCTCGGGCTGGCCGAGGCCGCGGCGCAGGGCATTGTGGTGAACCAGGATGCGGTCGACCTTGGGCTCCAGCGTGCCGAGGTTCTTCAGATCCTGAACACGGATGGCGCGGCGGCCGACCTTGTCCTCGTAGGCCGGCCCGATGCCGCGGCCGGTGGTGCCGATCTTGCCGGTGCCGGCGGCACTCTCGCGGATTTGGTCGAGCTCGCGGTGCAGGGGCAGGATCAGCGTCGCGTTCTCGGCGATGCGTAGCTTGTCACGCGTGATGGTCACGCCCTGCTTGTCCAGGCGGCCGATCTCTTCCATCAGCGCCCACGGGTCGACGACGACGCCGTTGCCGATGACGCCGAGCTTGCCTTCGCGCACGACGCCCGAGGGTAGCAGCGACAGCTTGTAGGTGACGCCGCCGATCACGAGGGTATGGCCGGCATTGTGCCCGCCCTGGAAGCGCACCACGATATCGGCGCGCTCGCTCAGCCAATCGACGATCTTGCCTTTGCCCTCGTCGCCCCACTGGGCGCCGACCACCACTACGTTCGCCATCGCGTCCTCGTATCGCAAAACGACCCCGGCATAGAGTGCCAGGGCCGTGGGCGACACTAGCACGAAGTCGTGGGCGATTCCCAATGGCCGATCGTCCATTGGTCGTGCTGGGTTGCCATGCATCGCTCCGGGTTTACGCGACGGCCGGGCGAGCCTAAGCAGGGCGCAGACGCAAGAACAGGCGTGGGACGGGAATGCCGAAGCTGATCGAGTGGCTGAGCCGGCCGACGCCGGGCATGGCGGCCGTGCTCATGGCGATCACAGCGCTGTGCTGAAGCGGCAACTTCGTCGTGGGCCGCTGGGCCGCCGGCCGGATGCCGCCGCTGACGCTTTCGTGTCTCAGATGGGTGCTGGCCAGTGTGATCATGCTGGCGCTCAGCGCGCCCTACCTCAAGCGCGACTGGCCGCTGGTGCGCGCGAACAAGGCGCTGATGGTGCTATTCGCGCTGACCGGCGCCGGTTTCTTCAACGCGCTGCAGTATCTCGCGCTGAAGTTCACCACGGCGACCAGTGCGGCGGTGATCAACTCGTCGGCTCCGGTCTTGATTGCGCTCGCCTGCTTCGTGCTGTTCGGCGACCGGGTGGGCGGGCGGCAGGCGGTGGGCATCGCGGTGTCGCTCGCGGGCGTGTTGATCGTGGTCGGCCGGGGTTCCCTGACGGCGCTGGCCGGGCTCGGCTTCAACATCGGCGACGTGCTGATGCTGACAGCGATGCTGACCGCTTCGGTCTACTCCGCCTACATGCGCAAGCGGCCGCCCATGCACCCGCTGACGTTCGCGTTCGTGACCTTCGCGATCTCGGGCCTCGCCAACATCCCCCTCATGGTGGGTGAGCTGGGCGCGGGGGCACACGTCGAGATCTCGGCCGCGACTGTGTTGGCGGTGGCTTACGTCGCGATCGTGCCGAGCGTGATCGCGTATCTCTGCTTCAACCGCGGCCTGGAAATTCTCGGCGGTGCGAAAGCCGGCGTGTTCCTGCACCTGATCCCGCTGTTCACGTCGGTGATCGCGATGGCGACGCTGGGTGAGCAGCCCCAGCTCTACCACGCCGCCGGCTTCGCTCTGATCCTCGCGGGTATCTGGGTGACGGCGCGGAAGTAGAAATGAGAACGGCGCCGGACGTGGAACGGCCGACACCGCGTGCTCGACCTGGTTTTTCGGTTCCGTGCGCGCCCGCGTCCGAGACCGTCTTCAACCCTGCTGTACGACGCGGCCATCCTCGTCGTTGCCGTACATGGTCATCATTGGCTCGTCCTCGAGGATGACCTCGTCGTAGACGCCGTAGCCGTTGAACTGGCCGGAGATGGCCCGTCCGTAGGCGCCGATGCTGCAGATCTCGATGTAGTCGCCCTCGCGGATCGAGGCCGGCAGCATGAAGGGGCCCTTCATGTGGTCCAGCGAGTCGCAGGTCGGGCCCCACAACTCGAAGCCCATCATCGGCTCGCCCGGCTCCACCTCGCGGCTGCACAGCCGCGCGGGGAATACGAAACCCAGATGCGCCGCGTCGAACAACGCGCCGTAGGAGCCGTCGTTGATGTAGAGGTCGTCGCCGCGGCGGGCCTCCACACGCACGATCAAGCTCTCGGCCTCCGCGACGAGCGCGCGGCCGGGCTCGCACATCAGCTTCACGTCCTCGCGCACGGACAGCTTGTCGACGCCCGAGCGGATCGCCTCGAAGAAGTGCGTCAACGGTGCCGGCTCGCTGTCGACGTAGCGCGACGGGTAGCCGCCGCCGACGTCGATGCGGTCGACCACCACGCCGGCCTTGACGATCAGACGCTGCACCTCGGCAAGCGCGCTGGTGTAGGCATCCGGCGTCGTCGTCTGCGAGCCGACGTGGAAGGTGATGCCGAGCTCTACCGCCACTTGCCGCGTCTTAACCAAGAGGCGCGACGCCTTGCTGCCGGTGATGCCGAACTTGCGCTCGAGCGGCACGCGGGAGTTCTTGGCCGGCACGGCGATGCGCACGTACAGCTTCAGGTCGCGCGCCGGCCCGTCTGGCCCCGCGGTCTCCTCGACGATCTTCTTCAGCTCGTCCTCGCTGTCGAGCGAGAACGTACGCACGCGGAACTCGTTATAGGCGCGCCGGATCGCAGTCCGCGACTTCACCGGATGCATGAAGTGCAGATGCGCGTCGGGGATCGTCGCGGCATCTTCCACTTCGGGGAGCGACGCCACGTCGAAATGCCGGATGCCGGCGCCGTAGAGGGCACCGAGCAGGAACACGGAGTTGTTCGCCTTGTAAGCGTAGGCGACGTCACCGGGGAAATGATCGAGGAACCAGCGCGCGGCGCGTCCTGCGGCATGCGGACGGACGGCGAGCACGGGGCGCTCGGGCTTCAGGGCGCGGACGAGCGCTAGAGCAGAATCGTACCTTTCCATCGCATGGGACCCCCACCAGTCGAGTTGGACCAGAGGCGCTCTGACCAGCAGAAGCCGCCACGAGGTCGGTACATAGGTCCAAGGGGGGGCTATGTAAAGTCCCGCGGCCCCGGAGCGGCGAAAGATGGTGGACCGAGGATGAAGATGGTGAACGAGCGCCACGCTGTCGAGCCGTCCTGGCGTCGGCGGTGAGCGTGGGCAGAGGCGGCACGGCGAATGCGTCCCCGACGACGCTTCCCGGAGGTTCGGGCGCGACGCGCGGGACGATGTGGATCAGCCTGCCTGTCAGTCCTGCTTGATGGAGAACGTCGGGGCGGCGATGGCGATGCCGCATTCCCACGTCTGGCCGCCGTCGCGGGAGTTCTCGTAGGCGCCGATGCCCTCGGCCACGTCGAACGAGACCGTGATCTTGCCGAGCTTGCTGCCCGCCGCGACGACCACCGCCTTGGGCAGCGGGCCGGACGCCTGGAACCGCGTCGCGTCGACGATGCGGAAAACCCATCCGTCCTCGCCGGAAAACGATTGGCCCGGCTGCATGCCCCGGATCAAGTCGAGCGAGATGTCGCGTGGACTGCCCGTGCCCGGGGCCGCCCACTCTCCCTTGGCGATCGGGTCGCCGCCGCCGCCGGGATCCAGCGGCTCGTTGGTCGCCGTGAGGCAATCGCGCGCCGCTCCGCCGCCTGGATTGAGTGTCACGCGGCCGCGGAGCACGACGGTGCCGCCCCAGATCATGTAGCTATGCGTGTAGGTGCCGGGGGTGACGGGTGAGTTCGCGGCGACGAAATCGCCGACGGGTGCCCCCGGCGCTACGCTGGCGAAGTCGAACGCCTTCGTGCTTGCGCCGAGCGGCGTGCGCGATTGGCAGGTGCTGTCGGCGCACAGTCCGAACTCGTAGATGGTGATCTGGTATTTGTTGGGCGTATTGCAGGTCTTGATATCGCCCTGCGGCGAGGTGCAGGTCTTGGATTGCGCGTTGGCCGGCCCTGCGGCGGCCACCATCAGCGCGGTGGCGAAGGGCAGCCCCAGGCAGACCGTGCGGCGGGCGCGTGCACTCGAAAATTGCATGTCTCGAAATCCTGTCGATGGGCCTTGCAGCCTGTGTCGGTGCTGCATGGATCCCTGCTGCATGCCGTCAGGAGCCGCGCGCGAACACCACGCCGCCGGAGAAGGAGCCAGTCGCCTTGTTGAGCGTCCGCCGCTCGACGGCGACGGTGTGGTTGCGCTCCACGCGGGTGAGGCGCATCGCCTTGAGATCGCGCTTGTCGACGACCTGGCTGGAAGCCAGTCCGGTGATGGTGAGGGTGTGCTTCACGTCGCGCGGGGCGCCGAGGGCGAACGACAGCTTGAGGAAGCCCGTCGTGTCGGTCTTGTCGGCGCTGATGCCGGTCTCCAGCCGCGTGTAGGGGGTGAGGTCGAGCTTGAGCCGGCTCTTGAAGCCGTCGACGTCGTCGTCGGCGGTGGCGTCCCAGTGGTACCAGCCCGCCGACACCCTTGCCCAGGGGATGTAGGGCAGCTGGGTCTCGATCTCGGCGTCCAGGCCTTTCATGGCCCGCTCCTCGATCCGATAGGTCGCGGTGTCCTCGATCGTGCGCCAGCCGGTGTAGGCGCCATAGTAGTTGGCGCGCAGCGTCATAACCTCGCCGATCGCCTCGGCGCCGAGCCCCCAGCGCCGGTGCTCATGCTCGACCGTCCAGTCGTGCCAGGCGTTGACGCCGAGCAGCAGCGTCCGGTCCGTCAGCATGTAGCGCCAGCCGAGACCGGCGTTGAAGGTCCAATCGCTGTTGTCGTAGCCGGCACGCGCCTGCACGAAACCCGTGTGCTGCAAGCTCATGAACAGCGGCTGGATCGTTTCGGCGGCGGCCCGCGCCTTCGAATCGGTCTCCCAAAACCCGTCGAAATAGACCCGCGAGTTCCAGGTGCCGATGTCGGCCGGCCGATCCGGCCGATCCGGCTGTCCTGGCTGGCCAGCCAGTCCCGGCCCCGACGACAATGGCAGTCCCGATAGTATGACAAGAGCTGCAGCGACCGGCACTTGGCGCGCCAGAGAGTGCCAATTCATCTCGTATCCCCGCCCTCGCCGGCATGATGGTCCGGCGGCAGAGAAAGCTAGCCCGGCTGATCGGCAGCATCGAGATGGTTCGTCAGCGTATGATGACCTCTCAGTGGAATTGTGACAGTTCGGCAATAGATGTGTGTCAGTGGCCGGCTGGACCGGGCACCGGGCAGCACCTCATCGGGTCACGTCTTCGCGTCAGTAGCCGCGATAGCGCGGCGGCTCGCGCCAGGCGTAGGGGCGCCCGGGATAGCCGCCGAGGCGTTTGGCCGTGACGATGCCGCCGCTGCAGCGGTCGACCTCGAGATCGTAGAGATCGCCGCTCGGACGCTGTGCCTTGACGTAGGCGGTCTGTCCGCGGACGTCGATGTCGTGGAAATCGCGCCAGCCCTCGGCCCGCAGCCGGGCGTGAATCTCGGTGCGCGGCAGGCACTCGCGATCGGATGGTGGGGACCGATCATAGCGCGGCGCCTGAGCGTAGCGCGGCGGCTGCATCGGCGCGAGGTAGCCCTGGTCCTTGTAGGAGGGCGGATAGGCTGGCGGATAAGCGGAGTGAGGCTCGGTATAGCGCGGCGGGGCATACGCGGGTGGGGGCGGCGTCGGGTCGGCGTACATGTCGGCGTAGCGCGGATCGTCGTAGGGCGATTGCGCGCCGCGTTCGTAGTCGAGGTCCGCGGCACCGGCGGCGAGCGGCAGTACCAGCACGACGGCACCCACAAGGGCTGCGATCACTCTCTTACGCATCGAGCAGAACCTCCAGACAGGTGGGCCGTCAGAGACGGGCGTCGTCGTCGGACGTGACCCAGTGAGCGTCGCTAGGAAGGCGTGACATGTGTTCCCGCGCCGGCAGATTGGTGGCTTGAAGCTGAACCGCGACGGAAGATCGCATTCATCTGGGGTTCATCGCGCCAGCCTGGGTGTCACGCTTGCGGAATTTCTACTAGCAACTCAACGGGTTGGGGAAGGCGTCGCGGTCGTGCGGCTGTGGGATTCCGCTCGGGGCGCGGCTTTGTGGACACCGCGCCTGCCACGAAAAATCCACGGGCGGCCGGGTCGCATGGGGGCTTGAACGGCGCGGGGCGCCTCCTAAATCTCAACTCGCACGCGCCCGTCCGGGGCGTGCGGGAAGTCCGGTCCGGCCCCTCGCGGGCGGATCAAACTGTCGCTTCTTTGGAGGACAAAACCATGCGTCACTTCGATTTCACCCCGTTCCATCGCTCGACCGTCGGTTTCGACCGTCTGTTCCAGTTGCTCGACACGGTCGGCAATTCCGATCCCGACACCCCGAGCTATCCCCCCTACAACATCGAGCGTGTCAGCGAGAACGACTTCCGCATCACCATGGCGGTGGCCGGCTTCACCAGGGACGACGTCAAGATCGAGCTGAAGGAGCAGACGCTGTCGGTGCGCGGCGAGAAGAAACCCGAGCCGGAGGGCGAAAGCCGCCAGTTCCTGCATCGCGGGATCGCGCAACGCGCGTTCGAGCGCCGGTTCCAGCTCGCCGATCATGTCGAGGTCAAGGGCGCGGACATGAAGGACGGGCTGCTGCACATCGAGTTGCAGCGCAACATCCCCGAACGGATGAAGCCGCGCACGATCGCCATCGGCGTCGACGGCGGCGAAATCAAGCAGATTCCGGCCGCGGCGTAAGCCCCGCTCGGAGTGAGATCCTCACTCGTGTCGTCTGCGAGGGCGGAGTTTCGGCTCCGCCCTTTTTCTTGGTCTTTCCTGAAGGGGGCGGGAGGGTGATACTGCACGCAAATCAGACCCTGGAGGATCGATGACGAGCGTGCGGTTTGTGCTGATTATGGGAGCGGCCTTGCTCGCGTCCCCGGCCCTTGCCGCCAGCGGCTACGAGGGCAAGTGGGCGTCCAACCCGGGGCAGTGCAAGCTCGACCAGAGCGTGCAGAATGCGCCGCTGCTGCTGAAGGCCAAGCGCTATGATCAGCACGAGGCCCATTGCACGTTCGCGAGCGTCACCAAGACCGGCGCTGCCGCCTGGAGGATCAAGGGCCGCTGCACCGTGGAAGGCAGCAGTCAGCCGCTGACCATGACGCTGGCGGTGAAGGGAGACACGCTGACGATGCGCGACGTCGGCACGCGCACGCTGAAGCGCTGCCGGTAGCCGCGCCGCTATCCCGGCCGGGCGATGCGCAGCATCACGAACGGCAGCACGGCCGCTGGCAGCAGCAGCGGATAAGTCATGCTGCGCTCGGCCAGTGCGCCGAGCCCGGCTCCGACCGCATACGCGATCCAGACCAGGCCATAGATGGCGAAACCGTCGCTGGTTTTGCGTGTGCCGTCCTTGTCCGGCCAGATCCACGCGATCAGCCCCTCGCCGACCTTCTGGATGTTGCCGGTGATGAACACCGTGTTCAGCGCGACGCCATTGAAGCGGTTGGCGGCGGAGTTCTGCAGGCCCATCGCCAGCGGCAGCAGCAGGGAGGCTGTGAGCTTGTCGGTGACGCCGCACAGCACCATCAGCCCCGCCGTCGCCGATAGTGCCACCCAGGGCTTTTGCCCGAGCCGCGCCAGCACCTGGGCCAGCGCAACGCCGAGGAGAAACACGCCCATGATCGCAAGGTGATAGCCCGCGCCCGACCACTTGGCGGTGGCGACCTCGATGCCGAGCAAAATGGTATTGCCGGTCATCAGCCCGGCGAAGGCCTCGAACCGCAGGAAGCCGACTGTATCGGCATAGCCTGCGACCAGCGCCAGCAGCACGGCTTGGATCATGGAATGCCTCGGGGCGGGAGTGCCGCGCCGATCCTAGGTGGGAATGCGGCAAGGCGCCAATGGGGTCGTGCCAGACTAGCCGCCCCACCTCGACGCCATGGCCGCGGAGGCGGTCACCGCCGACTAATTCGGGGCGGTTCAGATCTACCAAAGCGCGGGGTTGCTCAGTGCCTCGACGCAGCGCGGCAAACCTTTCAGTGGCGCCAGCTCCGTGTCGGTCAAGGACTGTGCCAGCCAGCCGTCGGGACGCGACAGTGCGAACGGTGCGGCGGCGAACGCTTCGCTGATCTGCGAATAGCCGACCTTGGAATAATAGCCTGGATCGCCATAAGTCACGGCGACATCGACATGCGCCGCCGCCAGCGCCTCGAGACCATAGGTCACCAGTTTTTGGCCGATGCCTTTCCCTTGATGCTCGGTCGCCACCGCCAGTGGCGAAAGGATGAACACGACTCGCTCGTCCCGATCGTAAATCAGCCGGGAGAAGATGACGCTGCCGACGATCTCGCCGGCGTCCACGGCTATGAAGACGAACAAATCCCGTTCGGGCGTGCCGTGCAGCATGCGATGCACGAAGTCACCAATCAGCGCGCCTTCCTCGGTGCCGTCGGAGGCGGTGAAGGCGGCGATGAAGAGATCGATGATTTGGCGTTCGCGACCTCTGATATCTGCCGAGCATTCCATATCCACAACTGTCGGGTTCCCGTGCTGTTCTCACTTGGGTGAAGGACGGTGACAGGGGGCGCCTCAAAGGCCCAGTACGTCCGCCATCGAATAGACGCCGGGGGCCTTGCCGCGGCCCCAAAGTGCGGCCTTGACCGCGCCGCGGGCGAAGATACCGCGATCGGTGGCGATGTGGGTCAGCTCCACGCGCTCGCCCTCTCCCGCGAAGATGACGGTGTGCTCGCCGACGACATTGCCGCCGCGCAACGCGGCGAAACCGATGTCGCCGCGCTTGCGGGCGCCGGTGTGGCCGTCGCGGCCGCTGGCGGTGTGGCCCTTGAGCGGAATGCCGCGCCCGTCGGCGGCGGCCTGCCCCAGCATCAGCGCGGTGCCCGACGGCGCGTCGACCTTGTGCTTGTGGTGCATCTCGACCACCTCGACGTCGAAGTCGGCATCGAGCGCCTGCGCCACCTTGCGCGTGATCGCGACCAGCAGGTTGACGCCGAGGCTCATGTTGCCGGCCTTGACGATGGTGGCGTGACGGGCGGCGGCCGCGATCGCCGCATCGTCGGCCTCCGACAATCCGGTGGTGCCGATGACGTGGACGATGCGCGCGTTGGCGGCGAGGCCGGCGAACTCGACGGTCGCCTTCGGCGCGGTGAAGTCGAGGATGGCGTCGACCTTGGCGATCAGCTCCAGCGGATCGTCGGTGATCCGCACGTCGAGCGCGCCGACGCCGGCGAGCGTGCCGAGATCCTGGCCGACGGCGTTGGAGCCCGGTCGCTCGGTGCCGCCTGCGACGATGCAGCCGTCGATGGCGTGGATGGCGCGGACCAGCTCGAGCCCCATGCGCCCGGCGGCGCCCATCACGGCAATGCGCATCTCGCTCATGGCAGGCACTCCTGGGTTGGCGTGGTCGTCGGAAGCGGGATAGCAGGATCGCAGCCCGGTTGGAACAGGCGGCTGTCAGCGCGGCGGCGTGCTGCCGCCGTCGTTGCCGCTCTCGTCCCCATCGGCGTCCTCGCCCTCGCGGCCCTCGCCGTCGTCGGGGGCGAACGCGGGCATGATCACTGTCAGCCGCCCGCCCGCGATGTCGACGAGCGGCACGTAGGCGTCCTGGAACGGGATCAGCTCGGTATGGCGGGACGCGTCGAGCTTGATCTCGACGAGATCGCCGGCGCCGTAGTTGGGCATGGCGACGACGCTGCCTATGCGTTTTCCTTCGGGATCATGGGCGGCAAGCCCGATCAGATCCTCGTGGTAATACTCGCCCTCGGCGGGTGGGGGCAGGCGTGATCGGTCGACGTAGAGGTCGATTCCGCGTAGCGCCTCGGCGGCGTTTCTGTCGTAGACACCCTCGACGCGGGCGATCACGCCCTTCGGCGTGACGCGGATGACGCGCACCGTGAACGAGCGCTTGCCCGCCGCGTCCGCGAGCGGGCCATAGGCGCCGATAGCCCCGGGATCGCCGGTGTGACTGACGATCTGCACCTCGCCACGGATGCCGTGGGCTGCCACGATGCGGCCCAGAAGGATCATCTTGCGGCTACCGCTCATGATCTTGGTCTCGCGTTTGACCCGCTGTGGCGGGTGCTCAATGGGGCAGGGGCCCGATGTAGGTCAGCTTCACGGTCACCGGCCGTCCCGCGACCTCGACCGTCGCGTGCGGCCCTGAAGCCTCGTTGATGGCCGCGACGATGTCGAACATCGCACCGTCCGAGCCGGTCGGAACACCCGTCACCAGCTCGCCGCCGGGAGGCACCCGCAGCCGCACGCTGACCCGGTTCACGCGATGCTGCCTATCATACTCGCAGGCGCCGAAGAAGACGCTGCCGCAGCAGTCCGTGCCGATGATCTTTCCTGCGCGCAGAACGGCCAGCCCCGATCTGATCACGTCTGGCTGGTGCACGTCTGGCTGGTGCAAGTCCGAGAATTTGAAGTCTGGCCCACCCACGTCCTGAGGTTCGCCGGCAGCTTGATAGTCGAGCCCGTAGAGACCCTCACTCAACACTCAGTTACGTCTCCTCTGCGCGCGACCGCGGCCTGCCGGACCACGTCGGCTCGACCGAGCGGGAACCGTCGCGCCGGTCCCGCGGGGCGATGGTGAACGGAGCGGTCTCGACCGGTAAACGCCGTCCTGGCAGCGGTCCTGCGGCGAACCCCGTCCCTGAAACACCAATCTGACCCGAAAGATAGCAGTGTTCAGATCAATTGGTGTTAATCCACGTCAAATGCGTCACAAAAGCGCTGAAGTTTCGCGTCGAATGGTTAGCAGGCTGCCGAATTTGACCTCGGGGAGCCGGCAACGGACTTGAACCCGCCGAACGCCTCTCTCTCCGCACGCTTCGCTACGGGGCAACGAAAAAGGGCGGACCTTGCGGTCCGCCCCCTGGGCAGTCGATGCGTGACGATCAATCCCGCGGACGGCGGGGACGATCGCGGCCGCCGCCACCGTCGCGGCGGGGAGGACGCGACTCGTGCACCTCCTCGGGCTCACCCTCGGCGCGCGGAATCTCCTTGCCGGTCGTTTGGTCGACGATCTTCATCGACAGGCGGGTCTTGCCGCGGTCGTCGAAGCCGAGCAGCTTGACCCAGACCTCCTGGCCCTCCTTGACGACCGAGCCCACCGTCTCGGGCCGGCCGTTGGCGAGCTGCGAGATGTGGACGAGGCCGTCCTTGGCGCCGAAGAAGTTCACGAAGGCGCCGAACTCCATGATCTTCACGACCTTGCCCTTGTAGATCGTGCCGACCTCGGGCTCCTGCGTGATGCCCTTGATGCGGGCCAACGCCTTCTCGATCGACTCGCGGTTGGCGGAGGCGATCTTGACGGTGCCGTCGTCCTCGATGTCGATCTTGGCGCCGGATTCCGCGACGATCTCGCGGATGACGGAGCCGCCCGAGCCGATCACCTCGCGGATCTTGTCGGTCGGGATCTTGATCGTCTCGATGCGCGGGGCATGCTCGCCGAGCTCGGTGCGGGCGCCGGTCAGCGCCTTGGCCATCTCGCCGAGGATGTGCAGGCGACCGGCGGTAGCCTGCTCCAGCGCGACCTTCATGATCTCCTCGGTGATGCCGGTGATCTTGATGTCCATCTGCAGCGCGGTGACGCCGTTGGCGGTGCCGGCGACCTTGAAGTCCATGTCGCCGAGGTGGTCCTCGTCACCGATGATGTCGGAAAGGACGGCGAAGTCGTTGCCCTCCTTGACGAGGCCCATGGCGATGCCGGCGACCGGCGACTTCAGCGGCACGCCTGCGTCCATCAGCGCGAGCGAGGCGCCGCAGACCGAGGCCATCGACGAGGAGCCGTTCGACTCGGTGATCTCCGAGACGAGGCGCAGCGTGTAGGGGAACTCCTCGGCGGTCGGCAGCAGCGGACGCACGGCGCGCCAGGCGAGCTTGCCGTGGCCGATCTCGCGGCGGCCAGGCGAGCCCATGCGGCCGGTCTCGCCGACCGAGTAGGGAGGGAAGTTGTAATGCAGCAGGAAGCGCTCCTTGTAAGTGCCCTCCAGCGCGTCGATGAACTGCTCGTCGTCACCGGTGCCGAGCGTCGCGACCACCAGGGCCTGCGTCTCGCCGCGGGTGAACAGGGCGGAGCCGTGCGTACGCGGCAGCACGTGCACCTCGGACACGATCGGGCGCACGGTGACGAGGTCGCGGCCGTCGATGCGCTTGTGGGTCTTGACGACCGTGCCGCGCATGATCTCCATCTCGACCGCCTTGAAGGCGGCGCCGGCCTTGGTTTTGGCGTCGCTGTCGGATTCCGGCGTCAGCACCGCGGCCATCGCCTTTTCCTTGGCGGCCGAGCACATCGACTGGCGCTTCTGCTTCTCGGAGGTGGTGAAGGCGGCCTTCAGGTCTTCACTGACCACGGCGCGCATCTTGACCTTGATGTCCTCGAGGTCCGGCGGGTTGAAGTCCCACGGCTCCTTGGCGGCGACCGAGGCCAGCTTGATGATCGCGTCGATCACCGGCTGGAAGTGCTTGTGGCCGAACATGACGGCCTCGAGCATCTGCTTCTCGGGCAACTCCTTGGCCTCGGACTCGACCATCATCACGGCGTCCTGGGTGCCGGCGACGACGAGGTCGAGGCTCGAGTCCTTCATCTCGTCGAGCATCGGGTTGAGCACGAACTCGCCGCCGATGACGCCGACGCGGGCGGCGGCGATCGGGCCGAGGAAAGGCAGGCCCGAGAGCGTGAGGGCGGCTGAAGCCGCGACCATGCCGACGATGTCGGGATCATTCTCGAGGTCGTGGCTCATCACGGTGATGACGACCTGGGTCTCGTGCTTGAAGCCCTCGACGAACAGCGGGCGGATCGGGCGATCGATCAGACGCGAGGTCAGCGTCTCCTTTTCGGAGGGACGGCCCTCGCGCTTGAAGAAGCCGCCCGGGATCTTGCCGGCGGCGTAGGTCTTTTCCTGGTAATTGACGGTGAGCGGGAAGAAATCGATGCCCGGCTTCACGGTTCTGGCGGCAACGACGGTGGCCAACACGGTGGTCTCGCCATACTGGGCGAACACGGCGGCGTCGGCCTGGCGGGCCATATGCCCGGTCTCGAGCTTGAGCTTGCGGCCGCCCCACTCGATCTCGACACGATGGATATCGAACATGCGTTTGTCTTTCTTGTCTGTCGTACGGACTGTCGGTCTTTTCGGTCTGTCTCTTTGTATGCGCGGCCCTTCTAGCACAAATAGCGATTGCGCCAGCCCCTCTTTGTGGTGAGCCGGCGCGCCTGTGCAGGTGAAGGGGAGGTGTTCGTCGTCCCGGGCGACGAGCCGCACATCAGCGGCGAGCAGACCCGGAACCCAGCGATAAAAGTATCCGAAGGATTCGATATGGAGTGCTTCGCACACACATCACGCTGGGTTCCGGATAACGCGAGGCCCATGGCCTCACGTTTCCGGAATGACGGCCCCAGTATTCGTCAGCGGCGGATGCCGAGCTTCTCGATGATGCCCTGGTAGCGCTTCTCGTCCTTGCCGCGGACGTAGTCCAGCAGGCTGCGGCGAGCGGAGACCATCTTGAGCAGGCCGCGGCGCGAGTGGTTGTCCTTCTTGTGGATCTTGAAGTGCTCGGTCAGATAGTTGATGCGCTCCGTCAGGATCGCGATCTGCACCTCGGGGGAGCCGGTATCGTTAGGCTTCGTGGCATTGTTCTTGATTGCCTCGGCGATCCGCTCGGCTTGCTTCATCGACATCGGGTTATCCTTTCTTTACATGTGCTTATCTGTTGCGGCACAAGCCGGGATGTCGTCCAGCAGGGTCGCGTGTCACCGCGCGCCGGGGCCAAAGCCCCCGCGCGGGATGGGGGCTTATAGCGGGGCGAGGGCGGAATGGCGAGGAGAAAGTCACCCGGATGGTGCCAGGTAGGGCGGCTCGCATCGGCAATCGCTGGCCCTCCACCCGTTGGCCTTCCACCCGCCTGTTCTGACCTCGAGGCGATCGCCATTCCGCGACGGAGTGAAATGGGGGCGCTTCCCGCCTGCCGAAATCGCCGCTGAAACTGCCAGCCCGGGCGCCTCGCTCGTACGCCTCGCGTGCGGCCGGGCGGGAGGCCGGAGTGATTTCGTCGGCGGGCTCTGGGATCGAAACCCCCTTGTTGCGAGAGCCGTCCTGTTTCGGAACCAATCCCCGAAGCGTGAGCTTATCCTGCTCAACAGGCGTTTCTCGCAGAGGTATGTCGATGAAGACCACAAGAAACATCGCGGCATTGTCCGTTGTCGTGGCTTTGGGGCTTGCGGGCCCGGTCATGGCCCCGGCCACGGCGCAGGGTCCGGCGCCGCAAGCGCCGCCGCCCGGGACGTCGAGCACCCCCGGCAACATGGGGGCGGGCAACAACGGCAATCCGGCCGTGAAGAGCCCGCGGGCGAACTCCGACCAAAAGACTTCGGCTGCCGGCACCGCGGCGCTCGAGGCCGGCGCTAACAGCTTCACCGAATCCCAGGCCCGGTCGCGCATCGAGGGCGCGGGCTTCGGCAAGGTCACGGGCCTTGCCAAGGATCAGCAGGGCATCTGGCGCGGCAAGGCGCAGAAGGATGGCCGGATGGTCTCTGTCGGGCTCGACTTCAAGGGCAATGTCGCCAGTCAATGACGTCAGTGAACGCCCCGTCCTGTTGTCTCTGAACGTGGATGACGGACGGGTTCTCCCGTGACGACTGTCCCAATGGAGTTCCCATGGAACGTAAACCGATCAGTGCGATGTTCGACACTTACGAGGCCGCCACGCGTTGCGTCACGCGGCTGAAGGCGGCGGGCATTCCCGAAAGCGACATTTCTATCGTCGGCGGCGATACCGCGATGCGTGCGCCCGACGGCACCATCCGTGACGACGCGGCCGTCGATGCGTCCGACGCCACCGAGACCAATGCAGGCTCTGGCACCGCCGTCGGCGCCGCGATCGGTGGCGGCGCCGGGTTGCTCGCGGGTCTCGGAATCTTGGCTGTTCCTGGCGTTGGGCCGGTGGTGGCGGCGGGCTGGCTCGCGACGACGCTGCTCGGCGCGATCGCCGGCGGTGCTGCCGGAGGCATTATTGGTGGTCTTGTCGATGCGGGCATGCCGGAGGAGGAGGCGCACACCTACGCCGAAGGCATCCGTCGCGGTGGCACACTGGTGACCGTCAATACCGACAGCGCGCGTATCGGCGAGGTGACAACGCTGCTCGATCAGGAAGGTGCCATCGACATGAACCAGCGTGCCGGCACGTGGCGCAACGAGGGCTGGAGCGGCCGCTACGAGCCGCCGCCGACGTCGGCAACGACCGCTGGCATGGCCGGCGCCGCCACGGGCGCGATGGCCGGCAGCTCGAGCGGCTCGGTCCCGCTCACGGACGAGCGGCCGGTCGCGTCATCGGACACCACGTCAGAGGCCGCGCGACAGGATCCGGTGCCGATCATTGAGGACCAGGTGGAGATCGAGATCGTGCGTGCCGAGGTCCATCCCGTGGAGCAATCCACGGCAGAAGCGGATCTGGCGCGTCAGGATCAGGGCAGCAATCCTCTGGCGACGAGCGACCAGCCTGTCGAGGAGCAGCCGGAGCGGAGGTTGGACGACGTATCCCTGCAGCAGGGCGTCGAGCAGCCTTCCGAGGACACTGTCAAGCGCACCGACGTCGAGATCGAGGACGAGCGCCGCAAGCAGCAGGAGCAAGAGACCAAGCGTTCCGGCTGAGCGTGCACACGAGATCTGCCGGCAGGACGAACCCGGAAACGGGTTCGTCCTCTCGTCTCTCCGCTAGGCCGAAGACACAATGCGAAGTCTCGGTCGAAGTGCTTGGGCGGTCAGCGTGATCCGCATCGAATCGGCACCGGCGGCCTCCAGCGTCAGGCGATAGCCGAATTTTGCGGCCAGCACGCGAGCCTGCTCGGCATTGCCGCACGATATGGTCTGGGCGATCACCGGCTGGCGCTCGCCCAGATGCGCGAGCAGGATGCCGATCTCGACGCCGTCGGCGAACGATGCGCCCCGTCCGGGAAAACGCACCCGCAGTCCCTCTTCCACCTCGATCGTACGCACGGCGCCATCCTGTGTTGCCCACGTGGAAGGCCGCAGATGACGGGACAATGCGGACGCTTTGCGGCCGGTGGGTGCGTCACGATGGCCAGCTAACCCTTTGACCGGCGTAACCCTTTGTGGTGACGGATGTGGACACTGCGGCGGGTGGCGGGCAAGAAGCCCGAATGACCCTTCGGCAACTCCTCAATGGCGTGGCGTTCCAACTCGCCTGGCTCGGCGCCATCCTCGCGGCGTCGCGGGGCTGGGCGTGGATCGCCGTGCTGCCGCCGCTGGCGGCAGTCGCCTTCCATCTGCGGCAGGTGGAGGACAAGCCGGTCGCACTGCGGCTGATCGGGATTGCGGCTGGCGCCGGCATCATCGGCGATGCGATCGTGATGACGATCGCCAATTCGTCGTTCGCGGCTCATCCCTCGCCGACGTGGCTGCCGCCGGCCTGGGCGGTCGCGTTGTGGATGGCATTCGCGACGCTGCCCAACATGGCGCTGCGCTGGTTCCGCGATCATCTGCTGCTGGTCGCTGTTCTTGCCGCGGTGCTCGGTCCCTTCACCTACAGCGCCGGCGCGGATCTGGGCGGGGGCCGCATGGGATCGCCGCTGTGGCTGAACTACCTAGCACTCGGCGTGCTTTGGGCGATCGTCGCTCCCGGCCTTCTTTGGCTGGCGAAGGTCTGGGAAACGCCAGCCGCGGCCGAGAACCGCTGAACGGCCGCGCACCGGTATGCTAGATGCGACCTCGTGCGTGGGATCGATTCCCCGCCGAGGCGTTCCGGTCCCCGAAAGGCGAAGATGAGCGACGATCAGCTGGCACGCGCCAACATGCGCGGCATCGGCTTCATGCTGGTGTCGATGATGTTCTACATCGTCTGCGACGCGCTGACCAAATCGGCGGGGGCGACGCTGCCCGTCGGCGAGGTGATCGCAATCCGCTCGACGGTCGCAGCCCTGCTTCTGGCGCCGTTCGTGAGCTGGCGCGGCGTGCCCGCCTACCTCAAGCAACTGTGGTCGCCGGCCATGATCGTGCGCAACGTCGGCGACGTCGGCGTCACCATCCTGTTCTGCATCACGCTGGTGAACGTGCCGATCGCCAACGCCACCTCGATCATGCAGACCTCGCCACTGGCGATCACGGCGGCGGCGGCCCTGTTCCTCAAAGAGCGCGTCGGCTGGCGGCGGTGGACGGCGACCCTGGTCGGCTTCCTCGGCGCGCTTTTGATCATCCGTCCGGGCAATGCCGATTTCACCTGGTGGTATCTGCCGGCGATCGTGTCGATCCTGTTCGTGGTCATGCGCGATCTCGGGACGCGTTTCGTCGACAAGACCGTGCCGACGGTGCCGGTGACCTTGTGGACGTTCCTTCTGACCGTGGCCGGCGCGAGCGTCTTCATGGCGCCGTGGGAGGGATGGCGGACACCGGACAGTCTGGAGTTCGCCAAATGCATGGGGGCAGGCTTCTTCGTTACGTTCGGCGCCTCGTTCCTCGTAATGTCGCTGCGCTCCGGCGGCGAGATCTCCACGATCGTCGCCTTCCGCTACTCGATCGTGTTGTGGTCGATCGGCATCGGCTGGCTGGTCTGGGGCCAGCTCCCGCATCCGACTTCGGTGCTGGGCATCATCATCGTGGTCGGTGCCGGCCTCTACACGGTCCATCGCGAGCGGGTGCGCCGTATGGAAGCGGTACGCAAACCGTGAAGGTGTCCATGTCGGACGAGCTAGTGGAAGTCCTGCTCTTGCAGCTCGATCGGCTGGCCATGCGGCGTGCGGTGGGCGGCGTGGTCCCAGGCGTGGACATAGCGATGCAAGGTATCGCCCGACGCGATGCCCTTCTCGCCGACGAGCCGCTCCAGAGATCTCAGCCAGTGCTGATAGTACGTCGACCCGTCGTCGGGATCGCCGCCGGCGCGGGCTTTGCCGATCTCGTCACCGAGCGTTGCGGCCCACTCGCCCCAGGTGAACACGCCCTTCTGCTGCAGCGACAGCGCGATCGCGAACGCCTGCGCCTGCCAGGGCTCGGTGAACACCGGCGCCTCGCCCTCGCAGGGAATGCCGGGCACCGCGGCCATCATCTCGCCGACCGGGCTCGATCCCGCGACAGCCATCACGCCAACTCCATGTAGGGCTCGAACGCCTCGATCGAGACCTCGACGCTGGGGTCGGCATCCGGTCCCCACAGCTCGCGATTGTCGAACACGACCGTATAGAGCCACTGCGGGTTCTCCTTGCCCTCCGCGACGACGCTGTCGGGATAGACATGGCACCCTTGGATGCGCTCGACGATGCCGACGTGACCGCGCGTGAACCGCGGCAGGCGGGTGTGGCTCTTGGGGTGGATGTTCTTCATGCGCACCTTGTCGCCGGCCTTGAATCGGGCGGGCGCCTGCGCCGGGCGGTCGTACTTGCCTCGGCAGGTGAGGTTGTCGGCGGTCGCGAGGCTGATCGCCGCTTTCTTGAGCGCCCGCCCGGGGCCGGCCGACCGTCCAGCGTCCACCTCTTCGCGGGTGACGAGGCCGCGTGCGACGCACAGGTTCTCGAGCCGCATCATCCACTTCTCGTAGTAGGTGACGCCGAGATAGACGTGCGGCGGCAGCACCTCGATCCAGTAGCGGCCGACGTCGATGTTCCATTCCCCGGTCGCCTGCATGGCGCGGTTCATGGCGAGCACGCGGCCCTCCCAGGGCGCGTGGAACGGCGGCTCGTTCGCCTCGGGCATGACCTTGCCGAAGCCATCCATGCCGCCCATGTCGTGCACGCCGTTCATGCGGAGGCCTCCTGCGCGGCTGTGGGAATGCCGGTGCCGACCATGCTGTCGCGGGTGACGATGGCGGCGAGCTTCTCCTCGCTCCAGCCTTCGGTTCCCGCGGGCCGCATCGGCAGCACGATGAAACGTGTCTCGGCGGTCGAATCCCAGACCCGGATCCTGGTCTCGGCCGGCAGCGTGACGCCGAAATCCGACAGCACCGCGCGCGGCTCCTTCACCGCCCGCGACCGGTAGGCCGACGACTTGTACCAGACCGGCGGCAGCCCGAGCACGTCCCACGGGTAGCAGGAGCACAGCGTGCAGACGACGATGTTGTGCGTCGCCGGCGTGTTCTCGACCGCGATCAGGTGGTCGCCGACCTTCTGCACGATGCCGAGCGACAGGATCGCCTTGGTGGCGTCGGCGATGAATGCCTGCTTGAAGCCGGGGTCGGTCCAGGCCTTGGCGACGACACGGGCACCGATGTGAGGACCGATGCGCGTCTCGTAGGCCTCGATGATCTTGTCGAGCGCGGCGGGCTCGACGTAGCCCTTTTCCGCCAGCACCGTCTCCAGCGCGCGGACACGCAGTTGCAGCGGCGAGAGCTCGGAGCTTTCGTGGTCGTGATCGTGATGATGATCGTGAGCCATGCCATCCACCTAGTGTAGGGTCGATGCCATGATCGTTAGAGACGACGGCGCCGGTTGGCAAGGTCGGGCGCTGGCTGCCCTACGCGATCGCCAGATTGAGCCAGACCGCCTTCTGCTCCGTGTAGTTGTCGATGGCGGAGCGGCCAAGGTCGCGGCCGAGGCCGGAGTCGCCGCCCATGCCACCCCACGGGAGCCGCGTATCCGTCGGTCCGAAGGTGTTGATCCAGACGGTGCCGGCCCGAAGAGCATCGGCAACCCGGTGGGCGCGAGCGACATCGCGGGTCCATAAGCCGGCCGCCAACGAGTATGCGCTGTCGTTGGCGAGCCGAACGGCCTCGGCCTCGTCCTCGAACCGGATCATGGTGGCGACGGGACCAAAGATCTCGTCGCGTGCGATACTCATCGCACTGTCGGCATCGGCAAAGATCGTCGGCTCCACGAAGTAGCCCGGCCGATCGGCAGCTTTGCCACCACACACAACGCGAGCACCTGAGGCTCTGCCGCGCTCGATATGGCCGACGACACGCTCCTGCTGCAGGCGAGAGATCAATGGACCCATCGTCGTGCCGGGAGCGAAGGGGTCGCCGAGCCGGATGCGCTGGGCACGTGCGACCAGCCGCTCGACCATCTCGTCGTAGCGGGAGTTCTGGACGAGAATGCGCGAGCCCGCCGAGCAGACCTGGCCCCCGTTGAAGAAAATTCCCGAGGCGGCTGCGTGGGCGGCGGCGTCCAGGTCGGCGTCTGCGAAGACGATGTTGGGCGACTTGCCGCCGAGCTCCAACGTGACCTTCGTGCAGCGCTTCGCCGCGATCCCCATAATGTGCTTGCCCACTTGGGGTGAGCCGGTGAACGAGATCTTGTCGATGCCAGGATGCTCGATCAGCGCCTGGCCGGCGACGGGGCCGAAGCCGGGCAGGATGTTGAGGACGCCGGGTGGGAAGCCAGCCTCCAGCGCCAGCTCGCCGAGCCGCAAGGCCGAAAGCGGCGTCAACTCGGCGGGCTTCAGGACGACCGCGCAGCCGCATGTAAGCGCCGGCGCGATTTTCCACACGGCGTTCATCAGCGGAAAGTTCCACGGCACGATGGCGGCGACGACGCCGACCGGCTGCCGGCTCGTGTAGGTGAGGGCCGCCGACCGCGTCGGGACGACGTCCCCGGTGATCTTGTCGGCCCAGCCAGCATAATAGTTCAGACAATCGATCGATGCGGGCAGATGCTGACGGCGCGAGGCGGCGATAGGCTTGCCGGCGTCCAATGCCTCGAGAGCAACGAATTCCTCGGCGTGCGCTTCGACGAGGTCGGCCAGCTTCTGCAGCAGTCGCCCGCGCTGTGCTCCCGTCATGCGCCGCCATGGACCGACGTCCAGCGCCCTGCGCGCCGCTCGCACCGCAAGATCGACGTCGGTGGCATCGGCCTCGGCGACGTCCGCGATGACGTCTCCAGTGGCGGGATTGATCGACGCGAACGTTCTTTCGCTGCGCGGCTCGACCCATCCTCCGTCGATCAACAGGCGACGGGTCGGTAGGATGGTCGGCAGTGACGATGGCATGGTGCGTTCCCCGATCTGGTGTGCGACCATGGCCGGGGCGTCGGGCCGCCCGCAAATGAGTTATCCAGCGGGTGTGATCAGGAAAATCTATCACGAAGCGCGTGGCTTCCGAACGCCGTCAGGCCCCGAAGCACGTCGATCAGAGCCTGGGCCAGCGGTGCGCGGGGCAGTCTGGCTAGAGTCACGAGACCGACGGAGTGGGAAACGTCCGGATTGACCAGTGTGAGGAAGCGGAGGCTGCCCACGGCGCCCAGGAGCACTGCGAAAGTGCTGGGGACAATTCCGCACCAATGCCCCTGCCGGACATGACTGAGGATTCCGACAAGGGTGCTGCTCTCGGCGTGCACCCTTGGTATGGCGCCGACCTTGGCGAAAGCCTCGTCGACCAGCTGCCTGTTGCGCATTTCGCGATTAAGGAGCACGAGCGGGAGATCGGCGGCCTCCCGCCATGAGATCGTCGATTGCGTCGCGCCCAGCAACTTTTCGGTGCCGATGACGACGTAGGTCTCGCTGTACAACTCCTCTATCGAGAATTCGGGCTCGCCGACCTGGTCGATATAGGTGAGGCCGGCTTCCAGATCGTGCTCGACGACACCGCGGCGGATCTCCTGCGAGGTCTTGCTCAAAAGCGTGATGGTGACGTCGGGTTGACGTGCGTGGAATGCAGCCGTGATCTGGCCAGCGAGCGGCTCTGCGGTCGGAATAATACCGATGCGCAAGTGACCGGACAGCAACCCCATCGGACGGTGCGAAACGCTTTGCTTCAGTCCGTCTACATCGGCCAGCAGGCGCCGCGCGGTTTCCAGGACACGCTGGCCCTCCTCGGTGAAGCCTTCGAACCGCTGGCGCGAGCGGCGCACGAGCGGGAGCCCGAACTCCTGTTCGAGTTGACGCAGGGCAGCAGACAACGTCGGTTGGGAGATATTGGACGTCTGAGCTGCCCGCCGGAAATTGCCTTCCTTCGAGAGTGCCACCAGGTAAGCGAGATGCCGAAGATTCATTGGTCGCTCCGGCGCGTCCGGCCTACAATCTGACCACCCTCAGGTTGTTCGTCGAGCCGGGGCGGCCGAAGGGGATGCCGGCGATGACGACGATGCGGTCGCCTTCCTTGGCGAACCCTTCCGCCAGCGTGACTTGGCGCGCGCTGTCGACCATCTCGTCATAGGTCGAGATCTCGGGCGTCACCATGTTGTGCGTGCCCCACAACAGCGCCAGACGGCGGGCGATTGCGGGATCGGGCGACATCGACATGATCGGCACCAGCGGCCGCTTGCGCGCGGCGCGCATGGCGGTGGTGCCGGAGTGGGTGAAGGTGACGATGGCGGTCGCGCCGATGGCGTTTGCGACGTCGGCTGCGGCTGCCGCGACCGCGTGCGGCGTCGTGTTCTCGGGCGTCGGCTGCAGCGCCTCGATGATCGAGCGGTAGAGCTTGTGGTTCTCGGTGTGGGAGATGATGCGGTCCATCATCGCCACGGCCTCCACCGGCCAGTCGCCAGACGCCGATTCCGCCGACAGCATCACAGCATCGGCGCTGTCGTAGATGGCGGTGGCGACGTCGGAGGCCTCGGCGCGGGTGGGCGAGGGTGACTTGATCATCGATTCGAGCATCTGCGTCGCCACGATCACCGGCTTGCCGGCTTGACGGCAGAGCCGGATCAGCTCCTTCTGGCGGCCCGGTACGTCCTCCGGCGGGATCTCGACGCCGAGATCGCCGCGCGCGACCATGACGCTGTCGACCAGCGCCACGATGTCCTCGATGCGGTCGAGGGCGGCCGGCTTCTCGATCTTGGCCATGATGCCGGCGCGGCCGTTGATCAGGCCCTGCGCCTCGATCACGTCGGCGGGGCGCTGCACGAACGACAGCGCGATCCAGTCGACGCCGAGCTCCAGTCCGAACGCGAGGTCGCGGCGGTCCTTCTCGGTCAACGGCGAGATCGGCAGGTCGGTGTTGGGCAGGTTGACGCCCTTGCGATCCGACAGCATGCCGCCGACCACGACCTTGGCGTCGACGTAGTCGGTGCCGCACTCGGTCGCGGTGAGCTGCAGCTTGCCGTCGTCGATCATCAGCGTGTGCCCGGGCATCACGTTGGCGATCACTTCGGGATGGGGCAGCGGCACCTCGCGTGCATCGCCAGGCTCCGCACTGAGGCGAAAGCGGACGGTGGCGCCACGCTCGAGCTTGACCGGCCCATTCTTCAAGGTGCCGACGCGGATCTTCGGCCCCTGCAGGTCCTGCAGGATGGCGATCGGCCGGCCGAGCTCTTTTTCCAGTGCGCGGATGGCGTCGAAACGCTTCTTGTGGTCCTCGTGCGTGCCGTGGCTGAAGTTCAGGCGGAACACGTCGGCGCCGGCCTCGAACAACTGGCGGATCATCGCGGGATCCGAGCTCGCCGGCCCGAGCGTTGCGACGATCTTGGCTTTGCGCAGGCGTCTCATCGGCATCCCCTGACGGAGTTGGTGGGTGTTTGCGGCCAGCTTGCACATGCTGCATGGCAGCGCAACGACCGTTTGGCGGCAGCGGCGGGCGGAAAACGGCGGCTGACGCAGACGGCGGGGAGAAGCCGTCGCCACCATTGCCAAACCGCGCTGGCGGGCCGATACGGCAGTATCGCGGTCGCAGGTGATTCGGTCGGCTGCGGTTCGCGTCCACGCCGCGCGGGCCATCGCCGCCCGCGTTCGTTCGCGTGAGTGCCTGTTTTCAGGGGCGTCTGTCTTCGGGAGCGTCTGGAAGCCGGCCATCGGGCTGGCGCAGCCGGGATTCGAGCATGCGGGAAGCCGCCGCGACACAGGTGAGGGTGATCGGAGCACTGGTGCTGCGCGAGGCGCGCACGCGGTTCGGCCGCACCCAGCTCGGCTATCTGTGGTCGCTGGCCGAGCCGCTGGCCATGATCGCCACGTTCACCGTCATCTCCTATGCGATGGGCCATTTGCCGCCCTACGGCAGCAGCCTGCTGCTGTTCTTCTCGCTCGGCACGCTCGCCTACCAGTTCTTCCGACGGATCGCCTCGTTCTGCACCGCGGCCTTCGACGCCAATCAGGCGCTGCTCACCTATCCGATCGTCAAGCAGGTCGACGCCCTGATAGCGCGCGCATTGCTCGAGCTGCTGGCCTGCCTGTTCATCTTCGCCGTCCTGATCGGTGGCATCATCTTCGTGCAGCAGCTGTCCTGGCCCGCGCGGCCGGAGCTGATGCTGGCTGCGATCGTGCTGCTGGCGCTGCTCGGCTTCGGCAACGGCGCGCTGAACGCGGTGATCAGCAGCTATGTTTTGTCCTGGCGCAACATCGAGGCGATGATCACCCGGCCGCTGTTCTTCATGTCGGGCGTGTTCTTCGTTCCCGACCGGATGCCGCCGGCGATCCTGCCATACCTGACGTGGAATCCACTGCTGCACGGCGTCGAGCTGATGCGGGCGGGCTACTATCCCGACTATCGCAGTCCGGCCTGCAGCGTCACATACCTGTTCTTCTGGGCGATGAGCCTCTGCGTCCTCGGGCTGATCGCGGAACGGGCGATGCGGGTGCGTCACGTGACCGATGCGGGGGCGGCATGATCAGCTTCATCGGCGTCGACAAGATATATCGCGGCCGCAACCTGTCCAAAGTCATCCTGGACGACGTGACGCTCGACCTGCCCGATTGCAACATCGCCGTGCTCGGCGCCAACGGCGCGGGCAAGTCGACGCTGCTGCGGATGATCGGCGGCAGCGAGCTGCCGACCCGCGGCCAGATCCGGCGGCGCGGGCGGGTGTCGTGGCCGCTCGGCCTCGCCGCCGGCTTCAACGGCTCGATGACCGGGCTCGAGAACGTGCAGTTCCTGGCCCGAATCTACGGCCAGGACACCGAGCGAGCGATCGAGTTCGTCGAGGATTTCGCCGAACTCGGCGCCTCCCTGCGCCAGCCGTGGAGCACGTACTCCTCCGGCATGCGGGCACGGCTCGCCTTCGCCTCCAGCATGGCATTCGACTTCGACACCTACCTCATCGACGAGATCATCGCGGTCGGGGACGCGAGCTTCAAGGCCAAATGCCATCAGGCGTTTCGCGAGCGGCGCGCCCGCTCGCGCGTGATCATGGTTTCGCACGCGATGAGGATCGTGCGCGACTACTGCGACATGGGGCTGGTGATGCACCGCGGTCGGCTGACGCTGTGGGAGGACGTCGAGGAGGCCATCGCCGCGCACCAGGAGCTGATCGGCTTCGCCGGCGACGACGACGAGGATTGAGACGGGACGAGGAACCGACGCGATGGCAAACGTGAAGCGCGGCGATGTCGCCGAGGCGCCCCAGCGGCGTCCGACACTGCCGTTTCTCGACGAGCTTTCGGCACCGACCGCGGCGGGGCGGCCAGATTTGAGACTGGAGCCGCGCGCGGATCGTCCGGCCGCCGGCAAGATGCGGCCCCAGCAGGTGCGGCGCAACTGGCTCCAGTGGTCGGCGGCCGCGGTGGTTGGCCTCCCGACGCTGGTCGCGGCGATCTACTATGCATTCATCGCCGCGCCGCAGTACACGGTCGAGGTGCGCTTTGCCGTCCGCGGCGGCCCACACTCCGGTTCGATGCCGGGCGGGGCCGAGCTGATCAGCTCGCTCGCGGGCTTCGGCGGCGGCGGCTCGACGATGAGTGACGCCTACATCGTCATGGACTTCATCAAGAGCCGCGAGATCATCGAGAAGATGCGGCCGATGGTGGACATCCAGGCCGTCTACGGACATCCCTCGGCCGACTTCGTGCGACGGCTCTCGCCCGCGACCGAGATCGAGGATGTGGTCGACTACTGGCGGAGCATGACCGACATCAATCTCGATACGATGTCGCAGATCATCACCGTCACCGTGCGCGCGTTCACGCGCGAGGACGCGGTGCGGGTCGCGGAGGGCGTGCTGGCGTTCAGCGAGGAGCTGATCAACTCCCTGTCGGAGCGGGCGCGGCTCGACACCGTCAAATTCGCCGAGCAGGACGTCCGGCGCAACGAGGACCGGCTGCGCGTCAACCGCCAGATGCTGCGCCAGTTTCGCGACAAGGAGCAGGAGATCGATCCACTGAAGAAGGCGGAAAGCCAATTGACGCTGCTCGGCAGGCTGGAAAGCGAGTTGTCCACGGCGCAGGCCCGGATGTCGACGCTCAGGCGCTACATGCAGGAGAACGCGCCGTCCGTGACCTATCTCGGGAGCCAGATCAAGGCGCTGGAGCGGCAGGTGGAGCAGGAGCGGGCCAAGCTCGGCAAGGGCGCAGATTCGCCGTCCAGCGGCACCACGATCAGCATGCAGGTCGCCGCCTACGAGGAGCTGACGGTGGAGCGCGAGTTCGCGGAGAAGGCTTATGTGTCCGCCTTGAGCACGCTCGAAAAGGCACGCATCGACGCCTCCCAGCAGCAGCGCTATCTCGCCACCTTCGTGCGGCCGAGCCTGCCGCAGGAGGCGCTCTATCCCAAACGCCTGCTCAACACCTTCATCGTTTTCGCCGGATCGCTGCTGCTGTGGGCGCTGAGTGTGCTCGTGATTTACGCCATTCGCGACCATGCCAACTGAGGCCCCGGCCGGTGTGGCGGGATCTTCCGGTGGCGCGGCACGCGGCAGCGTCGTGATCACCGGGGCCAGCGCCGGTCTCGGAGCGAGCCTCGCGGTCGCCTACGCGGAGCCCGGCCGTGTGCTCGGGATCGTCGCGCGGCGGAGTGATGCCTTGGAGCGTGTGGCGGCACTCTGCCGTGCGCGCGGCGCCGAGGTGGTGAGCGGTGTGCTCGATGTCACCGAGGGTGCCGAGCTCGAGGCCTGGTTGCGGATCTTCGATGCCGGCCATCCGCTCGACTTGGTGATCGCCAACGCCGGGCTGTTCGGCGGGATCGGCGCCGATGGCCTGCTCGAGGCAGAGGCCGAGGTCGCCGCTCTGCTCGCGGTCAATCTGAAGGCGGCGATCGTCACGGCGAATGTTGCTGCAACCTTGATGCGGGCGCGGCGGCGCGGGCGGATCGCGCTGATCACGTCGCTGGCCGCACGTCATCCACTTGCCGATGCCCCCGCTTACAGCGCCAGCAAGGCGGGCCTGAGCGCCTATGGCGAGGCGCTGCGGGAGTGGCTCGCCGACAGCGGCGTCGGTGTCAGCGTGGTCCTGCCGGGCCATATCGACACGGCGCAGACGGCCCTTCAAAAGGGCGTACTGCCGGATCTGATGTCGCCGGAGAGTGCGGCGCGCGTGATCAAGCGCGGCCTGGACCGCGGCCGGTCGACCATCGCCTTTCCCGTCCATCTGCTTTGGCTGATACGGCTGGGGCGCTGCGTGCCCTGGCGAGTGCGTGCCTGGTTCGGCCGCTCACTGCGCTTCACCGTCGACGATCCGCCGTCGTTCTGACCTCGGTCCGCCCACAGCCGATCGTCTCGCGAGCGATGACGGCACAACGGTTAACTCTTGAGCAATGCGATTCGGTCAAGATGAATTCGTCGCTTTCGAGGCGGCAATCATCGACAAGCGCGTGGCATTCACGACACGTTCGTTGCCGAATCGCTCGAAGCGTTCAGAACACGTGCGATGAGCATTCGTCGGCCGCCGCGAATTAGCTCACTAGAGCCTTTCCGTTTCAAGTGGAACCATAGCCTGCGTTTCGGAAGTAGTTGGTGCACTCGGTTCCGGTGAAGGTGCTGAGCAGATCGCCGATGCGATTGCTGACGGCCTCGATCGTTCGCGCTTCGGCTCGGCGCAGCAGCGTCTT
>CAMDBL010000003.1 GCA_945889015.1 Devosia equisanguinis
CCGCCCACGGCAAGCGATCTACCTGATTCGATCATTAGGTCAGCGAGTTACGTAGATGTCGCGGAAATGAAGGCACTGAAGCAGGAAACTGTAATCAAATTCCGGGGTCTGGGACATGGCGACTTACAATGGTTCGGCTGGCAACGACATCTACACCGGGAGTAGCGCGAGCGACCTGATCAACGGCTTCGACGGTGACGACGTCCTCACGGGCGTGGGGGGGCTCGACACCATCGACGGCGGCGCCAGCAACGACAGCCTGCACGGCGGCGAGGGCGACGACCAGGTCAACGGCGGCGCCAACAACGATTTCGTCTACGGTGATGCCGGCAACGACACGCTGGCCGGCGGCGACGGCAACGACTTCATCGACGGCGGTGCTGGCGACGATACCCTCTATTACCGGGGCGGCGACGGGGCCGACACGATCGAGGGTGGCGCTGGCTACGACACGCTGACCATCGACCTCACTTCGGCCGATCTGACCGCAGGCGTGCGCGCGGATCTTGTCGCGCTGTCCGACTGGATGGCTGCTCCGAATGGTGAGTTGGTGCTCTCCGACCTCGGCATCACCGTCTCTGGCGTCGAATTCCTCAATCTGCTCGTCGATGGCGTCAACGTCGACGTGGCGTCGCTGGCCAACACACCGCCGAGCGCCGAGACCAATGTCCAGCTGACGGTGGCCGAGGACGGCTCCGTCTCCGGCCAGGCGGGCGCGATCGATCCGGACGGCGGTGTGCTGACATGGTCGGTGCTGAAAGGCACGGCTTTCGGTGACCTCGCTCTCGATCCCGAGACCGGCAACTACACTTATACAGCCGCCAACAACTTCAGCGGCACCGACAGCTTCGTCATCCGCATCACTGACGATGCCGGACTGACCATCGATCAAACCGTCGACGTCACGGTCATCGGCGTCGCGGATGCGCCGAGCCTGGCCGTTTCCGGCGCCTCGGTGGCGCTCGATGCGACGCTTGCCGGCGGCGCCTCGGACGACGCGCTTTCCGGCGGACTGGGCAGCGACGTGATCGCCGGTGGCGACGGCAACGACGTGATCACGGGTGATTCGGCTGCAGTCATGCGCGACGTGCCGCTCGACATCATCGCCACGCTGGTCGACGTCGACGGCTCCGAGACCCTCTCGTTCCGCGTTTCGGGAATGCCGGCCGACAGCGCCCTCTCGGCTGGTATGCAGAACGCGGACGGCAGCTGGGCCCTCGCCGCCGCCGATCTCGCCGATCTCGTCATGTCGACGTCGGCGACAGAGGATTTCAAGCTGACCATCGAAGCGATCTCGATCGAAGCAGACGGCGACACCGTCACTGCCATGACATCGCTGCCGGTCTCGTTCTCGGCTGCGGTCGGCAACGACACCATCGACGGTGGCGCTGGCGACGACCTCGTCGATGCAGGCGCGGGTGACGATCTGGTCGTCCACACCGTCGGCGAGGGCTTCGACACGGTCCTGGGCGGCGCTGGCATCGATACCGTCTCCATCGTGCTGGCCACCGACGACCTCACGCCAGGTGTCCGCGCCGACTTCGCGGCGCTGGCGACCTACCTCGCTTCGCATGCCGAGGAGGATATGGTTCTGCTCCCGGCTCTCGGGCTGTCGCTCCAGTCTATCGAGAATGTAGTGGTCACACTCGATGGCGCCGAGGTCGATCTCGCTTCGCTGCTGGTGACCGCACCGGTCAACACGGCACCGCAGGCCGAGGCGGTCGTGGCCGCCACGGCGGTCGAGGACACCCTGCTCGCGGGCGTACTCGCCGCGACCGATGCCGACGGCGACGAGTTGACCTGGTCGCTGGTCGAGGGCCCGGCGCATGGCACTTTGACACTCGATGTGGCGACCGGCGGCTATGCCTACACTGCGGACGCCGACTATAGCGGGGTCGACAGCTTCCTTGTCGCGGTCGCCGATCCGTCCGGCGCGTTCGTCGAGCAACGTGTCGACGTCGTGATCGCTGCTGTCGCCGACATGCCGGTGTTGTCGATCTCTGCTTCGGCCAGTGCTGGCGGTGTGGCAGCCTCGAGCCTGAACGGCACCAAAGGCAACGACACGCTGACCGGCTCTGCTGGCAACGATCGAATCGACGCCGGCAAAGGCAACGATCTCGTCTATGGCGACGGAGCCGCCACCAACGGCCCGGTTGCACTCGACATCAAGGCCGCGCTCACCGATCTCGACGGCTCCGAGCAGCTCTCGATCCGCGTCTCTGGTCTGCCGGCGGGGGCTGCGCTCTCGGCCGGCCAGGTCAACGCCGACGGAAGCTGGTCACTGGCGCCGGCCGACCTCGCCGGGGTGCAGGTGACGGCTCCGGCCGGCAGCAGCTTCACGATCTCGGTCGCTGCAACGGCAACCGAGCAGTCGGGCGTCTCGGCCACGGTCGAGGCGGCGCTGCCCGTCACTTTCGGTCTCGGCAACGGTGCGGGCAACGACCACATCCGCGCGGGCTCCGGCAACGACACCGTCTATGGCGGCGACGGCAACGATACCATCCATGGCGGCGACGGCAACGACACGCTCCATGACGGCAACGGCACCGACAAAGTCTACGCCGGCTGTGGCAACGACGTGTTGTTCGCAGGGGCCGGCGACGATCTGCTGCGCGGTGGCCACGGCAACGACCGGATCGTGGCGGGCCTCGGCCACGACATCTACCGCGGCGGCCGTGGCTTCGACACTCTCGACCTGTCGACAGCCACGGCGGGCGTCGTCGTCGATGTCGGCAAGCACACCGTCGGCGGCGGCATCGATGCGGAAATCCACGGCTTCGAAGCGGTCATCGGCAGCCAGCACGCCGACACCTACGTCGGCACCTGGAGCGACGACGTGTTCTATGCCGGCGCCGGCAACGATACGATCCGCGGCTCCGGCGGCGACGACACGATGACCGGTGGTGCCGGCAGCGACACGTTCATCTGGACGAAGCATGATGTGCTGCACGGCAAAGGGCACGGCTGCAAGGGCGGCCCGGACGTGATCACCGATTTCGGCGCTGGCGATCATCTCGACCTGCACGGCCTACTGTCGAACCTGAAGGGCAAGCCCGTCACCGACTTCGTCAAGGTGAAGGACACGTTCTGGGGCACGACGGTGTCGGTGAAGATCGACAACAAGTTCGTCGACGTGGTGAAGCTGCAAGGCTTCCACGACAACTCGGCCGCCCACATGATCGCGCAGGACATGATCCTGATCTGATCGTACCCGAGCCTCTCTCTCAGCCAGTGGCATAAGGCCGGTCCCTCGGGGCCGGCCTTGTGCTTTGCGGCACCGGGCCGCTTCCCCCGCTGCCCCCTGTTCGTGTAGGACCACCAGATCATTGCTGGCCGCAGCTTGTCCTGCGTTCGGCCTGCCGGAGCGATAGCCATTCCGACCGATCCGACCGCGTCAGACGTGCCGGTGCCGCAGCCGTTCATCCTGGGCTGGGAGGAATGGCTGTCGCTGCCCGATCTCGGCCTGCCGGCGATCAAGGCCAAGGTCGACACGGGCGCGCGCACGTCCGCGCTGCACGCCTTCCTGATCGAGCCGTTCGGGACGGTGGCGGCGCCGAAGGTGCGTTTCGGCATTCATCCGATCCCGGGCCGCCACGAGATCGAGATCTACTGCTCGGCTCCGGTGATCGACCGGCGCGAGGTGACGAGTTCGAACGGCGAGCGGGAGACCCGCTACGTCATCGCCTCGCGCGTCAGCATCGGCGCGCGTGACTGGCCGATCGAGCTGACGCTGACCAACCGCGAGAGCATGAGCTATCGCATGCTGCTCGGCCGGCAGGCGATCCGAGAGGACATGTTCGTCGATCCGGCCGCCTCGTTTCGCCAGCCGCGCCTGTCCTACAAGCTCTACCGGCATCTGCCCAAGCAGGATCCGGTGCGGCGCGCGCTGCGCATCGCCGTGCTGACTCGCAAGCCGGATGCCGCGAGCAACCGGCTACTGGCGGCGGCAGCGGAGGCGCGCGGCCACGCGCTGGAGCTGATCGATGCGGGCGCGCTGGCGCTGTCGGTGGAGGATGGCCGTCCGGTGGTGCTTTCGGCGGAGGCGAGGCTCGCCCATTACGACGCGGTGATCCCGCGCGTGGCGGACCGGATGGGGGCAGCGATCGTGAGGCAGCTCGAGCTGATGGGCTCGACTGCGATCAATTCGGGCGACGCACTCGACCGGCTGGCCAATCCGCTGGCGACGGTGCAGGCGCTGGTGCGCGCCGGGGTGCCGACGGTGGTGCGAGAGTTGAAGCTCGCCGCCCCCGGCGAGGAGGCGGAAGCCGCGCCTTTGACCCGGCTCGCGACCCGACGGATCGAGGCGACGGTGATCGGGGGAGCGACGATGGCGCTGGCCGAGCGGCGTCACAAGGTGCTGCGGGACGTGCCCGAGCGGCGCCTGGGGGCGGCGCGGCGTCTCGCCGAGCGGGCGGCACGGGCGCTGCGGCTGGGCCTCGCCCGCATCGAGATCAGCGCCACCAGCGAGGGTGCGCTGGCGGTCGCGGCCGTGTCCGCCTTGCCGTCGTTGTCGCAGGCCAAGCGCGTGTCGGGCGTGCAGGCGGCCGAGGCCGTAATCGCCCAGATCGAGCGTGAGGTGCGCTCCTGGGTCCGGCGTGAGGATGTGGCTGCTGGCGAGGTCGAAAGCCCCGACGATGTCGGCGGTGATGGCGCCGGAGGCGGCGCGTGAGGCTCAGGCCCGGATCGCAGCGGCCAGGGCATCGGCGGTCGTTTCGGGCGGTGTCCATCCCGTGGCGCGGAGCGCTGAGGTGTCGGCGACGAGATCGCCGGCGATGCGGTTCCACATGCCGCTGCGTCCGGTCACATGCAGGGCAGCCTTCAGCGGTCCGAGGGGCACCGGCAGCAGTCCCGGCCCGCGTCCGAGCCCCTGCCTCAGCCAGCCGATCATGTCCGCGACCGACACGGGGGCGCCGTCGGCGACGAGATAGGTGCCGCCCACGACGGCAGACGACGTCATCGCGTGCAGAATAGCCGACGACAGATTGCCCAGGCTGACGACGGAGCGCTTGTTGCGCTGCGCGCCGAGCGGCAGAGGTAACGGCAGCCGCGCGAGCTTGTTCATCGCTGCCATGTTGCCGCGCACGCCCGGGCCGTAGACCAGAACCGGACGCAGCACCACGGCTTCGGTCGCGCTGCCGTCGAGTGTCGCAAGCAGCGCCGCCTCGGCCGCGAGCTTGGAGCGGCCATAGGCATCGTCGGGTGCCGGCGGATCGGTCTCGCGGACGGTGTGGGGGGCGACCGGGCCGATGCCGGCGCGGATCGAGGAGACCAGCACCATCCGCGTCACGCCGGCAGCGCGGGCCGCGGCGGCGAGCGAGGCGGTCGCCGTCGCGTTGATCGCGGTGAAGGTGCCTTCGGCTACGTCGACCATCATGTGTGCGAGGCCGGCGAGGTGGACAACGTGGGTGACGCCGTCGACATGCGACCGCCAGTCCGCGGCGCCTGTCAGCTCGGGTGACGCGACGCTCGTGATGCCAGCCCCCGTGGGAATGCGGTCGATCCTGCGGGCGGTGGCCCGCACCTGCCAACCCCGAGCCGCGAGATAGGGCACCACGCCGCGTCCGACGAAGCCGCTGGCTCCCGTCACCAGAACCGTCCCGCTCATTTCTTGCCCCGCTCCAGCCTGTTCAACAGCCAAGCGGTGAGGATCGCAGCACAGGCGAGCGCTGCCCAGCCCACGTACATTTTCTTGATGACCACGGTTGTCAGTGCAAGTGAGGCCAGCACGATGTTGAGGCGGAGCACGGCCCACGTCACCTCAGGCACGGTGAAGCCTACGTCGAGCGCGCGCTGGTAATAGTGGCTGCGGTGGGCCTGCCAGACCTTCTCACCGCGCCGCCAGCGCTTGACGAGCGTGATGCCGCTGTCGGCGAGGTAATACATCGGCAGGATCAGCGCGGCGTACAGGTGGCCGGCGCCGGCCAACACGATCAGCAGCCAGCCGACGAGCCCGCCCAGTGGCAGGCTGCCGACGTCGCCGAGAAACAGCCTGGCGACATGCCGGTTGGCGGGAGCGAACCCCACCAGCGCGCCGGTCAGCAGCAGCGCCAGCAGCCCGGCGGCCTTGGGCACGACGCCGATGTGCGCGAACAGTGCGATCGCGGCCGTGATGGGGGCCAGCTCCACCACGGTCATCCAGTCGATGCCGTCCATGAAGTTGGTGAGGTTGATGAACCAGACGAGCCCGACCACCAGGACCAGGTTCTCGAGCAGCGTCGGGATCTGCAGCGGCAGCTTGCCGAGAGGCGCGGATTCGGGTGGGAGCGACAGCACGATGGCAATTGCGGCGGCGAACTGGAGCAGCAGGCGCAAATTCACCGGCAGGGGGCGAATGTCGTCGACGGCGCCGACCATGGCGAGGAGAGCTGCGGCACCGACCAGATGTGCGAGGCGGATCGGCTCGATGCCTGGAGTCACGGTCTGCAGTGTCAGTGCCACCAGCATCGCCAGCGTGACACCGACGACGGCGATACCGCCGCCCTGCGGCGTCGGAATCTTGTGGCTCGACCGGGCATTCGGCCTCGCCAGAGCGTAGCGCACCAGTACGGGATGCAACAGCTTGTTGAGCAGCAGCGTCAGAGCCGCCGCCAGCACCAGCAGCAGCGCGCTCATCGCGAGAGGGGGCAGCGCCATCAGCATGACGGGGCTCAGTGCAGCGTCTGTGGGACGGGCACCACGGGGCGGGTGGCGAGCTTGGTCAAGACCGACGGCGCCTCCGCGGGCTCCCGATCATAGCCTTCGACCGTTCGCTTCAACACGAGATGAATCGCCTCGGCGTCGTTTCGATCCATCGCCGCGCGCAACGTCTGCAGCTCGCCCGTCAAAGCCTCGGCCGTCAGCGCCGGCTCGTCGATGCGCAGGATGCGGGCATGCTCCGTGCCGGTGGCGTTCTCGCCGAGCAGCAGCTCCTCATAGAGCTTCTCGCCCGGACGCAGGCCGATGTAGGCGATCGGGACGTCGCCGTCGGGGGTCTCGGCGTCACGCACCTCGAGCCCCATCAGGCGGATCATCGAGCGCGCCAGCTCGTCGATGCGCACCTGCTCACCCATGTCGAGCACGAACACCTCGCCGCCAGTCGCCATCGCGCCGGCCTGGATGACGAGTTCGGCCGCTTCCGGGATCGACATGAAGAAGCGGATCACGTCGGGATGGGTCACCGTCACCGGCCCACCGGCCTCGATCTGCTTGCGGAACAGTTGCACGACCGAGCCGGAGCTGCCGAGCACGTTGCCGAAGCGGACCATGGTGAAGACGGTGCCTGGAGTATCCGCCGCCCGCGATTGCGACTTGGCCTTGGCTTGCAGCACCAGCTCGGCCAGACGTTTGCTCGCACCCATGATGTTGGTCGGGCGCACCGCCTTGTCGGTCGAGATCAGCACGAACCGCTCGACGCCGAGATCCTGTGCGGCGGCGGCGATCGTCGCCGTGCCGAAGGTGTTGTTGGCGAGACCCGCGACCGGGTTCAACTCGACGATCGGGACGTGCTTGTAGGCGGCGGCGTGGTAGATCGTGGCGACGGAAAAGCGCGCAATGGTTCCGCGCACGGCGGTGTCGTCGAGCACCGAGCCGAGCACGGCTGCGATCTCCGGCCGCTGCACGGTCGCGGGAAGATCGGCGACGAGTGCTCGCACCTCCATCTCGATCTGATAGAGCGCGACCTCGGACATCTCGAACAGGACGAGGCGCGCCGGCCCCTGCTTGAGGATCTGGCGCACCAGCTCCGAGCCGATCGAGCCGCCGGCGCCCGAGACCATCACCGATTTGCCGGTGATGTTGCGCGACAACAGGTCGGAGCGCGGCGGCACGGGGTCGCGACCCAAGAGGTCGCCGACGTCGACCGGCCGCAAGTCCGTCACCGAGACGCGGCCTATGGCGATGTCTTCGATCGCCGGCAGCGTCTTGATCCGGATCGGATGGTGGTCGAGCCGCTTCAGAACGGCGCGGCGCTCGCGGCGTGGCGCGTCGGGAATGGCGAGCAGCACCTCCTTGACGTTCTCGCGCTCGATCAGCTTGGCGAGCTTGTCGGTCCGGTAGACCTTCTGGCCGCCGATGAACTGGCCCTTGAGGCTCGGCGTGTCGTCGAGAAAGCCGGCGACACGCGCTTCGCCGCGCCGACGCAGCGCGTCCATGAGCTGTACGCCGGCCGGGCCCGCGCCGTAGATGAGAACGGTGCGCGCTTCGCCGTTGGGCAGGTCGGGAATGCGCACGCCGGCGCTCTTCAAGGCCCAGCCGGCGGCATGGCGGCTCGCCATGATCAGTCCGCCTGCGATAACGCCATAGAACAGAATGACCGTGCGCGGCACGCCGGGGATGCCGGTCAGCAAGATCAGAAGCGCCCAAAGCAGGACGGATGCCGTCATGCAGGCGATGATGCGGTAGGTGCCGCGATGGCCGATGTAGCGTGTAACGATGCGGTAGAGGCCGCCGTACGCGAAGGCCGCGACCGCGATCAGCGGAGCCATGGCCAGCAACACCGCCACCTGCCAGTCGTGTGGCACATAGAATTGATTGTAGCGCAGCGACAGCGAGACCCACAGCGCCAGCGTGATCAGTCCCACGTCGTTGAGCACGAGCAGCAGGCGCTTGGCGACGCGCGGCAGCCCCACCAGCCACGGGCGCAGATGCAGCATGAAATGCGCCGATCGTTGCTCGATGGTCAAAGGCAGCCTCATTAGACCTGCAAAGCGGGCCGTGTAGGGCGCACAGGGCCGACATGCCAGCAGACAACCGCTGGCGTGACGACCGCGCGCGATGAAACCCGCGCTACTATAGTCATTCAGATTAGGACAACAAGGCGGCTGGGCTTTTTCCACCGCTCCGTCCCGCGTGCGCCGCTTGACGGCGACGCCGACTTCGGGACAGTCAAGCGCGCTCGAGGCCGCGACGGCCATGTGGCGAGCCAGTCGGAGCCGAAATGACCATCACGCTGCACAAGGGCGACCTGCCCGAAGGACTGAGCTTCGGGACCTCAGTCGCCGTCGATACCGAAACGCTCGGCCTGAAGCCGCGCCGCGATCGCCTCTGCCTCGTGCAGCTCTCGGCCGGGGACGGTCATGCGCATCTCGTTCAGCTGGACGGCAAGGACTGGTCGGCACCCCGGCTGAAGACGTTGCTCACAGATCCCAAGATATTGAAAATATTTCACTTCGCCCGCTTCGATCTCGCTGCGATCGAGGCTCACCTGGGGGTGATGACGACGCCGGTCTATTGCACCAAGATCGTCTCCAAGCTGGTGCGCACCTATACCGACCGGCACGGGCTGAAGGATCTATCGGCCGAGCTTGCGGGCATCGACATGTCGAAGCAGCAGCAGAGTTCGGACTGGGCTTCCGCCGAGTTGTCGCCCGAGCAGAAGGCCTATGCGGCCTCGGACGTCCTCTATCTCCATCAGATCAAGGCAAAGCTCGACATGATGCTGGACCGCGCGGGACGGCGGCCGCTCGCGGAGGCGAGCTTCGCTTACTTGCCGACCCGCGCCCGTCTGGACCTGATGGGCTTCGAGGACATGGATATCCTGGCACATTGAATGGGATGGCTGTGCTTCCGCCGACTGAAGCAAAAGAAGGCTCGTGCCACACACGCGATGTGGACTGCCGCCTTGCCCGCAGTCCCAATCTCACCCTAATTTACGGCGAGACACGTCGATCCCGCAGGGATTCGTATCGCTAACCGACGGCGCGCCCGTTAGATGTCCAGCTCCACCGCAGTCGTGAGCCAACGCCGGCCCGGCCGTTCCCATGCCCTCGTGCTGGGTGGCGTCGACCGGGCGCGCGCATTCCGCATGGCCAGCCTGCACACGCTGCTGGTGCGGGGACTTCGGCTCGGTTTGCCGGCACTGGCGCTGCTGTTGTGCGCCTACTACGGCATCAGCTTGAAGCTCGCGGTGGGGGGCATCGGCGGTGTGACGATGAGCGCCCCGCCCTCGTTCTCCTCCGACAACATGTCGATGTCGAACCCGCGCTACGAAGGCTTCAACAAGGACGGCGGCAAGTTCGTGGTGACAGCCAAGACGGCGACGCAGGATCTGCGCGACCGCAACGCGCCCGTGCAGCTCACCACCATCGACGGCAAGTTGTTGCAACCCGACAACACCGTGACCGACCTGAAGGCGACGCGCGGCACCTTCGACAACAAGCAGAACCAGCTCGAGTTGTTCGACGGCATCGACATCACCTCTCAGAACGGGCTGCACGCGAAGCTGACGCGGGCGACGATCCTCACCAAGGAGCACAAGATCATTTCGCGCGAGCCGGTCATGGTGGAGATGCCGACCGGCAGCATCAGCGCCCGCCAGATGGAGCTCGACCAGAAGACCCGTCAGGTGGCGTTCCTCGATGGCGTCGCCGCCCGCGTGAAGCCCGAGCGCAAGCCCGGACCGGAGGCTGCAGCCGCGAGCCAGAAGGCGTTCGGAGGCTCGAACGAGCCGGTCGATATCACGTCGGAGCGGCTCGACGTCGACGATACCGCCAAGACGGCGATTTTCCGAGGTACCGTGCGCGCCGTCCAGGCCACCTCGGTCCTGGAGACGGCGGAACTCGAGATCAGCTACCAGGGCAATGCCGCGCCCGGTTTGCAGAAGCCGGCAGATCCGGCGGCGGAAGGCCTGCCGGCGGCGCCGCCCTCGGCGCCAGCTTCCTCCAAGGTCAGCCGCATCGTCTCGCGCGTACCGGTGGTGATGACCCAGGGCACCGATCGCGTTACCGGAAACAGCGCCGTATTCGATACCATCAACGATACCGCGCAGATCGAAGGACGGGTGGTGATGACGTCGGGTGCCGACCGCAAGGCGCTCAGCGACAAGGCCGATCTCGATCAGAGGTCCGACACGATCGTGCTGACCGGTAACGTCTTCGTCCAGCAGGGCAAGAACGAGATGAAGGGCCGGCGGCTGTGGGTCGACCGCAACTCGGGCAAGGCGCAGCTCACCTCACCGCCGGAGCAGGGGCGCGGCAGCGGCCGAATCGCCACGCGGCTCTATCAGGGCGACGGCAAGGCGGCTGACGCGGCCAAGAAGGGTTCGGCTCAAACGGCGGAGGCTGCGGCGAGCCCGATGGGCTTTGGAAACTTCAAGACCGACCCGAATGCCCCGGTCGATATCGAGGCGGCGAGCCTCGATGTCGACGACGGCGTGAAGAAGGCGATTTATCGCGGCGACGTTCGCGTGGCGCAGGGCGAGTTCAAGATGGCGACGCCCGAGCTGACCGCGATCTATGCCGGCCAGATGGGCCTGAATGTCGGGCCCGGCCAAGCCGCGGCGGCCGAGCCGGCACAAAAGGCGCAGGCGCAGCTCACCAAGATCGAGGCGCGCAAGGGGGTCTCGGTCACCTCCAAGGACGGCCAGACGGCGACTGGAGACTGGGCCGATTTCGACACCAAGGCCAATACGGCGGTGCTCGGTGGGGATGTCAAGCTGACCCAGGGGCAGACGGTGCTGCGCGGCAACCAGTTGCTGATCGACATGAACACGGGCGAGAGCCGCCTGCTCAACGATCCAACGCCTGCGGGCGGAGGGGCCTGGAGGCACCCTGCGGTGTCGGCTACTGCAGCCACGGCACGGGCCGCTGCGGCGGCGGCCGGCGTCCAAGTCAAGGACGGTAAGGTGTCGGTGTCCACTCCCGACGCGCAGTCGATGTTCACCTCGCAGTCGACTGGACGGCCGCGGATGGTGCTTTATCCGAACCAATTCAAGGGATTGGGCCCCAAGGACAAGGGCGGCGGGGACAAGGCGGCCGCTCCCCCGGCACCGGCGGCACAGGCTGTCCCAGGTGCGCCGGCGGCTGCTTCGTCGGAGGCTGTTCCGCGCAAGCGACGCTCCGAGGGGCTGCCCGCCGATGCGTCCAGCATCTTTGCCGCCCCAGGCGGCAATTGACATCAGGCCGCCGAAAGCATCGACTACGGGTCATGCCGTGGGTCATGCGTCGTGCTGCATCTTCAGGGTGAATTCGCTTGGTCAGGATCCTGCCGCTCTGGACGAAATCCGCCGCCGAGTCGGCCGATGGCCGCACGGGCGGAGCTGACACCTATGGCCGGCACGACGAGGAGGGTTACGCTGGCGAGCGCGACGAGCTGGTGGCCGGCGAAGGCTGGCTGACGGTTCACAATGTACAAAAAACCTACAAGAAGCGCACGGTGGTCAAGGGCGTCAGCCTCGCCGTCAGGCGCGGCGAGTCGGTCGGGCTGCTCGGCCCCAACGGTGCCGGCAAGACCACCGTGTTCTACATGATCACCGGGCTGGTCCCGGCCGACAAAGGCCGGATCACCATCGACGGCCGCGACGTGACGCAACTGCCGATGTACCGCCGCGCCCGGCTCGGTATCGGCTACTTGCCGCAGGAGGCCTCGATCTTCCGGGGCTTGAGCGTCGAGCAGAACATCATGGCCGTGCTCGAGCTGGTCGAGCCCAACCGCAAGAAGCGCAATGAGCAACTCGACAGCCTGCTCGAGGAGTTCCGTATCCAGGATCGCCGCAAACTGCCCTCCATCGCCCTGTCGGGCGGCGAGCGTCGACGCTGCGAGATCGCGCGGGCGCTGGCCTCGCGCCCCTCGTTCATGCTGCTCGACGAGCCGTTCGCGGGCGTCGATCCACTGGCCGTCGGCGACATTCAGGAGCTTGTGCGCCACCTGACCGAGCGTGGCATCGGCGTCCTGATCACCGACCACAACGTGCGCGAGACGCTGAGCCTCGTCGAAAGGGCCTACGTGATCTTCGAGGGCCGTGTTCTGACACAGGGTAACCCTCAGGAAATCATAGACAACGAAGATGTGCGCCGGGTCTACCTCGGAGATATGTTCGTTAACGGGCGTTGATTATATGCTGGGCCGCACAGGGTAGTAGGCCAGTTCGACGATGGCGATCACGCACAAGCTCGAGATGAGGCAAGGGCAGCAGCTGGCGATGACGCCGCAGCTGCAGCAGGCCATCCGTCTTCTCCAGTTCTCGAACCTCGAGCTGAATGCGTTCATCGACGCGGAGCTGGAGCGCAACCCCTTGCTCGAGCGCGACGAGGTCGAGGCGCCGGAGATGGGCCGCACCATCGACAGCCTGTCCGACGCGTCGCCGGCCAGAGCGCCGGGAGATGGGGACGCCGCGGTCGATTTCTCTGGTCCGCAGGGCACCGCCGACAGTCCTCTCGATACCGACCTCGGCAACGTCTACCCCGATACGGCCGCTTCCGAGCTCGCGGGCGGGCAGGGCCCCGGCGGCGGCGATCTCGGCAGCTGGAGCAGCGTCGGGAACCGCTCAGGCTCGTTCGACGACGACGATTCCAACCTGGAGGCGTTCGTCGCCTCGGAGCGCTCACTGCGCGACCACCTCGCAGAGCAGCTGCAACTCTCTGTTCCCGATCCGGTCGAGCGGCTGATCGGCCAATATCTGATCGATCTCGTGGACGAGGCCGGCTACTTGCATGCCGAGCTCGCGCAAGTCGCCGACAAGCTCGGCGCCGAGGTCGCCGTGGTCGAGCGGGTGCTCGAGAAGCTGCAAACGTTCGATCCCGTCGGCGTGATGGCGCGGTCTTTGGCCGAATGCCTGGCGCTGCAACTCAAGGATCAAAATCGCTTCGACCCGTTGATCGCCAAGCTGCTGGACAACCTGCCGCTGCTCGCTCAGCACAATATTCCTGCATTGAAGAAGGCCGTCGGCGTCGACATGGAAGACCTGGCCGACATGATCTCCGAGATCAAGCGGCTCAACCCCAAGCCCGGCCTCGAGTTCGGCTCTGTGCAGGTGCAGTCGGTGGTGCCGGACGTGCTGGTGCGTGCCGCGGCCGACGGCAGCTGGTTGCTGGAACTCAACGCCGACACTCTGCCGCGGGTGCTGGTCAATCGCAGCTATCTTGCCAAGGTCGGGACGGTCGCGGGCGGCAGCAAGGACAAGATCTACATCACCGAGTGCCTGCAGACCGCGAACTGGCTGGTCAAGAGCCTCGACCAGCGTGCCCGTACCATCCTCAAGGTCGCCGAGGAGATCGTGCGGCAGCAGGACGCATTTTTCACGCACGGCGTGCAGTATCTTCGGCCACTCAACCTGAGGACGGTGGCTGATGCCATCTCGATGCATGAGTCGACGGTCAGCCGCGTCACCTCGAACAAATACATGTCGACCCCGCGCGGTATCTTCGAGCTGAAATACTTCTTCACGTCCGCGATCCAGTCGGCCGACGACGGCGAGGCCCACTCGTCCGAGGCAGTGCGTCACCGGATCAAGCAGATGATCGACGCCGAGACCGCACGCAGCGTGCTGTCGGACGACAAGATCGTGGAAAAGCTCAAGAACGACGGGATCGACATTGCGCGGCGCACAGTGGCGAAGTACCGGGAGGCGATGCGTATTCCCTCGTCCGTGCAACGCCGCCGTGAGAAAAAGATGGATGCGAGCGTTCAGGGCGCTGGCTGACGTCGGTGGGGGAGCGGCGTGGGATGCGATGCTGTCCGCGTCACGTTTTGCGAATTGACTGGCTCCCCGGTGAAGCTACAACGTTCACGATGCCCGGTTCATGAAGCCCGCATGCGCGGGGCTGGATGAGGTTTTCCGGCTGGTCGAGTGTGCTCAGCGTGCATGTCCAGCTTCGGCAGGTCTAGGCGGATCGATGACAATCAAGGTGACCGGAAAGAACGTCGACGTCAGCGACGCCTATACCTCGTTCGCGGCGGAGCGGGTGCGCGATGCGCTCGACAAGTACGTGGGCTCCGACATTTCTGGACATATCCGGCTTGAGAAAGAGCGCGGGAGGTTCCGCACGAGCTGCTCGATCCGGCTGAGTTCGGGCCTGATGCTCGAGGCTCAGGGCGGCGGCGCCGATGCCTACGCAAGCGTCGATTCCGCGGTAGAGAAGCTGGAGAAGCGTGTTCGCCGCCACAAGCGCCGGCTGAAATCGCACCACCACGGCGGTAAAGTGAGGCAGGTCGTTTTCGAATCCTCGGGACGTGACTATATCGTCGAGCTTGGAGACGAGGCGGATGGAGCGGCCGAGGCGGACAATCCCGTCGTGATCGCGGAGTCTGAGTTCCGGCTGCCGGAGCTTTCGGTCAGTGAAGCCGTCATGCAACTAGACCTGACGGATGGCAAGTTCCTGATCTTCCGCAATGCCGGCAGCGGCGGCACACATATCGTCTATCGACGCGAGGACGGGAATATTGGCTGGATCGATCCTTCGGCCGGCAACGGCACAGACAAGGGCGAGAAGGCAAAAGGGTAGCGGCGGCGAGTGAGGTGGGCGTGTCGTATCGAAACCGGGGGCGGTTCCACGATACCAGGCAACTAGGCCACGATCAGTCGACACTGAAACGTCGACGTGGGGCAGATGGACCACGAGCAGACGGGCAACGCGGCGGCGAGACCTGAACAGGATACCACCACCATGGAACTCGGTGATCTGGTGACGCGGGAGGCCATTACAGCCTCGCTCCCGGCCGGCAACAAAAAGCAGGCTCTGCAGGAGCTGGCGCGCAAGGCGGCCCAGCATACAGGGCTCGACCACCGGGAAATCTACGAAGCTCTGCTGCAGCGGGAAAGCCTCGGCTCGACCGGATTTGGACGCGGCGTCGCCATACCGCACGTGAAGCTGCGCGCACTGCAGCATACCATGTGCCTGTTCGCGCGGCTCCAGGCCCCTTTGGACTTCGAGGCGCTCGACGGCGAGCCGGTCGATCTCGTTTTCCTGCTGCTCTCGCCCGAGCACGCCAGTGGTGACCACTTGAAGACGCTGGCGCGGATCTCGCGCCTGGTGCGCGATCCCGCCTCGATCGAGCGGCTGCGCGCGGCCCGCGACGACGCCGCGCTGCATGCCGTTCTGACCGCCGACACGGCCATCCACGCCGCCTGACGTGCGGCGTCGGGTCGTCAGAGGGTGAATGGGCCCAGATGGTGGGAGACCACGATCTGGCGCTTCAGACGGTGGCCACCGATCCGAAGCGGCCCCGATTAGATCTCCGGGCAGCCATTGCCCGTGCCGAGCACCAGAAGCGCGCCGAGCGCGAGGCCGCCGACGATGATCCGCCACCACGCGAACAGCGCGAAGCCGTGGCGGCTGACGTAGTCGAGCAGATAGCGCACCACGACGACGCCGGCGATGAAAGCGACGACGAAACCGATGCCGATGCCGACCAGGTCGCTCGACGTCAGGTCCTTGTAGGTCTTGGCGAGCTTGAAGGCGAAGGCGCCGGCCATCGTCGGCATGGCGAGAAAGAACGAGAACTCCGCCGCCGTGCGCTTGTCCGTGCCCATCAGCATGGCGCCGACGATGGTCGATCCCGAGCGTGACACGCCGGGAATCATGGCGAGGCACTGGCAGAGCCCGATCTTCAGCGCCATCGACGGCGGGATCTGGGTCACGTCGGTATAGCGCGGCTGCAGCTTCATGCGATCGACGAACAGCAGGATGACGCCGCCCAGGATCAGCGTGACGCAGATGATCAGCGGCGTCTGCAGCATCTGGTCGATGACCCTGTTCAGCGCCGCGCCGATCACCGCGGCGGGCAGGAACGCCAGCAGGATGCCGGTGACGAAGCGGCGCGTGCCGGCGTCGCTGGGGAGCGTCACGATGAGGTGCCAGAGGCGGCCGAAGTAGACGCTGAGGATCGCCAGGATGGCGCCGAGCTGGATCAGGATCTCGAACGCCTTTCCGGGCGAGCAGAACCCGATGAAGGTGCCGGCGAGAAGGATGTGTCCGGTCGACGACACCGGAATGAACTCGGTCAGCCCCTCGATCAGGCCGAGCAGGACGACTTGCCAGTAGGGCATTCCGGAGCTCCGGGTTTGCAGCGGCGGCCCAACCCGGACCTGCTGTCAAAACGGTGATGATCTGTTGTCGCGTCGATGTGCGCGACGCAGCAAAGTGCGCCCTTTTAGCAAGTCCTGCGGCGGCTTCCATCGCTTTGAGGCCACAGGCGCGGGAAACGTCGCATTTGGTTGCCACGCTGCGGAACGTTGTTCGATAACAGCTTGCGCCGTGGTCTGCGAATCGGACCATGTTTCCGCCGCAGGCGTCGGTCAGTGTTTCTTTGTCGTTTTGCTCACGCCGTCCCAGATTCTTCGACAGAGCCAGCGCCCGTTCGCACACTCATGCACAAGTTCACCCACTACCGGCTCTGTCCGCATTCGAGGTCCGTGCGGCTGACTTTGGCCGAGCTCGGCATCGAGGTCAGCCAGGCGGAAGAGCGGCCGTGGGAGTGGCGCAACTCGTTTCTGGCGCTCAATCCGGCCGGTGACCTGCCCGTGCTGGAACTGGCTGGCGGCCCGATCCTGTGCGGGGCGTATGCAACTCTCGAGTATCTGGCGGAGGAACGGCGCTGGTCGTCGCCACAGGGCCGGGGGCTCGCGCTGATGCCGAACAACACCGAGGACCGGGCCGAGGTCCGCCGCCTCGTCGACTGGTTCGGCCGCAAGCTCGACCGTGAGGCGACACGCGAGGCGCTGATCGAGAAGGTCTACGGCCGCGAGCAGCATCAGGGTCATACGCCCGAGGTTGCCACCATGCGGGCGATCCGATCCAACCTGCGCTATCATCTGAGCTATCTCAGCTACCTCGCCGATCAGCGCAAATGGCTCGCAGGCGACGATTTCTCGATCGCCGACCTTGTCGCGGCCGCGCATTTTTCGGTGTTGGATTACCTGGGCGAGGTCGCCTGGGAGGATTATCCGGTGGCGAAGGGCTGGTATGCCCGGCTGAAATCGCGCCCTTCGTTCCGATCGCTGCTCGCCGATCGCATCCCCGGCACGCCGCCGCCGCTGCACTATACGGACCTGGATTTCTGAAGGCTTCTGGCGGGCGGGCCCTTCATCCGCCGCGCCGGGTTGCCGCGCGGCCCGCGCTGCCGTATGAACGCGGCGCACAATCATTTCTTCGAACCCACACGAGAGACCCAACGATGGCCATCGAGCGCACGTTCTCCATCATCAAGCCGGACGCCACTGCCCGCAACCTGACCGGCGCCATCAACGCCGTGATCGAGAAGTCGGGCCTCAAGATCGTCGCCCAGAAGCGCGTGCGCTGGACGCTCGCTCAAGCGCAGAAGTTCTACGAGGAGCACAAGGCGCGCCCGTTCTACGGCGAATTGACCGAGTTCATGACGTCCGGCCCGATCGTGGTGCAGGTGCTCGAGGGCGAGAACGCCATCGCCAAGTACCGTGAAGTGATGGGCGCGACCGATCCGGCGAAGGCGACCGACGGCACCATCCGCAAGCTCTTCGCCAAGTCGATGGGCGAGAATTCGGCGCACGGCTCCGATAGCGCCGCCTCCGCAGATCGCGAGATCGCGCTGAACTTCCGCCTCGACGAGATCGTCGGCTGAAATAGAGACGAGAGCGTCGGCTGACGTCGCGCGACGTATCGCTGATCATGGGACATGCCCGGCCTCACGCCGGGCATTTTCATATCGGCTGGTCGGCGCGGAGCCAGACCGCTCTGGCCGCGGCGATCAGCTCAGCTCGCGGATCTTGAAGTTGAGGCCACCCTTCGGCGTCAGCGTGACGGTGGCGTTGATGCCGGCCGGATTCTGGCCGACGTACTCAGGCCGGAAGCGGCGCAGCAGGATCGACAACGCCAGCGTGTTCTCGACCTGGCTCATCGCGCCGCCGATGCACGAGCGCTTGCCCGCTCCGAAGGGAATGTAGCTGTACTTCACCTGCTTCTTTGTCTTGTCCATCCAGCGCTCCGGACGGAACGCCTCGGGCTCGTCCCAGAACTTCGGATTGTGGTGTGCGCCGTAGCCGAACACCACGACCCGGTCGCCGGGCTTGATCTCCTTGCCGCCGATCATGTCGGGCTCGGATGCCACGCGGATCAGCCCCCACACCGGAGGGTAGATCCGCATCGTCTCCTGGATAACGGAGCGGGTGTACTGCAGCGCGGCGTAGTCGTCGGCGGTCGGGTCGCGGTCGCCGATCACGCTCTGACCCTCCTGGCGGACGCGCTCGGCTGCCTCGGGATGGTTCGAAAGCAGATAGAGCGCCCAGGCGAGCGTCAGCGCGGTCGTCTCGGTGCCGGCCCACAGGTACTGCTTGATCTCGTCGATGGCCTGCTGCTCGTCGAACTCGGGCCGCGCCGGATCGGCGATCGCGGCCTCGATCATCTTCAGCAACGTGCGCTCGCGATGCTCGCGCGGATCGGCCGCCATCACCGCAGGCGGTACGCTCCACCAGGCCTCGACCGCCTTCGCCGTATCGGCCTCGGACACCTCGAAGAACTCGTCCGCCTGCTTTTTGAGGCGGATCTCCTTGTGGTTCATGACGTCGGTGTAGGTCTTCACGCACTTGAACACGAAGTGCGGATTGAAGGGCATGTCACGGTCGAACAGCGCCTTGCAGATCATGTCGGCGGCGAGCGTCCAGGTCTGCTCGACCATCTCGACCGTCTCACCGGTCCGGGCGAGCTCGGCCCAGTTGTCCATCTTCGTGCGGATCGCGGTGACGAAGTAGGGGATGTATTCCGCGAACATGTCGGGATGAAACGCCGGTTGCTGAGGCATGCGGATCTTCTGCCAGAGCGCGCCGTCGTTGGTGATCATCGACTTGCCGAAGATCGGTTTCAAGCCGTCGAAATACTTGATGTAGTTGTCGGCCTTGGTGACCAGCACGTGCTTGAAGTGGTCGGGCTCGGACAGGAACACGACGCGCTGGCTCGCCATGTTTACGACGATCACGGGGCCGTAGCGCTCGCTCATCTGGCGGAGCGTGTCCATCGGGTTGTCGGGATTGCCGCGCACCAACGCGGACAACTTGAACCAGATGCTCGATTCATCGCCGAGCTGAGCATGGACGGCAGGCGCGGTCGTGTTCATGCGTCGCAATCTCCAGGAGGCTGCACACGCTCACGAGACCCGGCTGCATCAGGCTCGCCTGATGGGTCGCCGTCGCCTGCGGTGACGCGCTCACCCCGATTTCCAGCCGGACCGCCCAACTCGGCATGGCCCGGCACCCACCGGCAGAACTCCCTCGCCGGTCGACATTCTCGGTTTCCGTTAGCACCGGCGCGCGGGACCTGTCCATTCGGCCGGATGTCCCGCTACACTATGGCGCGAGTGAAACAGTGACCACAGTATCGCCAATCGAACAGAATTCGGTCGCATCTCGGACGGTCGCGACGAAGCATGCGCCACGTCCCATGGTTTTCACATGGAGTTACAAAATCCTACGCCGTCGGTCCGCGTCCGGGCGAGTACTGCGTGGGTTGATGGTTAAACGGTCCATCGTAGACTACGGCATGGTTCTCGACACGGGCTTTTCCCGAGGCGACAAGGCGCAGTGCATGGGGATAGAGCTGGTGCTCGGCCTCGAGCACGCGGGCGGCGAGCGTGTCGGCGGTATCGTCCGTGCGGACCTCGACGGCGGCTTGTGCCACGATCGGTCCCGTATCCATCTCGAGCCGCAGGAAATGGACGGTGCAGCCGGTGAAGCGCACCCCCTCGTCGATCGCGCGCTGGTGCGTGTCGAGCCCCGGAAACGCCGGCAGCAGCGAAGGGTGGATGTTGAGGTGGCGATCGAGCCAGCGGTCGACGAAACCGCCGGTCAGCAGCCGCATGAACCCGGCGTTGCAGATCAGATCGATCCTGGCATCGACCAGGGTTTGGTGCAGCCGCGCCTCGAACGCGGGGCGCGTCGTGTACTGCCTGTGATCGATCGCGACCGCCTGCACACCCGCTGCCCGCGCCAGCTCCAGGCCCGGCGCCTGCGGCCGGTTGGAGATCACGAGCGCGATCTCGGCTGGATAGTCGGGCGCCCGCGCGGCCTCGATCAGCGCCTGCATGTTGGAGCCGCGGCCGGAGATCAGGATGGCGATTCGCTTCTTGCTCATGCGCGCAGGCTTAGCAAAGGAGAGAGGGAAGAGGAAACAGAAGAGAGACAGGCATCTCGCTTCTCCCTCCTCTCTCCTCGCTCCTGAATGCGCCAGTTCCGATCAGCGGTTGAGCTTCATGGCCTCGTCCCAGGTCGGGCAGCTGCGCTTGTCGGCCGGCACGTCGTAGGGCTGGTAGTTCGACTTGTCGACCACCACCGGCTTCATCACGAACTCCTTGGGCACGCTTTCCTTGCGGACGGCGCGGATGGCGGCCATCGTGCCGATGCAGCCTTGCAGGTAGCCGTTGTAGTCGCCCGAGGCGAGCAGCTTGCCCGTCTTGATGAAGTCGACGCCTTCCTTGGTGGCGTTGATGCCGATGACGAGCGCCTTGCGGTTGGCCCCGTCGAGCGCCTCGATCACACCGGTCGCCATCGAGTCGTTGGCGGCCATCACGCCGTCGATCTGCGGATGCGCCTGCATCAGGTTCTCCATCACCTGGAGAGCTGCGAGACGCTGATAGTTGCCGGGCTGCTGCGCCAGCACCTTGACGTTCGGGAACTCCTTCAGCGCGTCGGTGAAGCCGCGGGTGCGGTCGGCGTTGGTGAGCGTGCCCTTGACGCCCTCGATGATGACGACGTTGCCCTTGCCGCCCATGGCTTTGAGCAGATACTTGCCGACGTTCAGGCCGAGTTCGTAGTCGGCCGAGCCGACGAAGGCCACGAAAGAGCCGCCGGCGAGCCGGTCGCCGACGTTGACGATCGGGATTTTCGAGGCATTGACCTTCTCGACGCCGGGGATCAGCGCTTTCTGGTCGACCGGAATGATGGCGACGGCGGAGGGCTTCTTGACGATGATGTCCTCCAGCTGGCTCAACTGCTCGGGAATGCTGTCGGGCTTGGTCGGCACGTAGTGGATGATCTTCGCCTTCATCATCTTGGCGGCGCTGTCGGCGCCGAGCCGAACCGACTGGAAGTAGGGGTTGGTCTGGTTCTTGGTCAGGAACGCGATGGTCTCGTCGTCGGCGCTGGCCACGCCGGCCGGAACTGCCATGGCGATCGCGAGGCCGAGGCTTGCTCTACGAGTGATGCGCTTCATGTGCTTCCTCCTCCGTATTTTTTCGAGTTTCACCTGCCCCTAGCGGGGAGGGGTTGGGGCAGTCCGGCAGAAGCCGTCCTGCCATCGCCCCCTTGCCCCCTCCCTCCCCCGTCAAGGAGGAGGGAGATACGACAATACGGTCAGTCCTTCCTCCGCCGTGAGAGGATATCGAGCCAGACCGCCAGCACGACGATGACGCCGGTGACGAGTGGTTGCCACGACGCATTGACGCCGAGGATGTTCATGCCATTCAGAACCAGTGTCAGGATCAGCGCGCCGATCAGGGTGCCGAACACCGTGCCGATGCCGCCAAACAGCGAGGTGCCGCCGATCAGCACCGCGGCGATCGCCGGCAACGTCAGCGTCTCGCCGATGTCGCCTTCGGCCGAGTTGAGACGGGCGAGGAAGATCAGAGAGGCGACGCCGGCCATCGCGCCGCTGACCGAATAGACCAGGATGAGGCGGCGGTGGATCGGAACGCCCGAGAGGGCCGCCGCCACCGGATTGGCGCCGAGCGCGTAGATCTGCTGGCCCCACACCGTGCGCTGGGCGAAGAACGTACCGACCAGCAGGAAAGCGATCATGAAATAGACGGGAATGGGAATGCCCCAGAGGTAGCCGCTGCCGATCTGGCGGAACGACTGCGGGAAGCCGTGAATCGTGTCGCCTCCCATGTAGTAGTAGGTGATGCCATGCAGCACCCAGAGCATGCCGTAGGTCGCGATGAATGGTGGCAGACGCAGCTTGCTGACGAGCAGCCCATTGCAGAAGCCGCACATGGCGCCCGTCCCCAGGCCGGCGAACGCGCCGAGCCAGGGCGAGCCGGTGGTCTTGATCACCGTGCCGGCAATGCAGGCGGCCAGTCCGAGCGTAGCGCCGACCGATAGATCGATCCCGGCGGTCAGGATCACCAGCGTCAGCCCGGAGGCCAGCAGGAACAGCAGCGCGGTCTGCCGCAAGATGGTCAGGGTATTGCTGAGCGTGGGGAACGAGGACGACAGCAGGCTGAGGATCACACAGATCAGAGCCGCGGCGCCGAGCCGGTACAACGTCTGCAGCGTATCCTGGGAGAGCGCGAGACCCGCCTGCGGCTCCGTCTCGGTGGCGGTCGTCATGAGCGGCTCTTCAATCCGTCGAGATAAAGGGCGAAGATGACGAGGCCGCCGATGCAGGCGACCTGGGCGGAGGACGGCACGGCGATAAGGTTGAGGCCGTTGCGCAGAATGCCGACGGCAACGACACCGAGCACGGTGCCGAGCAGCCAGCCGTTACCTTTCTCGAAGGACGTACCGCCGAGTACCACCGCCGCGATGGCGTCGAACTCGAGACCGATGGCCGCGGTCGGATGCGCGGAGTTGATGCGCGCGGTCATGATCAGGCTGGCGAAGCCGGCCATCAGCCCGCCGAGGGCATAGACCGCGATCAGCATCGTGCGATCGCCGACGCCGGCGAGACGCAACGCTTCCCGGTTGCCGCCGAGCGCGAACACATAGGTGCCGAACCGGGTGCGGTAGAGCAGCCACCAGACCAGGAGGAACGCGCCGATGCTGATCCAGACCGGGAACGGTACGCCGAGCAATGTGCCCGTGTAGATGTAGGGCAGCGCCTTGGGCATGCCGACGACGCTCTGGCCATCGGTGACCACCAGCGCCAGTCCTTGCGCGACCCCCATAGTGCCGAGCGTGGTGACGAACGGAGGAATGCCGAGCAAGGCGATCAATGCGCCGTTCAGCACGCCAAAGGCGAGGCCGACGCCGAGGCCGGCCGCCAGTCCCATCATGATCGAACCGGTCGACAGCACGGTCATGGCGAGCGCCACCGAGGCCAGCGTCACCACCGCGCCCATCGAGAGATCCAGCCCCTCGGACATGATGATCAGCGTCATCGGCAGCGCCATCAGCAGCAGCACCGTCGATTGCGAGGCGACGTTCGAGAGATTGCCGAGAGTGGCGAAACTCGGATTGACGGCCGTAAAACCGACCGCCAGCACCGCGATGACGGCGGCGACCCCGGGAACGCGAGCCACCTGCGCGGTGAGCGTTGCCTCACTCATGATGCATCCCCAGCCGCACGATGTTGGCCTCCGTCAATTCCGACCGCTTCAGCTCGCCGACGATGCGCCCCTCGCGCATCACGTAGGCGCGGTCGCAGACACGCACGATCTCGGGCTGCTCGGAGCTGATCATCAGCACGCCGGCGCCTTCCTTCACGAGACTGTCGATGAGAGCGAAGATTTCCGACTTGGCGCCGACGTCGATGCCGCGGGTCGGCTCGTCGAAGATGAAGAAGCGTGCGCCGGTCTCGAGCCACTTGCCGATCACGATCTTCTGCTGGTTGCCGCCCGAGAGGTAGCCGGCCGTGCGCGACGGCGAGGGCGTGGCGATCCTGAGCTTCTTGATCGTCTCCTGGGCCATTCCATAGGCCTTGCCGGGCGAGAACACGCCGGACGAGAAATTGCGGGGCAGCCCGGCGAGTACTGAGTTGTCGCCGACCGAGCGGATCAGAGCCAAGCCCTGCAGCTTGCGGTTCTCCGGGATCAGCGCCATCCCCATCGCGGTCGCTGTCTCGGGATTGGTCGCGACCGGGCGGCCGAACAGCTTGATCTCGCCGGAGGTCTTGGGATCGGCACCGAAGATGGCGCGAGCCACCTCTGTGCGTCCGGAGCCGACCAGTCCGCACAGCCCGACGATTTCGCCGGCGCGTACGTTGAGATTGATCTCGGCGATGCCGCTGGGCGCCGACAGACCTTTCACCTCGAGCACCATTTCGCCGGGCGACGTCGTGAACTCGCGCGCATAGCTCAAATCGATCGATCGACCGACCAGCAGCTCGACCAACGCGTTGGGATCGGTGTCGGCGGGCAGCATCGAGCCGACATGCTTGCCGTCGCGCAGCACCGTTATGCGGTCGCCGAGCTCGAACACCTCGGCCATGCGGTGGGAGATGTAGACGATGGCAACGCCGTCCGCCTTCAGCCGCCGGATCATCGCGAACAGGCGCTCGGTCTCGCGGTCGGAGAGCGACGAGGTCGGCTCGTCCATCACCAGGATGCGGGCCTTCTGGGACAGCGCCTTGGCGATTTCCACCATCTGCTGCTGGGCGACGGCGAGCTGGTGGACGGGCGTGCGCGGGTCGATGTCGAAACCGATACTGTCGAGCACCTTCTTCGCCTCGGCCTCGATGCGGGCGTGATCGATGCTGCCGGGAAAGCGGCCCTTGAACTCGCGCCCGAGGAAGATGTTCTGGGCGATGTCGAGATAGGGGACGAGGGAGAATTCCTGGAAGATCACCGCGATGCCGAACCGGCGCGCGTCCGCGGGCGAGGCGATAGTGACCGGTGTGCCGTTATGGAGAATTTGTCCGGCATCGGCCTGATAGGCGCCGCACAGGATCTTCATCAGCGTGGACTTGCCGGCGCCGTTCTCGCCGAGGCACATGTGCACCTCGCCCGCCCGCACCGTGAACTACACGTCGTCCAACGCCTTCACGCCCGGAAACGATTTGGAGATGCCTCGGAGCTCCAACAGGGGAAGCTCGAGAAGGGGCGCATCATCGCCTGTCTGCCCCGTCACCGAGGCGTGCGCACTCGCCGTCGTCATTCCTCCCCCTTCAGGGTGGTTTCCTCCGCCGGCGGTCATTGCCGCAGCATTCATGCGTGTCGCCTAGTTTTTCTCTTTCGAGATTGCACGGCGCCGCACTTCGTCGATTTGAAGCTAGCCGAGGTCGGATGGCCGCGCCAGAGGAAAGCAGTGCAGACGACACCTGCGATCCGGCGCGCTTGCCGCCCCCCGTCAGCCGGGGCACGATTGGGTTGAGGCGGCAGCCGGGAAAGCCGTCGTCAAACGAGAAACGAGCATCAACACCAGGAGAGACGCCCATGGAAAAGCGCATCGGCATCGTCGGCATGGGCCTGATGGGCCAAGCCTTCATCCACAATCTGCGCAAGTCGCAGTTCATCGTCCAAGGCTTCGACGTCGACCCCAAACGCATGGATGACCTCAAGCAGAAGGGCGGCCATCCCGTCGACAGCCCTGCTGCTGCCGCGAAGGGCGTCGACCGCGTCATCGTCTCGCTGCCGACCAGCGACATCGGCCGGCAGGCGATGCTTGGCCCCGGTGGTATCGCTGAAGGTGCCAAGCAAGGGCTCATCATCTGCGACACGACCACGGCGCGGCCGGAGGACTCTGAGAAGCTATCGGCCGAGCTCGCCGCCAAGGGCATCAAGTTCCTCGACTCCGCGGTCAGCGGCACCTCCACCATGGCGCACGCCGGCGACCTGATCGTCATGGCGGGCGGCGACAAGGCCGACTTCGAGGCCTGCCGTCCCTTGTTCTCGGGCTTCAGCCGGGAAGCCTACTACATGGGGCCGGTCGGGTCGGGTGCCCGCACCAAACTGATCGTCAACTTGATCCTCGCGGGCAATAGGCTGGCCCTCGCCGAAGGGCTGGTGCTCGGCGAGAAGGCGGGCCTGGAGTCAACCAATCTGCTCGAGGTGCTGAAGGACGGTGCGTGCAGCTCCAAGACGATGGTCGACAAAGGTCCCAAGATGCTCGACGCGGATTATTCCAAGCAGGGCCAGGTCCGCACCTCGCTCAAGGACTCGCGGCTGATGATCGAGATGGGCCAGAAGCTCGGTGCGCCGACGATGATGATCCAGGTCTATTCGCAGATCATGCAGGCGGCCTACGAGAAGGGCTACGCCGAGAAGGACACCGTCGCCTTCTACGAGATCATGCGCGGCATGGCTGGCCTCGGCGAGCGCCAGGGTATCGACGACGTGCCGTTCGGTAAGAAATAGCATTGTGGTTAACGCGGATGAGCCGTGAGGTGATCGCAGGGCTGAGTGCCGCGAGCGTGGGGCAAGACGGGAGTGGTGCGGGTCACTCTCGTCTTGCCCCCGAGTGGGCTCGTGCGCCTCGAGTGGGAGGACGCTCTCTGCGGAGCGGGTTGTCCGAAGCGAGCGCTGGCGTACGAGTTCCAACTCGACGCAACCGAAGGTCGATCGGCTGCAACTAAGGCACCGGTGTGTGAGCCGGTGCCGGCCCCCCGGCCAGAACAATAACGGCAAAGTGGGCCCGCCTATTCCCGCCGCTTCGCTTTTCTCCGATCCGGCGCCACGAGCCGAGCCGGAGGCGGACATGATATGGCCCGATTTCGGCTCGCTATGGCTCTCAGGCCGGCAGCGAACACCTCCCGCTCGCGGGCCGGACGCCCGGCATTCGCGGGCATGTGCGAGAACCTTCGTGTCACGGCTGCCGCGCCACGCGGCCGCATGTTGCATTCGGGTCTCTCCACGTGACAGCGAAACAGTTGTGCTGCCATGAGCCGGACTATTCGGTGGCTCGTGCCGTTTTCTCAACGAGGCAAGAGGCATATCGTGACGGATGAAATCCGGCGCCAGATCATCGAGCTTCTGCCGCGACTGCGCCGTTTCGCGTATTCGCTGACCGGCGAAAGGGACCGGGCCGACGATGTCGTGCAGGAAACATGCGTGCGCGCCTTGTCGCGCCTCGACCAGTGGGAGCCCGGGACGCGCCTGGATAGTTGGATGTACAGGATTGCACAGAACATCTGGTTCGACCGGGCCCGCGCCGTGAAGGTGCGGGGCGAGGTGTTGGACATTGACACCGCCGAGGATATCGCCGGCGATGACGGGCGCAGAGTCACCGAAAGCCGGCTTGCGCTGGGCGATCTGATGGGGGCGATCGCGCGACTGCCGGACGATCAGAAGGCGATCGTGTCGCTGGTCTGCGTCGACGGCATGTCCTATCGCGAGGCGGCGGACACGTTGAAAATTCCCATGGGCACGGTGATGAGCCGCCTGGCTCGCGCGCGTCAGAGCTTATACCGGGCGACCTACGGCGCGGAGCCGGAGCTCGAAACCAACGACATGGAGAAGTCGCGTGGCCACACTGTCCGATGAGACGTTGATGGCCTATGCCGACGGCGAGCTCGACCAAGCCGGGCGCGCGTCCGTGGAGGCTGTCCTGGAACGTGATTCGGAAGCTCGTGCACGGCTCGTGATGTTCGAGCGGACAGGACGCCGCGTGGTCGGTGCGCATTTCGACGCCATGCTGCACGAGCCGGTCCCCCGCGAGCTGATCGAGACGGTTTTGGCGAGCGGCATGCCATCGCGTGGCCGCCCGACGTCCGTATCCGCATCTACCCCTGGCATCATCGGGTGGTTTGCCACCGCACTCGCTCCCATGTTTCAGAGCTGGCCGACCGCGGCAGCCTACGCCGCGAGCATCGCCATCACCGCCGGCGCCGCCTGGACGCTGAAGCCGACGACGATGCCGGCGCCGGCGCCGGCCGGCGTGGTCGCCGGAGGGCCGGTGGTGTCACCGTCGTCGCTCACGCCTGTTCAGGTGGTGTCGATCAAAGACGGACACATCGAGGCCGGCGGCGTGCTGCAGCGCGCGTTGGAAACGATGCCGAGCCGCATGCGGACCGAGGCCTCCTCCAGCGGAAGCGAGCAGTCCGCCTCGGTGATGCTGCGGCTTTCCTATCGCAGCCCGTCCAACGCCTACTGCCGGCAGTACGAGCTGCGCCTGCCTACCGGCGAGGGCTTCGCCGGCATCGGTTGCCGCACAGGCGATGGCACGTGGCAGGTGCAGTCGCATGTGCCGATCGGCACTGTCGCCGCCGCCGACGGCCAGAAGACTTCGCCCGCATCCGGGGCGATCCCTCCCGAAATCGCCTCGATCGTCGAGCGGACCGGACAGGCCCTGAGCGACAGCGAGGAAAAGGCCGCCCTGAGTTCGAGTTGGGCGCCGCAGGCGCACTGAGATTTCGACGCGCGGGCCCATGTCCCGGCGGCACCCGTGCGCGCAACACAGATGACAGTCCGTCTCAGCGGAAACCGACGCTGATGTCCGCGGGGGATGGAGGCTTGCGGCCGGAGGCCGGGGTCATGACAACACTCGGCGTCCAAGGCGAGGGCGCCGAGACCGTTTCGGGCTTCTCCCGCTTCGCCGATGGCGTCGACGCAGTCGAGGGCTGCTGGGGCTTGCCGTCCGCGGTCCGGGGTTCGACGCGGCAATCCTTGGGCGCTATCACCAGTCCTTTTCCGAACACGGCATCGCGTCCGGGGGGGCCGAGGTCCTGCGGCTCGAATGCGGCGAGCATGCCGTCCTTGGAATGAGTGGGCATCTGCCGGTAGATGGTCGCCATGGCGGCATTGACGAACGGTGCCGCGAACGAGGTGCCGGACATGTATCCCTCCTTCATGCCGGGCACCGCGGTCCACACGTCGACGCCGGGAGCAGACAGATCGACGTGGTCGCCTCGGTTGGCATAGGGGTAGCTGCGCCGATCCTGGCTCACCGCGGTCACGGCCACCACCTGCTTGTAGGCCGCGGGATAGCTCGGCGGCGCCGAGGGGCCCTCGTTGCCGACCGCCGCAACGAACACCGTGCCCGAACGGGCGAGCCTCGCGATGGCATCCTGCACGAGCTGATCCTGCGGACCCGCGAAGCTCATGTTGATGACCTTGACCTCGAATTGCCGCATCCAGTCGAGGGCATCGAGGAGGCTTTGCGTGTCCGTCGCGACCTGTCCGTTGCTGTCGACGTAGAACACGCTCGCCACGTAGAACTCGGCGTGCGGGATGAGACCGGGAGTCCCGCCCGCCGGATTTCCCGCCAGCAGGGCCAGAACGCCGGTGCCGTGCCAGTTCGGCGCGGGTCGGCTTCCCGTCGGCAGGAACGTGCCGGAGTTCAGACGGCGCGCGAAGGCTGGATGCTCATGATCGACATCGGTATCGATGATGCCGACGTGCAGGCCGCGACTGCAACCGGGTAGACGCTGATCGCTCCATTGAATGAGTTGACGACCCGCGCAACGGTCGCCGCGGCAGGGAGTGACGGGGCTCATGGTGTTGACGAGCTCGGTGCGGACCGCCGGAACCGCCACCCCCGGTGCGCGGTCGGCAGGCACCAGACGATAGGTGTAGTTCGGCATGAATCCGGTCGGCGCGACCAGCTGCCGGATCATGTCGAGGCCGTGGATCGCATCCGTGCCGTGCGGTGGGCGAACGCGGGAGACGCTCTTGCCGAGGGCGGCATTCTGCTTGGAGGGACCGATCTCGAAGCCGAGAGCGCGCGCCTTGACGGCATAAGTAGCGTCGAGGTTGACGGCCAGAAACTCCGTCCGCGAAACGCTCGCGCGGCCATCGCGCGACAGCGGGGGAATGAGCGGCACGGGCGCGGGTCTGACGGACCTGGCGCCCATCCTGGCAGTGGCTGGTGCGGCAGCAGGGACTACAGCAGGCACCTTTGCCGTTACCGGTGCCGATGCCGGTGCAGGCGTCGTGCTCCTCTTCTCCGCGGCCGGCTGCTTGAACATCCGGTCGAACACTTCGACCATCGTCCTGGGCGGGCCGGCATTTCCGCCCCCGCCCCGGCCGCCTCCCCCGCCACCCGTCGCGCCAGCCCCGCCGCGCCGCTCGCTTGGGCCGCTGTTCTTGTCGGAGCCGTTGGACGCTGATCTGTCGTCGTCGTCGTTGTCGCGGCCCTTCTGGCCAGAATTGCTCGAACTGCTCGAATTGCCGGAGCTGTTGCCGGAATTGCTCGAACTGCTGGAGTTTCCCGAGCTGCCGCCACTCGACGAGCCGGAGCCGTAACTGCTGCCGCTGCCACGGTCGTCCCTGCCGCCACGATCGTTGCCGCGTCCACCACCGCCACCACCACGCCCACCGCCACCGCCACCGCCACCGCGGCCGCGCGCGTCAGCCGTCGTGACGACGACGTCGTCGAGAAGCGATTTCAAAGGCAAGGGTGCCACCGCCAGGGTCGCGATCACACCCAGCGACAAGGCGAGCAGGCGCACGACCGCGCGTGGCGCAGCGCGACCGCCGGCATCCGTCTCGGGAAATGATTGCTTGCGCCCCATGCATCATGCCCCCGCATGACCGTCTCTCGTCCGCTGGGCCCCATCGCCGGCAGCCAACTTACATTGCCAACCTGTTTTTCCCGGAATATCGGCAATCCGAAGGCAGTGTCGACTCCAAACCGACAGTTCCATTCGAGACCGTTTGCACTGCTGTATCTCTATCGACACTCCCGCCGTCGGTAGCTGCAAGCGATTGGTAGATATGCTCAATTCAATATATTCAATCGACGCTAGTGTTGGACGGGCGCACACGCGCCGGGTTTCTTGCTAGAGTGGCTGCAGACCGGACCGCTTCGCCTGCGGTGCCCAACGAGAGTGGAGACAAGCGATGAGCGAAGCGGCAGTGGCGCCCAAGCCCAATCACAAGCCCCACGTGGAGCTCGACGTATTGAAAGCGGCGAAGTCCTGGCTCGCGGCCGATGGATCGATCGCGCTGGCCACCGTGATCGAGACCTGGGGCTCGGCCCCCGTGCCGATCGGTGGCCAGATGGCGATCGCGCGGGACGGGCGCTTTCAAGGCTCGGTGTCCGGCGGCTGCATCGAGAACGACATCATCGTCGAGGCCGAAGACGTGCTCAGTGGAGACGGCAAGCCCAAGACGCTCTCCTTCGGCATCGCGGACGAGACGGCCTGGCGGGCCGGGCTGCCGTGTGGAGGCCAGATCAAGGTGCTGATCGAGCGCTTCGATGCCGACGGCTCCGCGATCATCGACCGCTCCATCGGTGCGCGCGAGACGCGGCGTGGGCTCGTGATCCGAACCGACGTGAAGAGCGGCGCACACGAGATCTTCGAACGCGGCGAAACCAATCCGCCCGAGGTCGCCGATCGCTTCCGCTCCGGCGAAAGCAAGCTCGTCGAGACGCCGGAGGGCAACGTGTTCCTGCAGGCTCTGGTGCCGCCCGCGCGCGTCGTCATCGTCGGCGCGACGCATCTGGCTCAGCTCCTCGCCGAGCAGGTGAAGCTGGTCGGATACGAGCTGATCCTGGTCGATCCGCGGACCGCCTATGCCTCCGACACGCGCTTTTCCAATGTGCGGATGTTGACGGAGTGGCCGCAGGACGCGCTGCCCGCGATCGGACTGGATCCCTACACCGCTGTCGTCGCGCTGGCGCACGTCGCCCACCTCGACGACGAGGCACTGAAGGTCGCGCTCAAGCACGACTGCCTCTACGTCGGCGCGCTCGGCTCGACCCGCAATCACGCCAAGCGGACCGAGCGGTTGAAGGAGGCGGGCTTCACCGAGGCCGACATCGCCCGCATCAAGGCGCCGATCGGCATCGACATCGGCGCCCAGACACCGGCGGAGATTTCGGTCTCGATCATGGCCGACATCGTCCGCTCGCTGCGCGGGACGAAGGGCGCGAAGAAAGGTCAGAAAGGTGCCTGACCCGATGTCGGGCGCGTCAGCGATCAGCGCTGTCTTGCTCGCGGCCGGCTCCTCGAGGCGGTTTGGGGCAGCCAACAAGATGTTGGCTCTGCTCGACGGCAAGCCGCTTGTCCGCCATGCGGCGGAATTGCTGACCTCCACCGGCTTTTCCGAGCTGATCGTCGTCACCGGCCCGGATGCGGACGAGGTGCGCCGGGTGCTCGCCGGCCTGCCGGTCCGCTTCGTGCACAACGAGGTCTATCTCGCGGGGATGGGTGGCTCGGTCGCGGCCGGCATCCGCGCCGTCTCGTCGGCGTCGGCCGGCGCGCTGGTGTTCCTCGGGGACATGCCGCGCCTCGATGCGGATCTGCTCCGGCATCTCGTCGCGACGTTCGCGGCTGGAGGGAGCGACAGCATCGTGTTCCCGTGCCTTCCCGATGGCAGCCAGCGCAATCCCGTGCTGTGGCCGCGACGGCTGTTCGTCGAACTCGGCGCACTGACCGGAGAGCAGGGTGCGAAATCGGTCCTGATGGCGCACACGACCGAGACCGTCGCCGTGCCGGCCGAGCCCGAGGCCTTCACCGACATCGACACGGTCGACGACCTGGAACGGCTGCAGCGCTCCTAGCCAGAGTTCAATCCGGCCCGAGCCAGCAGCCTACCATTTCAGTGCGCGACTTCCGATGGCGGCGCCGGCCGCCATAACGATCACCGTCGCCAGGGTGTACCAGGTCGCGACGAACAGAGGTGAATCGTCGAAGCAGTGAAATGCGTACAATGAAGCCGCGATCGCCGCCGCGAGACGACCGACGGCGGCACCAGCCGCGGCTGGGGAGGACGGGGCGCCCGACCGCATGGCGATCAGGCCCGCGACGAGGGGGGCGAGCGACAGCGCTGGAATGGTGACGAGGCAGAACAGTGAATTGGTGCCGACGAGCTTTCGGCCCCACTCGGCCGCTGGAACGAGCGCAATCTCCACCGCCACCGCAGCCAGCAACAGGATCGGCACGAGCCAGGTCGCCCGCGACGCGAACGAGCGGACCTCGGGCCGGGCGATCTGAATGCAGTCGATCAGCGCCAAGACGAGCGCCACCGCGACGATGGCGAGCTTGAGATCGAAGCGCCATGTCGAAAAGGCCCAGGCAAGATCGAGCCGCGGGCCGAGCGCCGCCATGAACACCACCAGCGACACGAGTCCGCCAGCGGCCAGAGCGATCGATAGCCCGCGCGACACCGGCGGGCGGCGCTCGGCGCCATCCGCGGCTAGGGCTGCGATGAGATCGTCCGTTTTCATGACCTCACCTGCCCGGTTGCCTCGGCGAGCGCCTTCAACGCCCGGTGCAGCGCGACCCTGACGGCGCCCTCGCTCATGCCCAGCCGGTCGCCGACCTCGCGGGCGGAGTGGCCTTCGATCGACATGCCCTGCACGATGGCGCGCGACCGCTCCGGCAAAGTCGCCAGAAGATCGGCACACTCGGCCGGAGTCAGGTCCGAGGGCTCGACCGTCAGTGCCGAGACCTCGGCGCAATCGTCGATGTTGATGTGCTCGCGAAAGCCACGACGACGCACGCCGTCGATCAGCTTGTGATGTGCGACGGCTCTGATCCAGGGCTCGAGCGGCTGGCTCTCGTCCCAGGTGTGGCGTTTCAGATGCAACGCGAGCAATGTCTCCTGCACGATGTCCTCGACATCCTCGGAGCCGCGGCCGATGCGGGCCAGGCCCCGTCTGACGAACATTCTCAGCATGGGCGCAAGCGCGCCTAGCACTTGGCGATAAGCTCCTGCGTCACCGCGATTGGCTGCCCGCATCAGGTTGGACAGTTCGGACGGGCTCGAGCTCACGCAAGTCCTCGATGGCTGTTCGTGTCGGGATGGCGGTTCGTTACAGGCGCCGTTCGCGAGCCTCTACTATGGCAGCCGCGACGCTCCGCCAACACAAAAACGTGAGCCGGTAACGAACGCTTCGGGGTCAGCGAACTCCGTCTCATGAGCGAACGTAGCCAGCGCCAGCCGCTGGCTCGCCAAACTCTCGGAAAGCACGCTGCACGATGCCCTCCTCGAGAGATTTTGTGCCGCCCCGTCGAGGTGCCAGCATGATCGTCGATTGTTATTCCGGGCAGCATTCGTGTGGTGACGCCCCTGCGATCCGAGCATACGAGCAGGCCGTTCACGCATTCCTGGCGCACCGCCCGGCGTTGCCTCACCTCCAGCAGGCGTTGGCTCTGGAGCCGAGCCTGCCGGCGGCGCACGCGCTGACCGGCCTCGCACATGCTCTCATCGGCCGCGATCACGGAATGATGGCGTCCCGGGCGGCATTGGCCGCAACCGGCAGGGCGCTCGACCTCGCCGGCGGCGGAACAGCATACGAGAAGGCGCTGGCGTTGGTCCACGCCTTGGCTGCGGCGGGGCACCTTCAGGAGGCGGCCGGCGTGCTCGAAAAGCATCTCGGCAGTCATCCGACCGATGCTCTCTCCATCAAGGCTGCCCACGGGTTGCGGTTCATGTCCGGCAATACGGCGCGGATGCTGGCGACGACGTCGGCGGTACTACCGCATTGGTCCGCCACGACGCCCGGCTATGGGTTCATGCTGGGCTGCCGTGCCTTCGCGCTGGAGGAGGCTGGCCGGTTGACCGAGGCCGAGGCCGTCGGCCATCGTGCACTCGCTCAGGAGGCGGACGACGTCTGGGCGCTGCATGCCGTGGCCCACGTCATGGAGATGGGCGGCCGCACGCGCGAGGGTCGAGCGCTATTGGCGCCGTCGCGTCAGAGCTGGCAGGGCTGCGGCGGCTTTGGCCAGCATATCCTCTGGCATCTCGCGTTGTTTCATCTGAGCGAGGGCGACAGCGAGCAGGCACTCGCCTTGTTCGATGACGGCATGGCGCCTGCCCGTGACGGCGATTTCCGCGACGTCGCCAACGCCGTGTCGCTGCTGTGGCGGTTGGAGCAAGAAGGCATCGAGGTCGGCGGCCGCTGGCAAATCGTCCGCGAGATCGCGCACGAGCGGCGCCGCGACTGTACGTATGCGTTCGCCTCGCTGCACTATCTGCTCGCGCTGATCGCCAGCGGCGACGACCGGGGCGCCGCCGAGCTCGTCACCGCCATGCGCGAGCGGTCCGTCAACGGGCGCTGTGATCAGTCTGGGGTGATATCGATCATCGCGCTCGAGCTGGCGCCAGCGCTCGTTGCGGCTTCCCGCCGCGGTCTCTATCGGCCTCGATCGGAGGAGCTTGCGCGCCGGCTGCCGCTTCTCGGTGGCAGCCGCGCACAGCGCGACGTGTTCCTGCGCACTTTGATGTCCTGGGCGGCGGCGAGCAACGACGCCGAGGGGCTGGCGGCACTGGGATCGATGCGCCGTCACGAGCGCAGCGAAGACCGGTTCCAGTCGATCGTCATGCAACGCTGCAAGCGGAAGGGCACGCGCGATGGGGGGCGGTCGGCCGCCGTGTTTGCCGAGCTCGCCGGTTGAGGCAGACGCGAAACAAAACAATTCGATCAGTTCACAGGAGGTTCCGATGGTACAGTCACGCGCGGGCGCAATCGACATGCAGGAAAACCCGTTCTCGTTGGGACGGGTGATCGTCACCGTGCTGCTGGCCGGCATCGCGGCGGAGGTGACGTGGGAGATCTGGACACGGCTGATCACGCCGCTCTGGGTTGGCGGACCGCTCGAGCCGGCCGCACTCGTTCAAGACGTGTTCAAGCTGCAGAGCCGGTTCGCCGCCGAGATCATCCATTTCCTCGTCGGCCTGATCGGTTATCCGATCGGCTATCTCGTCATCGCCCGGCCGCTTGCCCGCGCCCTCGTTCCGTGGATGCCGTGGTGGCTGGTGGCGCTCGGCTACGGCACCGGACTTTGGGTGTTCGCGCTCTACATCATGGCGCATCTCGTGGCGGGCCACCCCGCGTTCCTGGGCTTCATTCCGTTGACCTGGGCGTCGCTGGTCGGCCACCTCGGCTTCGCCGTCGCACTCGCCGCCGTGGTGCGCAGCCGCGACCCCGCGCCGGTCTGACGGTGGCGTGTGGCGACTGGAAGCGGCATGGCTGGCAGGGCGTAAATCGACGCCCGCCAGCGAGGACCAGGAGACGAGTGGGATGACGACTGCGAAGCCTGAGGCCGCCCGGCGCGTGCGCGACGTCCGGCTCGACGTCTTCAGGGGGCTGTGCCTGGTCATCATCTTCATCGCGCACGTCTGGGACAACGCCTGGGCGCGCTACATTCCTGCCCGCTTCGGCTTCTCCGATGCGACCGAGATCTTCGTCTTCTGCTCGGGCATGGCCTCGGCAATCGCGTTCGGTGGGACCTTCCGTGTGCACGGATACCTGTTGGGCGCGTTGCGCGTCGCGCATCGCTGCTGGCAGGTGTTCTGGTCGCATATCGGCGTGCTGATGGTGGCGGTGGCCGCCATGATCGCGGTGGATCGAACGCTGGGTACTGGTCACAGCTATGTCGAGGGACTGGGGCTGGAGCCGCTGCTCGGGCCCAATGGCGCCGAGGCCTTCCTTGGTATCCTGACGCTGCGCTGGGTGCCGTTCTATTTCGACATTCTGCCGATGTATCTCGTCATTCTCGCGATGATCCCGCTGGTGATGGCGGCGATCAAGCTCGGTAGGGCCTACGTTGCGCTGCTCGTCGTGGCGACCTGGGCGGCGGCGAACCTGGGGTTGCTGCACCTCCCGGCCGAGCCATGGTCGCAGCGCGCGTGGTTCTTCAACCCATTTGCTTGGCAGTTGGTGTTCTTCACCGGCTTCGCGTTCATGTCGGGATGGCTGCCGGCGCCGCCGAGAGATCCGAGGCTGATCAGGGGTACGATCGCCGTCGTCGCCCTCACCGTGCCGTTCGCCTGGGCGCCGCTGCTCGAGCAGGTGACGCTGCTCCAGGACATCCGACACATGCTGGAGCCGCTGATCGAAAAAACGCGCTTCGGCATCCTGCGCTACGTGCATTTCCTCTCGCTCGCCTACCTCGCCTATGTCGCGGTGGGCGAGGGCGGGCACCGTCTGCGGGGGCCGGTGGTGGACGTGCTGCGCAAGCTCGGCCAGCAATCGCTGGCAGTCTTCATGGCCGGTCTCGTGCTATCGTTCCTGGCGAGCACGATGCTGAATGTCGTCGGTCGAACGTTCGCGAGCGTCACGCTGGTCAATGTCGCGGGCATCCTCGTCCTGGTCGCCGTCGCGCGCATCGTCACCTTTTTCAAATCCGAGCCTTGGGCGGCCCGGCGGCCGGTCAAGGAAGGCGCGAAGGACGTGCACCGCCAAGACGCCGGCTTGATTGACGGCCGCGGCGAGGCGAAGCGGCCGTTGCTGGTGGTCGAGGCCGGGACCGGCTTGGGATCGCTCAGCGCTGCGGTTGGCGCAACCGCAGCGTCGCCTCTACTCGATTGCTCACCTGCAACTTCTGCATGATGCTCGTCATGTTGTTCTTGATGGTGCGTTCGGTGAGGCCGAGTTGATTGGCCACCTGCTTGTTGGAGAGGCCTTGTGCAACCAGCGTCAGCACCATGTTCTCACGCGGGGTCAAGGAATTGAGGGCGTCGTGTGCCGTCGTCTCCACGCCGCGTGCCGGGGTGAGGCGGCCGAGGATACGACCTGCTAGACTGGGCGCCACGACGAATTCGCCCTGATGTGCGGCCTGCACGGCTCGCACCAGCTCGGTTCGTCGGATGCCCTTGAGCACGTACTCGACGACGCCATTCTCGAAGGCGGAGATCACGTCGCTGGCGGTCTCCGAGACGGTCAGCATCACCAGCTTGACCTCGGGAAAGCCGCGCGAGAGCAGCCGGGCGGCCTCGATGCCGCTACCGGGCATCGTCACGTCCAGCAGCATCACATCCGGCACGGCCGTCGATGCGATGAGGATCGCGTCGTCGGCGGATCCGCCTTCCCCGACCACACTGATCGACGGGTCGCGGCGCAGCATTGAGATCACGCCTTCGCGAAACAGCTCATGGTCGTCGACGACCGCGACTTTGATGATGGTCATCGTGCTCAACCTCCCTTGAGATGCAAGCGGGCGCAAAGCCTCGTTCCCGCAGAAGCGTCCGACTCGATGCTCAGTGTGCCGCCGAGCGACGCGATGCGATCACGCATGATCGACAGGCCGAGGCCACCGCTCTTGGCCGGGGCCGACGCAGTCTCCCAACCGGGGCCAGAATCGCAGACCTCGACCTCGAGGATGTCGCCGTCGAGCCGTGCCGCCATCCGTTGTCCTCGTCCCCCCGCGTGCCTGTAGGCATTGTTCAAGCCTTCCTGGACGAAGCGGTAAAGACAGATCTTGATCAGCTGCGGGACCTCGCGCGGGACGGCAAACGGGCCGTGCTCGACGTGTGTGCCTGTCGCCCATTCGTGATTGCGGGCCGCGAGCCTCAAGGTGTCCGGTAGATCGAGACCGTCGAGCTCCGGCGGCGCGAGGCCCGCCGCCAGCGAGCGGATCTGATCGATTGCTCCCGACAACAGAAGGCGCGTCTTGGCCGCGACGGCTTGGGCGTCCGTATCCTCCGTCTCGTCGAACCTGTCTTGCAACTCGCCGAGGTGCAGGGCCGCGAGCCCGATGCTCTGCGCGGGACCGTCATGGAGTTCTGAGCCGACACGCCGCATGAAGCGTTCGGTACTTTCGGCGGAACGTCGATGAGAGGCCTCCAGCGAGGTGGAGAGCCGTGTGTTTTCCGCGAGCAGCCGCGCTTGAGCACGCAGCCGCTCCTGCAGGTCCCTGCGCTGCTCGTCGATCGTCCGGCTGCCGCGCGCGACGATGCCGAACAGCAGCCCGAGCATGGCGACCGAGAGAGCGCTGACCATCAGCCAAGTTTGCAACCTGGTCGAACGCAGGGTCTTCTTCAGCTCGCTGGCGAACTCGTAGATCTCGGCGACGGCGATGATGCGCTCGGTACCGGTCTGGCGGACGGGAGCGTAGATCTCGAGCAGCGGGGCTGCGAGCGTGCGCTCATGGATATTCTCCTCGTCGTCCAGATCGTCGAGTTCGGTGACGACCTCGCCGTCGAAGGCGCGCGTCTGGGTGCTGGTGAGTGGATAGCGGGTGCCGCGCAAAGCCGGTTGATTGCTGTAGACGATGGCTCCGTCCGCGGTCCAGATCTTCAGCGTGGCGATGCGGCGGGCGACCGGACTGCCGGCTATCAGCTCATCGAGACGATCGGTCGATTGCGCCGAAATGGCGCTTCGGCTCGTCAGTTCCTGAAGCAGTGGCTCGATGAACGAGTCGACGTAGAGCGCGGTCGAGGCGCCCTTGATGTGGATCGTCTGGCGGGCGACCTGAGTCGTGACCCAATCGCCCATGATAAAGGCGTTGAGCCCGACCGGGAGGGCTGCCAGCGCAAGAAATTTTTGGGCCAGGGACAGCGCGCGCGCTGTTTTGAGTAAATGCGTCGTCAATCGCATCGTCAGACACGCCAGTTCGCTGATCGTCAGAGCATCGACGTGTAGCATCCGCTGGCGGAACGTGTCGCGAGCTATCGGTCGAGCCTCAGAAGCGGGTCGTCAGCGATGTCAGCCAATCGGGCGAGACCGCGACGAGCGTCGCCTCGATCGCATTGTCGAGACCGTGGCCCAAGGCCACTCCGATCAAGACGAGCATGAGGCCGAGCGCAGATTTCATCGTCCCGCCGGCCGACATCATGCGGATCTGCGGCTCAGCGGAAAGTTCGTACCGCAGACCATTATCGTTACGGACTCACGAATTCGCGAGGGGCGGGCGGCCACGCTCAACGCTGGCGGGCTTCGGCGCGCGCCGCAGCAGTCCGGGGGGCGGGCGGAATGCCGGCGTCGGACGGGGCCGGCCAGCATGCGTTCAGGCGTCGCGTCTCGAGTTCCATGCGCGACAGGAAGGCTTTTGCCGCAGCGGTCATCGGCCGGCGCGAGGGCTCGATCATGACCAAGTCAAGCCAAAGCTCGGGCGAGGCCAGGGGATGCACGCTGAGGCCGCTCTCGGCCTCCTGGTTCGCCATCATGATGCCCGGCAGGATGCCGACCCAGTCCGATCGTGAAATCAGGTCAAGTGTGCCGAGCATCGCGTCGAGCTCGAGCACGCGGGCAATCTCGATGCCGTTGGCGGCGCAATACGTCTCCAGTGTGTGGCGGCGCGTGTTGATGGCACTCGGCAGGATCAGCTTGAGCGCGCCGGTTTCGGCGAGGCGGATCGGCGCCATGTGCTCACGGGCGAGGTCGGCGCGGCAAACCAGGACCTCGGGCGTCCGCAGAAACAGTCGGCTCTTGAGCCCGGCGAGGCCCGGAAAAGCCGGCACTATGGCGAAATCGAGTTCTCCCGAACGTACCCGCTGGGTGAGATTGCCGCTGTAGCCTTCCTGCACACGTACCGTGACGTTGGGATGCTCGTCGATGAAATGCGACAGCGTCGGCGCCAGTGCGCATCGCGTCATTGTCGGCATCAGCCCGACAGTGACATCGCCGTCGAGCCCATGACCGAACGAGCGCGCAGTGCGGGTGGCGGTGTCGTGGGCACGCAGCACGTCGATGCAGCGCTGGTAATAGCGATCGCCGGCGGGCGTCGGCAGCACGTGCCCCTTGTCGCGCGAGAACAGCTGGATGCCGAGTGCTTCCTCGAGCTTGCGGATGTGTTGGGAGACGCCGGACTGGGTCGCGTTCTCGCGCTGGGCGGCTCCGGTGAAGGAACGCTCCTCGTAGGCGGCAACGAACAGGCGGATGTCCAGGAGACTGCCGGCCACCGTGCGATTCCCCATCTGTTTTTTTGATCCTAGTCAGCAGATCATATTATTTCGATTGCTGGACGTCAGCCCGTATCTTGCCCGACCAAGGTGCCGAGCGGCCGGGCTTCCATGCGCACGGGCGATTCACAGGTGCCAAGGGGAACAGGCGCTAGGCTAAAGATCGGGCTCGGGCATGACCATCACGGTAAACACGATTTCCGTCGAGACGGGGGATGCCCGTGCCCTGCGCACGGCGCTCGGCCGCTTCGCCACCGGCGTCACCATCGTCACGACGCGCTGCCCGAGCGGCAAGCTCGTCGGTTTGACCGCCAATTCGTTCTCGTCGGTCTCCCTGGATCCGCCGCTGGTGCTGTGGAGCTTGCGCCGCAACGCCGCTTCACTACAGAGCTTCACCGGCTCGCGCAGCTTCGTCGTCAACGTGCTGGCGGCTGACCAGGAGGCGCTGTCCAACCGCTTCGCCAAGCCGAGCGCCGACAAGTTCGAGGGGCTCGACTACACCGTCGGTCTGAACGGCTGTCCGGTGCTGCGCGACACGCTGGCATGCTTCGAGTGCCGGCTCGAGACCGAGATCGAGGGGGGAGACCACCTGATCTTCCTCGGCCGGGTGGAGCGCGCGAGCTACCGGGAGGGCGTCCCGCTGATCTTCGCCGGCGGCAGCTATTGCCGGCCTGTGCAACTCGAGGCATCGGCCTGACGACGTGGTCTCATAGGCGCACGGGCTTGACGGAAAGGGCCGAGCGGCGGCACATGCGGCCACTGGCGCCCAGATCTCAACGCGATCCCGGCGGCGTTTCAGGCCGTATCGATTTCAACCAAGACACGAACGAGGAACGCACATGACGATCCGCGCCGCAGTCACCGGCCTCGGCTGGTGGGGGAAGCACATGATCCGCCGCATGAAGGACGCCGACGGCGACCTTCGCATCGTCAAGGCGATCGACAACAATCCCGAGGCCGGCGCTTTCGCCATCGAGAACGGCGTTCCGTTCGAGACCGACTTCGCCAAGGCGATCACAGATCCCAACATCGACGCCGTCATCCTGTGCACGCCGCACGGCTTCCACACCCAGCAGGTGGCGATGGTCGCGGCGGCCGGTAAGCACTGCTTCTGCGAAAAGCCGCTGGCGCTCAATCGCGCCGAGGCAGAAGCCTCTGTCGCCGTTTGCAAGAAGGCCGGCGTACAACTCGGCATCGGACACGAGCGTCGCTACGAGCGCGCCATGGAAGAAGCGCTCAAGATCATCACGTCGGGCAAGCTCGGCACGATCATGCACGTCGAGGCGACCTTCAACCACGACAAGCTCGCCAACGTGCCGCAGGGCGACTGGCGCATGAACCCGAAAGATGCGCCTGCCGCCGGCATGACCGGCATGGGTGTTCATCTGACCGACCTCTATCTCTCGATGTTCGGTCCGATCACGGAGGTCTATGCCGCCACCACCAGTCGCGTGAAGTACAAGGAGAACGGCGACGTCGTCTCCGCCATCCTGCGCTTCGAGTCCGGCGCGACCGGCTACTTCAATGCCGTTCTCGTCACCGCCCTCTACAACACACTGACCGTGTTCGGCGAGCATGGCTGGCTCGAGGTCATCAACGAAACCCATCCCGACACGCCCGGCCCCTCGCACCTCACCGTGCAGATGCGCGACTGCGAGCGCGTGACGCACACCTATCAGTGGATGGATACCGTGCGTGCCAACCTCGAGGCGTTCGGCCGGGCCTGCGAGGGCAAGGGCAGCTATCGCTTCACCGACATCGAGAAGATCGGCAACGCCGCCGTTCTCGAAGCGGTGGCCAAGTCGGTCGCTTCCAAGGCGCCGGTGCAGATCCCGCCGATCAAGGCGTAATGGTCGAGATGAAGGTGTCTGACCTGAAGTCGGACACCTTCTTCTCTACTCTACTTCTTCGGCGCGTCCGGCTGCTTGGCGGGGTGTGCGCTGGCGAAGGCCTGCTGGGCCATGCAGGTGTCGAAGATGCGCTTCACCGTCGGGAATTGTCCGAGGTCGTTACCGAACAGCTGGTAGCCGATTGCTTGCGCGACGGTGCAAACGTCGGCCAGGGTGACGCTGTCGCCGTGGCAGTAGACGCCCGTCTGCGGAATGCCCGCGAGGTTCTCCTCGACGGCGCGCATGCCGGCCGTGGTCCAATGCTTGATCCAGGCAGCAAGCGTCGCCTCGTCGAGCTTCAGATCCTTGAGGATATACTCGCGGATGCGGGGCACGACGAGGGGATGGGTGTCGGCGACGGTGATCTGCGAAATGCCACGCACGCGCGCCCGGCCGCGGGGATCCTTCGGCAGAAGCGCCGGTGCCGGATGGGTCTCCTCGAGGTATTCGAGGATAGCCATCGACTGGAACAGGATCGGGCCACCGTCGTCGAGCACTAGGGCCGGGACCACCATTTGAGGGTTGACGGCGTGAAACTCGGGCTTCCGCTGGTGACCGGCCTGCAGGTCGACGATCTCGGTATCCGCGCTGATGCCCTTCAGGTTCATGGCGATACGTACCCGGAGCGTCGCCAGCGAGCGCCAGTAGGTGTAGAGCTTCATCCAAGTCCTCCCTTTTCGTTCTCGTGCAAAAGTGCAATCGTTCACCCGATCAACTAGAAACCAGCCCATACCACGGAGGAGCCGAATGGCAAGATTGCCCGACATCGATCCCGCAAAATTGACGCCTGAGCAAAAGAAGGTCCACGACGCCGTCGTCGCTGGTCCACGCGGCCGTATCGCGGGGCCGTTGACGGTCTGGCTGACGAGCCCGCCGCTCGCCGAGCGCGCACAGGAGCTCGGAGCCTTCTGCCGCTATCATTCCTCGCTGGAGCCGCGCTTGTCCGAGCTCGCGATTCTAACCACCGGCGCTTTCTGGCGGGCGGGCTACGAGTGGTATGCCCACAGCAAGATCGGCGCCTCGCGCGGCCTGGATCCAGCCAAGCTCGAGGTGATGCGCAACGGCGGCACGCCGACGTTCGAGAAGGAGGACGAGGCCGCGGTCTATGCCTTCGCCAACGAATTGCTCCGCACCAAGCGCGTGTCGAAGCCGAACTACGACAAGGCGGTCAAGCTGTTCGGCGAGCGCGGCGCCGTCGATCTGGTCGGCATTCTCGGCTATTACTCGCTGATCTGTCTCACCATCAACGCCTTCGAGGTCGAGCCGCCGGACGAACCCAATCCGATGCCGAACCCCTGAACGAGATCTGCAGACAAAATTGCAAAAAGGGGGCAGCTTGCGGGCTACCCCCTTTTTTCCGTGCGGTATTGCGGAGCTACCCTACTTTTTGATGGTTGGCCCAGGCGGCGGCGCAGAAGGTGGTGCTGCAACGGTTGGCGATAATCCCGGCAAGATCACGATATCGACCCGGCGGTTCGCGGCCTTGGCCGCAGGCGTGCCCGTTGTGTCGAGCTGTTTGACCGAGCCGAGGCCGATTGCACTGATGTTGGCCTCGGGGATGCCGCGGCGGACGAGGGCGCGCTTCACGAGCTCGGCCCGGCGCAGCGAGAGGCGCTTGTTGAGATCGTCGGTTCCCGTGCTGTCGGTATGTCCTTCGACCACGAACCGGGCATTCGCGCACGCGGACAGGATCCTGGCGATCCTGTCGACCTCGGTCCGGTAGCCGCCACCGGGCAGATCTTGCGACGACCCGAACTTGAGCCGCAAGGCAGCCGGATCAGACGTGCAGGAGGCCGCGGTCTGTGCCACGGCAGCCTTCGTCGGTGCTGCGAGAACCGCGAGTTCGACGCGGCGGCCGGGAAGGTCGGTTGCCTTCGTCAAGATTTTGGCGGCGCCGAGCCCGGCTGTACGCAGCCGTTCCTTGGTGATACCGCGGTTTCCGAGTTCGGTGGCGACGCGCGCGGCGAGCAGGCGGGAATGATCGGCTTTCGCCCTGCGATCGAAGCCGCGCGTGCTGAAGCCCGCTAACCGCACGGTGACATCGCCGCACATTTTTAGCGCTTCGGCCAGACGATCGAGCTGGCCCAGCGTTTCGGGGGCAAGCGCGGCGTCGGAGCGTTTCAGTGCGATGCGGGTGCCGGTGATCACCGCGAGTGGCTCGGCCGCACACGGCGCAGACGGAAGGCTGGCCGCTGCTGGGCCGGTGGCAGCGGCACCGGGCGCGCGGGGAGTTGGCCTCGTGGGGGCCGGACCGGCGGGGACGGCCGCGATCTTGCCAGGAATGTCGGCCTTCCGGTCCGCCATCGCCGCCGCGAGACGCTTGGCTGCATTGTCCGTCGCACGCTTGGCCTCGGCGGCCAGACGCTTTGCCGCGGCGTCGGCCTCGCGCTTTGCAGCCTGTTCCTCGGCTGCCTTGCGCTTTGCGCTGTCCTCGGCCTGTTGCGCCTGCACCGCCGCCACGAGACGCTGGGCGTCCTCGGCGGCCTTGCGTTTCGTTTCCGCCGCGAGACGCTTGATCTCCTCGTCGGCCTTGCGCTTGACCTCGGCCTCCGCGGCGATGCGATTGGCAGCCTCCTCGGCCTTTCGTTTGGCAACCTCGGCCTCGAGCGCAACGCGCCTCGCCTCCTCGTCGAATATGCGTTTGGCTTCCGCCTCCGCCGCGACGCGTTTGGCCTCCATCTCCGCCGCGACGCGCTTGGCTTCCGCCTCGGCCTTACGCTTCGCCTCGGCTTCAGCCGCAACAGCGGCGCGGCGCGCCTCCTCGGCCTTGCGCTTGCTCTCGGCCTCGGCGGCGGCGGCGACCCTTCTGGTCTGCTCGTCTCTCTTGCGTTTGGCTTCGAGCTCGACTTTGCGCTTGGCGTCCTCCTCAGCCTTGCGCTTGGCGGCATCGGCTTCCGCGGCACGGCGGGCGGCGGCCTGCGCCGCGGCGACGGCGACAGGATCGGGCGCGGTCAGTCTGTTCTGGAGGCTCGTCATCACGCCGGTGGCGCCGATCATCGGCTGGGCGATCTGCTCTGCGGTCTTGAACGCGGCAGCGCGCTTATGCTCGTCCGGCGCGAGGCCGACGACCTGCCCGACATCCTCGACGATCTTGAGTTTGGCCCAGGGATAGCCGCCAGCGGACAGCGCCGCGCCGACCTCACTCTCGGCGTTTCGCGACGGAAGGTCGTTGAAGCGGTTCTCGTCGAGCGCCCACCAAGCGATGCCAGTGACGGCGGCTAGCCCGGCAAGGCTTGCGAGAAGGCCGCGGCTGGTGCTCATCGAGCCGACGAGCAGCGACAGGGGATCGTTCGCGATGGCCTCGCGAATCGACGAGCTTGCAAGTCCGGTCTTGTGACCATGTGCAAGCCAATAGGTCAGCCCGCCAGCCACACCCATCGCCAGTATGCCGTCGCGCCAGCGGGGTAGCCAGCTGGATACGAAATCGAAGTCCCAGCTTCCATGATCGAAGGAGGCCGCACCGATCGCGACCAGTGCGCCCGCGGCTAGATAGTAGATGATCGCTCGAATTCCGGCGAACTCGGCGACGGCGACGGCGAAGAGGGCAAACGGCCAGCTTCGTTCGGCCAGGCTCCAGCCGCGCTCGGCGATGCGGGCCAGGACGCCCGCCTCCATGGGTGTTCCGTCGGAAGTGCTGAGGAAGTCGGCGACGAGACCGGTGACGAAGTATGCCAGGACCAGTGCGATACCGATACGCGCAAGCATTCCCCACATTCCACTTCCCTCCGATACTCCCACCCCACACGTAACCTAACCGTCGAGGTTCGTTCGTCGTAGGACAATTCGATACGACGTGTCTTGGTTAACGGCTGTTCGGCCGCGCGGCTACTCCATCGTTCCCGGCTACCTCATCGTACTGGTGTCGATCATCGGAATTTCGACGCGGCTTGGACCATCATGTCCCGGCATGACGCTGCGCCAGTCCACCTGCAGATCTTCCAGCACCGCCCGGGCGCAGTGGCGTCCAGGCCAGCCGGATACGGTACCGCCGGGGTGGGTGGATCCGCCGGTCTGATACAGGCCGGCGATAGGCATCCGGTAGCAACCCCAGCCCTCGACCGGTCGAAGGGCGCCCATCTGATCGGGCAGCAACTCGCCGCCCTGCGGGCCGCCGCGATAGAATTGCGGGTTGGTCCGCTCCATGTCGACGGGTGAGAAGGCGGTGACACCGAGCGCATCGCTCGGCTTGAAGTCGACCGTCAGCCGGGAAAATTCTTCGAGCAGCAAGCGGGTGTAGTCGGGCTTCGCCTTCTGCCAGTTGGCCGGATCGCCGTCGAGGGCGTACGGCACCATGCCGATCACCTTCAGAGTCGCCTTGCCGGGCGGCGCGCGCGAGGCATCCACCCACGCGGAGCAGCCGTTCAGCATCCACGGCTCGCGCGACGGTGCTTTGCCGGCGGCAATGTCGGCGAGTGCCCGCCGCGTTCCCTCCCACGTACTTTGACCGGCGAGCACCGAGGCGATCGCTCCGTCGCGGCTGCGAAAGCGGACGTTGTGCGGCGCCGCCACATGCAGCACGAACAGCGACGGGCCCGCCCGCCAGTGACGGGCACCGTGGACGAAACGCTCCGGCAGCGGCGCATCGAGCATGCGTGGCAGGTCCGTGAAATGCGCGGACGAGACCACGGCACGGCGCGCGCGGAACGTCTTGCCGAAATCGGTGACGGCGCCGACCGTGCGTCCGCCCTCGACGAGGAGCCGGGCGACGCGCGTGCTGGTGTGGATGGCGCCGCCGTGTGCGCGGACGATATCGGCGAGGATTTCGGCGAGCCGGATCGAGCCGCCGACCGGATTGACCCAGCCGTATTGCCAGCCCGCCATCACCGACAGCGGCATCACACCCGTCCCCGGCGTGTCGATCGGCTGCACCATCGCCATGCCGCCCCACAGCATGAACCCGCGCACGTGCTCGCTCTCGAAGGCGTCGCCGATCATGCCGACGCCGCTCAGCGCCTGCATCGCGAGATAGCGGCGCTCCGCGTCGGCATCGACCGGCGTCAGTGCCGTCCCCGGCGATGTGACGAGGCCGCGAACATGGACGGGTAGCAGCGCCTTCCATTCAGCCATCAGAGAGCGGAATGCTTCGGCGTCGCGACGCGAGTAACGCTCGATCTCGTTGGCGGTGCGCTCGCGATCGCGCCACAGCGTCAGGCTTTCCCCATCGGGAAACGGCACGACGACGCCGGGGTCGTTGCCGACGTATGTCAAGCCACGGGCGAACAGGCCGAGTTCGTCGCCTGAAAACATCGGGCTCGACAGCAGGAAGGGATGGCCTTGGCTGAACGTGTCGTGCTTGAAGCCCGGCAACGTCAGCTCTTCCGTCACCGTGCCGCCACCGATCGTGTTGCGGGCTTCCAGCACGGTGACCGACAGGCCGGCCTTGGCGAGATAGGCGGCCGTGGTCAGCGCGTTGTGGCCGGCGCCGACGATGACGACGTCGCTTTCGATCTCGGACATGACGTTCTCCGGCTCAGGCGTAGACGATCAGCGGCTGATCGATGGGCTTCAGATAGAACAGCAGCAGCACGACCGTCTCGTCGCTGCTCGGGTTTCTGCCGCAATGGATGACGCCGGGGGCGATGTAGTCGCCCTGGCCCGCCGTCAACAGCTTGACGGGCTGGTCCCCGTTCGTGAACTCGAGACTGCCCGACACGACCGTGAACCATTCGTGGCCGCCGGGATGGAAATGACGATCACCCTGCACGCCCGGAAGCCTTCGCACATAGCGCATGCCGCTCTCGAAGCCTGGGACATCGGAGATCCCGGCGGGCTTGTGCACCCACTCGACGGGCTGATTGCGCTCGCTTGTGACTGTCATCGGCACCTCCCATTGTCGGCTGCATATCGTGATCCGTCGTGTCAGGCGGCGAACCGGGTCTTGGCGCGCGGCTTGACCGGATAGCCGTAGCGCCGGGTCCAGGCGAGCGCGTCCCACGAATCCTGTCCCTTGGCCGGACCGAACTCGAGGCCGATCCATTTGGTGCAGTCGAGCGACCAGATGCGCTCGCTGATCCAGTAGAGGTCGAGCTCGCCGGTGTCGGGGCCGGTGCGGTCGGGGAGATTGCCGATCTGTGCGTAGCCGATCTGGTGGCGATAGGTGTCGAGGATGGTCGCGAGGCTGCCGGGCTCCTCGATGGTCAGGTGATAGGTGTCCCAGACGAGCCAGAGATTGTCGGCCGCGACACGGTCGAGCACGGCCTTGCCCTGGGCCATGGTCGACAGGACGAACGGCTCGTTGTTGCGGGTGCAGACCGGCTCGACGACAATTCGGAACGGTTGGCCCTTTGCCTGCTCGCAGATGTAGGCGAGATTCTCGACCACGGTGTCGATACTGCGCTCGCGGCTCTCACCCTTCTGGATCTTGCCGTGACCGACCTGGATGGTGTCGTAACCCGCGGCGATCGCGTACTCGATTGCTGTGTCGGCGGCGCGGCGAAACTGCTCCTGGCAACCGGGCCGCCCCGACCAACCGTAGTTGTCGCCGGGCCAGTCGGCGGGGACGAGACCGTAGGAGATGGTGACGCCGTTGTCCTTGCAGATGCGCGCGACCTCGTCCTTTTTCAGCGCATACGGAAAAATCCACTCGACCGCATCGAAGCCAAGCTCGGCGGCGGCCGGCACGCGCTCACGCTCGGGTAGTTCCTGGAACAGGTGCATCAGGTTCGGGGCGAAACGCGGGGGCATGGCGGGCTCCGGACGGTGGCTGCGGAAACGATGCCGCAGCCTAGCCGCCTCCACCTCTCGCGCAAGCACGGTCGCGCCGGTCAGCCCCGCGCTGGGCGGGGAGAGCTACGCACCGAGATAGACGCGGTGGAAGCGCCGGCCGAGCCGCGTCAACACCTCGTAGCCAATGGTGCCGGCCTTGGCGCCGACGGTCTCGATCGGCAGGCTCGGGCCGATCAGCTCGGCCCAGAGCGCTTGGCCCGACAAGGCATCATCCGTCACCGCTTCGGTCACGTCGGCGGTGACGAGGTCCATCGAGACGCGGCCGACGATGGGGCAGAGGTGGCCGTCGATGCCGATCAGTCCACCGGGGACACCATTGCTGCCGCTCGCGTGACGGAAGACGCCGTCGGCATAACCTGCCGCGATGGTGGCGATGCGCCGACGCGAGCGCGTCGTCCAAGTGGCGGAGTAGCCGATAGCCTGACCTGCGGGCACGTCGCGGACTTGCAGAACGCGGGCAAAGGCGCGGACCACCGGCTCGACAGGCGCACGCCCACCGCCAAACGCCTGCCCTCCATAGAGGGCGTATCCCGGACGTACGAGGTCGAAATGAAACGGCGCGCCGAGCATGAGGCCATCGGAGGCCGATAAGCTCGCGGGCACTCCCGGCAGCCGCTCGCGCGCGGCGAGGAAGGCGTCGCGCTGCAGGCTGTTCATTGCTGAAGTGGGATCATCCGCGCAGGCGAGGTGGCTCATCACAAGCCTGATGGCAAGCTCGGCGAAGTCGCTCGATTGGACCAGTCCCTCGAGCTGTCGCCTCGACAAGCCGCGCCGGTTGAGGCCGGTATCGACCTGCAGCGCGGCCGGCAGCTTGGCTCCGGCCTTATTGCAATACTGGAGCCATGCGCTGACATCTGAGGGATCGGCCAAAACCGGAACTGTGCAATGCGCGGCGAGGAAGCCCGCATCCAGCACGCCATCGAGGACATAGATGACAGCCCGAGGCGCGAGCGCGCGGGCCTGCTGTGCCTCGTCGGGCGTCGCGACGAAGAAGGTGCGGCATCCCGCGCTGACCAGCGCCGGCACGATTTCAGCCGCACCGAGCCCATAGGCGTCGGCTTTCACCACGGCAGAGCACTCGGCCGGCGCGACATGCGCCGCAAGCGCCCGCCAGTTCGCCGCGATTCTTGCAAGGTCGACGATGACGGCGCCCGTCGCACGCGCGGGAACCGAACTCAAATCGATCGCCGGTGCCTCGGTGCTCATGGCCCCATCCCGGTGCTGGTGCGACCGCTTCCCCTTCCCAGCGGGGAGGGGGAAAGTTTTGCATTGGCCGTCTTGATGCAGGAGGTTCCGTCGAATGGGGGCGACCGGATTTCGTCCGTCACTCCCCGTCCCGATCCGGCATGTGGTATTCCTTGGCCAGATTGCCGAAGCGCGTGAACTGGGACTCGAAGGAGAGCTGCACCGTGCCGACGGGACCATGGCGCTGCTTGCCGATGATCACCTCGGCCTTGCCGCTGACTTGGCTCATCTTGGCGAACCATTCCTGGAATTTCGCATCTCCCTCGGCCGGTTTCAAACGCTCGACGTAGTATTCCTCGCGGAACACGAACATTACAACGTCGGCGTCCTGCTCGATCGAGCCGGATTCACGAAGATCAGACAATTGTGGCCGTTTGTCCTCGCGCTGCTCGACCTGACGGGAGAGCTGCGAAAGCGCGATGATCGGCACCGCCAGCTCCTTGGCCAGCGCCTTGAGACCGGTGGTGATCTCGGTGATTTCCTGCACGCGGTTGGCCTGACTCGATTTCGACGATCCCGCGAGGAGCTGGAGGTAGTCGACAATCAGCAGGTCGAGGCCGTGCTGGCGCTTGAGCTTTCGCGCGCGAGCCGAGAGCTGGGCGATGGTGATGCCACCGGTCTGGTCGATGAACAGCGGCGCGCGGCTCATCTCCTGCGAAACCTGAACCAGACGGCGGAACTCGTCCTCGTTGATCATGCCGCGGCGAATATGGCCCGAGGAGATCTCCGCCTGCTCCGACAGGATACGGGTGGCGAGCTGCTCGGCTGACATTTCGAGCGAGAAGAAGCCGACCTTGCCGCCGGCGATCGCCTTGCGCGTACCGTCGGGCTGGATCTCCTCCTGGTAGGCCTTGGCGACGTTGTAGGCGATGTTGGTGACAAGCGCGGTCTTGCCCATCGAGGGGCGTCCGGCGAGGATGATCAGGTCCGAGTGCTGCAGGCCGCCCATCTGGTTGTCGAGATCGGACAGGCCGGTCGACAACCCCGAGAGGCCGCCCTGGCGCGCATAGGCCGCGTTCGCCATCTCGATGGCGTGGGTCAACGCCGTCCCGAAGTTGAGGAAGCCCTGGCCGTACTTGCCGGTTTCGGCGAGGCCGTAGAGCCGGCCTTCCGCCTCCTGGATCTGCGACTCCGGCGTTGCGTCGACCGGGCTGTCGTAGGCGGTGTTGACCAGATCTTCGCCGATCGCGATCAGCTGCCGGCGGACGGCGAGATCGTAGATGGTGCGGCCGTAGTCGTAGGCATTGATGATCGTCGTCGCGTTGGCGGCAAGCCGGCCCAGATATTGCGGTACTGTCAGCGTCGGTGCAATTGGCTCGGCGTTCTCGAAGAACGTGCGCAGCGTGATTGGCGTCGCCTGCTTGCCCGCGTGAATCAACTTCCCGGCGGTCTCATAGATCTCCGCATGCAGCGGATCGTAGAAGTGTTCGGCGAGCAGGAACGCCGAGACGCGGTCTTGTGCCTCGTTGTTGACGAGGATGGCACCGAGCAGCGCCTGCTCGGCCTCGATGTTGTGCGGCGCTTGCCGGAAGTCGACGGGCTCGTCCGCGGCGGCTGCCGCCTTGAGCCGCGAGGTCGCGAGCACGGGGGCGTTCTGTGTCTGTGTCATGAGGGGGAAACTAACCGAATCGCGCCGCCGCAAGAGCCCCCTTCCGCATGCCGCCGCGAGATCTCCCTGTTATCAACACAGCGGCGATTTTCCCCTTGTCGCGTGGCGAATCAAATCCCTGATGTCGCCGGACATGGTCAGCTGTGCTCATCGTCCTCGTCGGCGTGTCCATGCAACGCGTAGACGAGTTCGGCCGTCGCATTCGCTGTACGGAATATCGCCAAGCAGACTTGCCCCAGCAGCAGCAGCAGCGCGCTCACCGGCAGCAGAGCGATCAGCACCGGCAACGTCTCGCGCAGAGCGGGGGGCAGAGTGCCGATCCTGACGACGCCGATCGCGATGGCGATGTTCACGCCGGCGAGGCCGATGGCGATGGCCAGCATCAGCCAGCCGGCGGCGATCGTCAAAACGGCGAGCGACCGCCCGACCTTGTAGCCACGCACTGGCTGCGGAATAGCGACGGCGCGGCGCTGGGCATGCCTTGGCTGTCGTATCGCCTCCCGGCTGGCCTGGGGGCGCGCCGCCGGCGCATGCCTCGAGGAAAAAGGCGGCGCGGCATAGGCCGGTCGTCCGGTCGGCTGGCTTGCCAGGGCTTCCGACAGCGGCTTGCCTGCGCTCGCGGCCATGGCAGCACCGGGTGCCTGTCCTAGCCGCCGTAACGCCACACCGGCCTCTGCCGCCTCAGGCGTGCGACCATAGTAGTCGACGAGATGTTGGAAGAACTGCGCCGCGTATGCAACCTGGCCGCTGGTCTCGGCCTGATAGGCGGCGCGCAGGATCTCAGGAGGTGTCAGTGCGGGCTGGTTCGCTTGTTCCATGGCCAGAGTTCCGGTGACGCGGGTCACTGCAGAGAGCTTATCCTCCGATGCGAACGATGTCCGGACTCATTTCGACTTGCGTGAATGTCGAGGCAGCACCTGCCGGCCGGAGGTGAGACCCGGGCGCGCGAGATCGGCGAGATCGTCGACATCGTGCAGCAGGGCGGTCTCGGCGATGCGTGCGCCTTCGAGATTGGCTCGGGTGTCGGCCAGTGCGTGCCTAGTCGACCAGCGGACCCGGCCGAACGGGCGCGCGATCTGCGGTCGCCGCTGCAACCCGACCAGCCAGTAGCCGCCGTCGCCGGCGGGTCCGAGGATCGCATCCCGGCCAGCGAGTTGTCGAAACGCCTTGGCGATCACGGCCGCAGTTATGCCGGGGATGTCCGAGCCGACGACGATCACGGGCCCGGGTGGCAGGCGGTCGAAGATGCGTTGCATGCGCGCGCCGAGGTCGCCGCCACCTTGTGCCAGCCGGGGAAGGTGGGCGGGCCAGCTCCGGGAGTGCACCGCGGTGTCGGGCGTGATCGCCAGCATCGTCGTCCAGCGCGGATCGCGGCCGACCCGGGCGAGCACGCTCGCGATCGTATGACGATAGAAGCCGAGCGCGCGTGACAATCCCGCCTGTTGGGTCAGCCGGGTCTTCACCCGTCCCCCGACCGGCTCCTTCACCATGACCACCAGCCGGCAGCGGAACGGCGCACGAGGAACCTCGCGCGCCGCCTGGTTCGATGGCCTGTTCGCCGGCTTGCTCGACAACCGGCCCTGCCGCATTGGATCAGGCGATCGGCATGTAGACGTAGCCGCTGCCATCTTTCTTCAGACGGCCGGCGCCGGGCAAGCCCCAGTGATACCCGGTCACGATCACGCCGTCGGCGACGGCGCGGTCGAACAGCTTCTTGCGTGAGGCGACCGCCATGTCGGCATCCTGGTCGAAGGCCGCCTGCCAGGTCGGATGGCGGACGAACAGCGCGGGGATGTTGGTGGCGTCGGCCGAGACAATGAGCTGGTTGCGGCCTGACGTCACCAGATAGGCGGTGTGGCCTGGCGTGTGGCCATGGGCGGGGATCGGACGGATGCCTTTGACGACCTCCTTCCCACCTTCGAACGGCCGCACGTTCTTCCAGGTGGCAAGCGTCGCCTGCACGCGTTTCGCCAGCCCCTGACGCGCCTCCGGCAGCTTGGCTAGCACCGCCGGATCGGACCAGTACTTGTGCTCGGCCGCCGGCACGATGATCTCCGCGTTCAGGAACACCTGGGCGTTGGTGCCCTTCTCCATCAGTCCGAAGATGTGGTCACCGTGATAGTGGGTGACGATGATCGTCTTGATCCTGTCGCGGTCGATTCCGGCGGCCTTGAGGTTGGCCGCGAGTTCGCCCGCCTTTGGCGACGCTTGGCCGCCGGTGCCGCTGTCGAACATGATGTAGTCGTTGCCACGCTTGACGATCGTCACAGTGAACGTGATCGGCACGAACGCGTCGGTCTGCTTGGCGGCCGCGAGCGCCTTCTTGGTCTCGTCGATCGAGACGCCTTTGATGAAGTTGGCGTCGTGCGCCTTTTCCCAAATGCCGTCGTAGACAGTGGTGACCTGGAGATCGCCGAGCTTGAAGCTCTTCGACTTCTTGAGATCGGTGCCTAGTGCCTTCTGCGCCGCGGCGGTGCCGATGAATTCGATGGGACCGCCAAGTCCCAGGGCTGCGCCCGCGGTTGCTGCCGATATGACGAGATTGCGGCGTGTGATGCTGCTCATGAGCCTTGTTTCCTTATCCGACGTCGTCATCCGCGAGCGGGCCCGCGCCGCTTCACGGCGGCTCTAGCCCGAGCTGTGATGATCCCGAGTAGTGACAGCGAGAAGTCGCCCCCGAGCTTCGAGCCCCAGCCTGCGGTGGCGGGACGCTAAGACGAAACCGATAGGGCGTGAACGATGCGCAGCGCCGACTCACGCCGATTTGATCTCGCGCGAGCGCGCGGCATCGAGGGGGCGGCGGCGCTCGTAGAGTCGGGCGATGCGATCCGGCGAGACGCCGAGCATATAGAGCGCGAGACAGGTCTGGTTGCGTGCGATGCGGCCGACATAGCCTTCGCTGCGGTAACGGCGGGCACTGGTCAGCGCTTGCGAGCGCAACGTCACGAGCCGGCGCCTTCCGATCCGGTTGACGATATCGACGTCCTCCATGATCGGCAGCTCGCGGAAACCGCCGACCTCGTCGTAGAGGCGACGGGGTATCAGCAATCCCTGATCGCCGTAGGGCAACGCCAGCATGGTGCTGCGCAACTGCACCGCGCCTTCGAGTAGCCGCGGGGCGAGGCCGATGTCGTCGAGGCTGAAGCGGAAGCAGGCGGCCCGCGGGCCTGCCGGGCTCTGATCCACGCGGCGCATGAAGTCGGAGGCTTCGCGTTCCCAGCCGGGTTCCAGAATGGTGTCGCCGTGCAGGAACAAAATCCACGGCATACGCGCGTGACGGGCACCAGCCGCCAGTTGTGCGCCGCGCCCGGCGGAAACCGGGATGAAGGTCGCGCCCATTTCCTCCACGATCCGCTGCGTTGCGTCACGCGATCCGCCGTCGGCGACGATCACCTCGCGCACCAGTCCCTCGACGGCGGCTTCCACCAGCGCGCTCAGTGTCGCGGCCAGTCCACGTTCGGCATCGAGCGTCGGGATTACGACGGAGATCATGCTGATAATGCGGACCTTGTTGAACGATTGATCGATAGCATGCGCGCTATAGCGCGTCTCGGCTCGTCATGCCGCATGATTTTTGTTCTTTATTTGTTCCTATTTGAGTGCTATGCAACACGGCAACGAGGGCCCAGGCGAGGCGCATCATGCTGGACAGCGAAACACATGTCTTGGCGACAGGCACGGTAAGCGAGGACAGGCGACACGGCCGTGGCGCCCGCTCCAATGCCAGCGGCCGGTTCGAGAGCCACTCCCGTCACGACGTCGACGATGGCTGGGAGGGGTTGGGCGAGCTGGCGCCGTTCAAGACCGAGGTTCGCAGCGAGCCGGCTCGCTCGATCATCACGCGCAACGACAGCCCGGACATCTCCTTCGACCGCTCGATCAACCCCTATCGCGGTTGCGAGCACGGCTGCACCTACTGCTACGCCCGGCCTTCGCATACCTATCTTGGTCATTCCGCCGGACTCGACTTCGAGACCAAGCTCTACGCCAAGGACAATGCGGCGGTACTGCTCGAGCGTGAGCTGGCCGCGCCCGGCTACACTCCAGCCACGATCGCCCTCGGCAGCAACACCGATCCCTACCAGCCGATCGAGCGCGGGCGGCGTATCACGCGCGACGTTCTGGAGGTGCTGGCGCGCTGCCGTCATCCAGTCGGAATCGTCACCAAATCGTCGCTGGTGACCCGCGACATCGACATCCTGGTGCCGATGGCGCGGCAGGGACTGGTGAAGATCGCCATTTCGGTCACCACGCTCGACCGGCGGCTGGCGCGCAGCATGGAGCCGCGCGCCGTTACACCCGCCAAGCGGATCGAGGCGATTCGGCAACTCGCCGAGGCCGGAATTCCGACCGCCGTGATGGTGGCGCCGATCATTCCCTCCCTCAACGACAGCGAGATCGAGGACATTCTCGGGACAGCCCACGCGGCCGGCGCGCGCGAGGCGGGATACGTCCTGCTGCGGCTGCCGCTGGAGCTGAAGGAGTTGTTTCGGGAATGGCTCGCGACCGACCATCCCGACCGGGCGCAGCGCGTCATCAAGTTGATGCGGTCGATGCACGGGGGCAAGGACTACGTATCTGCCTTCGGTGTGCGTCAGCGCGGTACCGGCCCCTACGCCGACCAGATCGCGCTCCGCTTCCGCCTCGCCTTGAAGCGTTTGGGGCTCAACGAGCGCCGTCAGTCGCTGCGTACTGACTTGTTTCGCCGTCCCGTCCTGCCAGGCGGACAGCTCACCCTGCTCTAGCGAATGAGACCGAACGCCAGAAAAGTGAGGAGACGTGACACGCGGCGTAGGAAAGTGGCCACTCACCGGCGGCATGCATTGGCCTGGTTGATGGAACAAATGGGGAGCAGCGACCGCGGCGGAGGGATCGCCGCCGAGTGCGGGCGGGACGTCTCTTAGACGAAAGTCAAAGGTGTTTCGCAGCTCCCGGCGATGCACGGGGCGGCACGCCTCTCTATTGTCGGCGCAATCGCGCGGGGCCGATCGGGCTGCCGGTGCGGCAACGAGATACAAAGAGGGAGCGCCATGAAGAGAGCATTGCAGAGCTTGACCATCGCAGCCGTCGCGCTAGTGGGCGCCGCCGGCTCCAGTCCCGTCTCGGCCCAGGCATGGCCGGAAAAGCCACCGACCTTCGTCGTCCCGTTCCCCGCCGGTGGCGGAACCGACGCTTTCGGCCGGCCCCTCGCCGCCGAGCTCGGCAAGGCACTGGGCAAGAGCATTGTCATCGATAACCGTGGCGGCGCCGGCGGCACGCTGGGAGCCGGGATCGCGGCGCGGGCGGCCAAGGACGGCTATACTTTCTTCCTTGGCGCGGTTCATCACGCCATCGCGCCCAGCGTGTATCCGAGCCTGACCTACAATCTGCAGAAGGATTTCGATCCCGTAGCGGTGATCGCGGTGGTGCCCCAGGTCGTGGTCGTCAATCCCCAGCGCGTGAAGCAGGCGACGCTCCAGGAGTTGATCGCCTTCGCCAAGGACAATCCGGGCAAGCTCAATTACGCCTCGGCCGGCAACGGCACGTCGCATCATCTCGCCGGCGAGCTGTTCAAGATCGTCACTGGAACCAAGATCGACCACATCCCCTACAAGGGCGCGGGCCCGGCGCTGCAGGATCTGGTCGGTGGTCAGGTCGATCTCATGTTCGACGGTCTCGGCTCGTCTGCCGGCCACATCAAAGGCGGTCGCATCAAGCCGCTCGCCGTCGCCGCCAAGACCAGGGCACCGAGCCTGCCCAACGTCCCGACGGTCGCTGAAGCCGGGGTGGCCGGCTACGAGGTCGCGACCTGGTACGCCTTGTGGGCGCCGGCCGGCACGCCCAAGGACATCGTCGCGAAGATGGTCACCGAGGTTGGCAAGGCTCTCGCCACTGACCAGTTGAAGTCTATCTGGGCGCAGCAGGGCGCCGTCATCGGGGCGGCGACGCCCGACGAGATGGCCAAGTTCGTCGCTTCCGAGATCGAGCGCTGGAGCAAGGTCGCCAAGAGCGCGAACATCAAGATCGACTGATCGCGGCCTTTACCGCGATCCGACGGCCGCGGCTGCATCGACTTCGGTCGGTTGGCCGTGGCCGAGCGCGAGGTCGTAAGCGGCGAGCAGCCGCTGCCGCTCGCCTTCCCACCGAAGCAGGGTCCGTGCACGCCGCTGACCCTCCTCGCCGAGACGCCGGCGCAGTGCAGCGTCGTCGCACAACGTCTCAATGTGCGTGGCGAGTTCGTCCGGGTCGTTGTTTCCGGCATACAGTGCTGCGTCGCCAGCGCTGCGCACGGTCTCCGTCAGATCGAAGCCCACGACCGGGATGCCGAGTGCCATGTACTCGAACACCTTGTTCATGGAGCATTTGTCGTTGAAGGGGTTTTTCGGATCGGGAACGATGCCGATGTCGAAGGTCGAGATCGCGCTCAGGAATTTGTCGGTCGGCAGGTAGCCAGTCAGCGTCACGTAGTCCTGCAGCCGCAACTCGGCGATCATGCGCTCCAGACGCGGCACCTCGGTTCCACGACCGACGAGCACGGACTGCACGTCCTGGCGTCCGCGCCGGTTGACCAGCTCATCCATCGCGCGGATCAGGTTGTCGACGCCATCCTGCGCGCCCATGATGCCGAGATAGCCGACGACATGCTTGCGCCCGTTGCGCAACTCGGGCGTCGGCTCGGTTCGCTTGAAGGTCGTCAAATCCGGAATCGAGCGGACGATGAACACGCGCTCCGGTGTCATGCCACCGCGACCGAGCGCGATCTCACGATAGGACTCGTTCGTCGCGAGCGTAACGTCGGCGGTGCGGAATGTGGCTCGCTCCAGCGCGAGCAACAATTTGTGCATGCGGCCGCGCCTCCCGAACTTGGCCTCGTACAGCTCGGGGTTGATGTCGTGATGGTCGAATACGAACGGCTTGCCGAACAGCGCCTTCCAGAAGCCGGCGACGAGGAACATGAGATCCGGCGGATTGCAGGCCTGGATCACGTCGAACCCGACCTTGAAGTGCACGCGCCAGCTGAGCAGGAACTCCCAGAACAATGCCATCGAGTATTCGACGGCGTAACCGAGGGCGCCATCAGCCTCGATCGGCAGCGGATGCCGGAAGATATGAATGCCTTCGAGTTGCTCGTAGGCGGCCGTGAACTTACCGCCGCGCGGGCAGATGACAGAGACAGTGTAGCCGGCGTCCCGCAGGGTCACCGCCTCCTGCCAGACCCGCCGATCGAGCGGCAACGTCAAATTCTCGACGATGATCAATACCCTCGGCTTCTTGGTCACGCGACGCTCCGACACCCGACTGCAGTGCGATGCAGGGAACATTGCGCCCCTGCGGCCCTGGCGGAGTCTGTGCGAGGCCGATTAAAGAAGGGCTATATCCGGCGAAAAAAGGTGAAATGCTTGAGTGTATCATTTCGGGACATTGGCTAATTTTTTGTCGACGTCTTGCTTGTGGCAATGGTTTCGCCTACCAATGGAAAACAGTCATTTATGTTTTGTTTACGAATGGAGTTGAGTGCGTGTTTGGCAATGGCCGGCGCCAGCCCAGGCATCAAGGGCTCGATCTTCCGACGGTACGCGATACCGTCGGCTATATGCATGACGATGTGGTCCGCACGCCAGGTTGTGAGCGGCTCGCCATCGCGTTCGGCGCAGTCTTGCGCGAGATCGACGCGTTGGAGCGCCAACGGATCACGGCTTCCGGCAACATCGTTGCCGCACGCTTCGTCCCCTTTCGCCGCAGACGCGACGAGCCCGATCGTCAGCCTTGATCTGGGCCACTCCATCGCCCGTGGAGAGTGCACCTCCGGCCATGCGCCGCCTCAGGCGCAGTCCGAGGTGGACTTGGCGCGCGGATTGCCGACGTCCCTGGCTGGCTTGTCCTCGCGCAGCCCCTTGAAGGCCGCCTGCCGCAAAAGGCCGTCGCCGGTCCATCCACGGTAGTCCACTTGCGCGACCAGCTCAGGGTTCACCCAGATGACCGATCGCCGCTGATCGGCTCTCAGAGGACTGGCGAATGCGGGGTGCGACTGTCGCGCTGCGTCGAGCCGCGTGGCGAGGCTCACCGCTCCACGGCGCGTGAAGCCAGTTCCGACGCGGCCGGCATAGACCAGCCTGCCGCGCTCGAAATAGCCGAGCACGAGGGCGCCTATTACCGACGCATTGGTGCTCGAGGCGAGATAGCCGGCGACGACGAATTCGTCGGTCTGCACGCACTTGACCTTGACCCAGTCGCCGTGCCGCCCGGAGCGGTAAGGCTTGTCCGTTCGCTTGGAGACGATCCCCTCGAGACCGAGATCGCACGCGCGCACCGCGAGTGCGACACCGCCCGCGCGGAGATGGTCCGAGTAGCGCACGATCGTGCGGTGCGAGGGGGCAGCGAGTAGGTGTTGCAGCAGTTGTTTACGTTCGATCAATGCGAGCGGCGCGAGATTCCGACCGTCGAGATGCAGGAGGTCAAACGCGAACAGTAGACTGCGGTTGCTGCGTCCGGTCTTCAAGTCGGCGACCAGCAGTTCGAATCTCGAACGGCCGTCTGCATCGAGAACGACGGCCTCCCCGTCTAGCGCGGCCGATGAGCAGGGCAGCCCTGCCATAGCACGTGCGATCGATGTGAAGCGATGGGTCCAGTCTTCCCCGCGGCGCGTCAGTAGACGGACGGTCCCATCGGCGACTTGCGCCTGAAGGCGGTAGCCGTCGAGCTTGATCTCGTGGATCCACTGTTCGCCTGACGGCGGTTTTTCCGCCAACTGTGCGAGGCAGGGCGCGACGAACGGGGGCAGGGCACTGCTGCCGGACGGTGGGCGTGCCTCGGACTTTACCCGATGTCGCGGACTGGTCTGTCTCATGCGCTCATGTGCCGCTTGATGGCATCGACGAGCGGACGCGCACCATCTCCATAATCCGACCAGGGCGAGCCGCGCGCCAGCAGTCTCGGCGCAGTCCTGATCGTGAACCTCAGCGGATCGAGCCCGCGGCGCACCTGACGCCAGTCGAGCGGCATCGATACCGGCGCGCCGGGACGGAGTCGTGGTGACAGCGGCGCAACGGCGGTCGCCGTGCGGTCATTGCGAAGGTAATCGAGGAAGATGCGGCCGGTTCGCAGCCGCTTGGTCATCTTGACGAGATAGCGATCCGGCTGGTCCTGTGCCATTGCAACGCAGACGGAGCGCGCGAACGCCTTCGCCTCGTCCCAACCGATGGTCTGCCGCTTGTCCGCGCGCAGCGGCGTCACGACGTGCAGTCCCTTGCCGCCGGTGGTCTTGCAGAATGTCCTGAGACCCAGTGCTTCGAGTCGCTCCCGCAGGGTCAGTGCGGCCGTCACCACCTCGTCGAAAGCAACGTTTTCGGCAGGATCGAGATCGAACACAAGCCGCCCCGGCGCATCGGGCCTTTGCGGTGCGCAGTTCCAGGGATGCAACTCGACAGCCGCCAACTGAGCGACAGCGATCAATCCCTCGACCTTGTCGATCTGCAGATAGGGCTTGGGCTCGTCGGCGACTTGCGTCGCAACCAGGTGCCGGGACATGCGGACCGGAACGTGCCGCTGGAAGAATGTCGGGTGACCGAGGCCATTGGGTGCACGCACGATCGAGCACGGTCGACCAGCGATGTGCCCGATCATCCAAGCGCCAACGGCTTCGAGGTATCGTGCGAGATCGAACTTGGTGACTGGGTCGCCATGGTCCTCCGGCCAAAGAAGTTTATGCGGATTCGAGATCGCGACACCGAGCACCGCGTTGCTGTGCTTGGCCTGAGATCTTTGTGGTAGCGGCCGTGAATGTGGCGCAGCGGCCGGCAGGGCGTTTGCTACGTGATCGGGCGAGCCATGGTAGCGTTCGCCTCCTGCCGTGATCTGGCGCATCGTGCGGCCGGTGGCGACTGAGCGGTCCTTGCGCAACAGCGCGTCGGCATCGCCGGGGCGGGCCCACTGGTCCCGATGCTTGATCAGCAACCAATTGATGCGTCCACGCTGTTCCCGATCGCTCTGCATCCGGACGAGAATCCAGCCGCCCTCCAGTTTTTCGCCAGCCAGGACCAGTTTCAATTCGCCGTCCCGCAAGGCTTGCGAAGCCGGCCGGTTGTCTTGCGGCAGCCAGTAGCCCCGATCCCACAGCATGACGGTCCCGCCGCCGTATTCTCCTTTGGGTATCGTTCCCTCGAAGTCGCCGTAGTCGAGTGGGTGATCCTCGACCTCGACCGCCAGTCGCTTATCGGTAGGATCAAGCGATGGGCCTCGCGTCACTGCCTATAGCGCGACAATCTGGATGAGAACGGCGCGTCAATCAGGATGAGACGAGGCGGCCGAGCGAAGTGATGATTGACGCTGGCCGCGCCATTGGCAAGCGCTTTGATTGACGTTCCGCGTCAATCAGCGTCCGGTTTGTCGGTTTTC
>CAMDBL010000004.1 GCA_945889015.1 Devosia equisanguinis
CGGGCGAGCCGTGGCTGCAGGAAGTCAAAATTCCGCAGAATTTGCCGTGGGACCAAGCCGACCTCGCGGTCAAGCATCCCCGCTCCTACTGGGCGAGCAAGGGCGTCAAGCTCGCCGACGGCTCGCCGCTGCCGTCCGACAACGTGCCGGTCTCATTGCTGCTGCTGCAGAGCCGTTTCGGCCCGGCGTTTCTGGCCTATCCGAACTTCTCCGCGTTCACGGAGTGGAACCAGTCGCTCAACTACGCGACGACGGCCGCCTATCTGGCGACGCGCATCGCGGGGGCTCCGGCGATGAACCGGGGCACCGCAGGCGCCGTGCCGATGCTCGAGGAGGCGTCCATGAAAGAGCTGCAGACGCTGCTCGCCAAGCGCGGCTATCCGATGGGTGAGATCGACGGCCGGCTCGGCGCCGCGACCAGAGCCGCCGTGCGGCAGGTCCAGCTCAAGCTCCGCATGCCCGCCGACAGCTATCCGACGGTCGAGCTGCTGGAGCGGCTGAGGGGCGGGCGGTAGTCAGGGTGCGCGCGGCATGAGTGTTTCGACCGAGCAGCGCAACGCGGCGATCGAGCTTTCCCGATCGAGACCCGCGGAAGCATTGAAAACCGCAATTGGCATCGAGGAGGCTTGGTTCCGCGTTCAGGCGCTGGCCTCGGTGGCACGCTACGCGGGAGCCGACATCGCACGTAACGCCTTCGCCGCGGCGGCCCTGTCTTCCTCCGAAGGCAAGGACCCTTACCAACGCGCCGCCGTGCTCGCATGGCCCATGCGTGCGGCTCTCGAAGTCGGCGACCAGAACCGCGCCGAAATGCTGATTGCCGAAGCGCGGCGCGAGCTTCCGAGAATCGAGCTCCACTGCTCGCGCGCCGAGGCTTATGCCGTCGTCTTTCAGGCGGCGTTCATTGCACCGCGCCTGTTTTGGGGGCCTCTGCTGGACGATCTTGTCCGGTTCTGCCCGCCCGACGCCCACTGGCGCTCGGAAAGACTATACCGCACCGTCGCGGCGATCCTCCGGCAATGGGATGGGGCCACGGCACGCACGTTCATCGACCGCATACCCGCCGGCCGGGCTCGGACGCGGTGCGAGCGGGACGACAGCAATGGAGTGAAGATGCCGCCCCGCTCCTTCTTCTGGTAGCGGTTCAATTCGCCCCCTCCAGCAGCCGGCGCGCGATGACCTGCGCCTGGATCTCGGCGGCGCCTTCGAAGATGTTGAGGATGCGGGCGTCGCAGAGTACGCGGCTGACCGGATACTCGAGCGCGAAGCCGTTACCGCCGTGGATCTGCAGTGCGTTGTCGGCGTTGGCCCAGGCGATCCGGGCGGCGAGCAGCTTCGCCATGCCGGCCTCGAGATCGCAGCGGCGGCCCTCGTCCTTCTCGCGCGCGGCATAGTACGTGATCTGGCGGGCGATCATGGTCTCGACCGCCATCATCGCGATCTTGTTTGAGACACGCGGGAAGGCGTAGATCGCCTTGCCGAACTGGTTGCGGTCGAGCGCGTACTTGAGCGCCAGATCCATCGCGCACTGCGCGACGCCGACGGCACGCGCCGCGGTCTGGATGCGGGCCGCCTCGAAGGTATTCATCAGCTGCTTGAAGCCCTGGCCTTCCTCGCCGCCGAGGAGCTGCGACACCGGCACCTCGAAGCCGTCGAAGGAGATGTCGAACTCCTTCATGCCGCGATAGCCCAGCACCTCGATCTCGCCGCCGGTCATGCCCTTGGCCGGAAACGGGTTCTCGTCCGTGCCGCGCGGCTTCTCGGCGAGCAGCATCGACAGGCCTTTGTAGCCCTTCTCGTTCGGGTTGGTGCGCACCAGCAGCGTCATGATGTCGGCGCGAACGGGATGCGTGATCCAGGTCTTCTGCCCCGTCACCTTGTAGACGTCGCCCTCGCGAACCGCCCGCGTCTTCAGCGAGGCAAGGTCGGAGCCGGTGTTGGGCTCGGTGAACACCGCCGTCGGCAGGATCTCGCCCGAGGCGATCAAGGGCAGGTACTTCGCCTTCTGCTCGGGCGTGCCGTTGTTGAGGATCAGTTCGCCTGCGATCTCGGAACGCGTGCCGAGCGAGCCGACGCCGATGTAGCCACGCGACAGCTCCTCGGAGACGATGCACATGCTCTCCTTGCCGAGCGCGAGGCCACCGTGCTCTTCGGGCAGCGTCAGCCCGAACACACCCATCTCGGCGCACTTTCCGATCACGTCGAGCGGGATGTAGTTGTTCTGGAGGTGCCACTCGTGCGCATGCGGCGCGACCTCGGCCTCCGAGAACTTGTGCATCTGCACGCGCATCTCGGTCAGCGTCTCGTCGAGACCGGTGTCGCCGTAGGTGGTGGCGCCGGCGGCGGCGGCCTCCGAGATCAGCGCGGCGAGGCGGGCTTTCAGCGCATCGGACGAGCCCTCCTCGACGAGACCCGCGACGGCATCCTCGAAGTGGCGCACGTCGGCGGTCGGAATGCCGAGGGCCGAGGGGCGGACGACCTCGACCTGGCTCATCGGAATGCCGCCCGCGATCTGCGCGAGATACTCGGCGAAGCCGGCGAGCAGGATGAGCCGCTCGATCTCACCATAGCGGCCCTGGCCCTGCAGTCGATCGGCCCAGCCGGCGAGCTGGCGCAGGGCCTCCACCGTGGTCGCGAGCCAGGCGAGGCCGTGCGCGTTGTGCTGCGCTGCATCAATACCGCCGGCCGCCTCGATCCGCTTGCGCACGCCGGTCCGCGCCAGCGCCAGCAGCTTGTCGGCGGCCGCGACCGCATCCTTGCAGCGCGCAATCAGCTTGCCCGCGTCGTCCGCCGCAACTGCCACGTTCGCGACCTGCGCTGCGCTCGCCATGCCCTGCTCCATCTGCCGGCGGTGAAACTATGCTGCACCGCAAGATAACGGCTCGCAGGCGCAAGGCAATGGGGCTTTTGAGGGGGAGTGGAGGTGGATGGCGCGGCAGCGATCACGACCAGTGAGCGCCTTCCCTCTACCCGTACGGGCCGCGATAACGCCCGTCGAGGTCGAAGATCTGGACGTTTCCGGGCTGGGGCGCCTTGCGGCGGAGCCAATCGGGATGCTTCAGCGAGGTCTCGACGTCGGTGCGCCCCGCGATCCAGTGCGCCTCCAGCGAGCCGCGCGAGAAGTCGTAGTCCTTCGAGAACGAGGCATCGTGCTTCGACTTGTAGATCAGGTGCACGATCGTCATCGAGGGCACGTCCGGAAGCGACGTCAGGTAGGCGAGGTCTGGATCCTGGCTGAGCTCCGGCGCCTTCGCCGCCAGCCGCTTGGCCGCCGCGCTGATCAGCTCGCGCTGCTTCAGCATGTCGGTGTTGAGCCGCGTCCGGCTGGAATAGCGGATATCCTTCTCGCGCTCGGCCGCATCCAGAAGATTCTGTGGCATCGGTCCGCGGGCGCTGAACAGGTCCACCTGGAAGGCGAGCAGCGAGTCCGGCCCGTCCTGGTCGATGACGTACTGCAGCGGCGTGTTGGAGACGAGGCCGCCGTCCCAGTAGTATTCGCCCTCGATGGCGATCGGCGGCAGGCCGGGCGGCAGCGCGCCGCTCGCCATCACATGCTCGGGCCCGATCCGCATCCGCGTGTTGTCGAAGTAGGTGAAATTGCCCGAGGTGATGCTCACGGCGCCGAGACTGAGCCGCACCTCGCGGCGATTGATGCGGTCGAAATCGACGAGGCGCTCCAGCGTGCTTTTCAACTCGGAGGTGTCATAATAGCTCAGCGCCGCCGGTGTGCCCGGCGGCTGGGCGAACGGCGGGATGATCCACGGCCTGAAGAAGCCCGGCACGCCGAATGACAGCGTATTCTGCGCCGCGACCTGGTTGCAGGCCTGCTCGATCCACTCCTCGAAGGCCGGGAACGGCGTCACGCTGGAGGATACCAGCGACCAGAAGTCGTGCAGTCGTTCCAGCGCCTTCTCGCGCGCATTGCCGGCGATGATCGCACCGTTGATGGCGCCGATGGAGATGCCGCAGATCCAATCCGGGCACACATCCGCGGCCTCCAGCGCCTCGTAGACGCCCGCTTGATAGGAGCCGAGCGAGCCGCCGCCTTGCAGCAGCAGGGCGACTTTCACGCGCGTCTCGCCGCCGGGCGCGGACTTGCCATCTATCGACACTCGGGGATCCCCTGCCTCATCCTGACGGCACCTTACGATGTGCCGGCGCCCGCCTTGCCGCCGGATGGACCCGAGGCTCTGCCAGCGGACCTGCCCGCCGGCTTCGTCTCAGCCGATCCACCTTCGCCCGACGGGGCTCGCTGCGAGGAGCGGCGAACCACGATCTCGACGCTCGCCTCCTCGATCGCGCCCCGGAAGGCGGCGACGCTGCGCGGATCGTAATCCTCGCCGCCCTGCGCCTCGTGATCGACGAACAGGATGGCATCGGTCCGATCCTCGGAGGCTGCAGGTGGCCTCGACCGTGAAGGCCTTCTCGCGCCATTGCCGGAGCGCTTGACGATCGCCACCTCGGCCTCGTCCTCGATCGGCGCGACCACCGGCCGCTCGCCCGAGACCGGTAACCGTGCGGTGCCGGATTTGTCATGTCTGTCCGAACGCGGTGCCCGCCCTCTTGGTTCGACCACGGCAGACCCTGCGACATCGAGGTCTTCAGATGGGCCATGCGCCGGGGTATCATCGGACGGCAGTGGTGCCGACGACGAGGGCGGATCGGCGAACACGATCTCCGTTTCAGCGGCCGCGGGCTCGAACTCGATCGCCTCGGATGCGACCGGCGAGGGACGTAGCCGCGCCTGCTCGGCAGCCTCGATCGCCGAAAGCAGGGAGCGCTGTGGGCTGGTGATCGGGGTTCGCTCGAACAGGCGCGCCGTCAGCGAAGCCGGCCTCGGGGACGTCGCGAGCGGACGAGCGGACGGCACCGGTTTGGTGACCTCGGGTGACGCTGTGGACACGTCGCCCGGTGGCGGATCGACTCCGGGCAGCGCCACCGTCGAAACGGCCGGCGCAACGGTCGTCCGGGCCGAGGCTGCCGCCACGGCCTCGTCCGCATCGCGCCTCGCCAGCAGCGCCGCCTGCTCGATCCACCCCTGCTGCGACAGCCGCCGCCCGAGCCCGAGCTGTTTGCGCAAAGCCTTCACGTCCGCGGCGGTGAAGGCCGCGACCTGGGCGAGCGTCGCCACACCCGCGCCGGCGAGGCGGCCCGCCGTCTCCTCGTCCATGCCGACGATGCACATCAGCGGCGACGCGCCAGTGGCACCTTCAGCGGCAGCCAAACGCGGCTCGGGCACATTCTCGGCGCCGCGCACGGGGCGGGGCAGGACGACCGGCTCGGAGGCGATCAAGGGTGCGGGCGTCGTCGGCTCCAGCAAATCGATGACCTCGCCGAGCTTCTTCCAGGCCAGATAGACCCTGTCGACCGACAGCGCCGCTTCGAGCGACTTGCGCTCGGTGGCACGCTCGGCGCCGTCCACCCACTCGCCCCGCGCCTCGCGAGCGGCGAGCTCCTTCAGCGCGCGCCAGCCCGGCTTCAGCTCCAGCGTTTCGGCCAGCCGGTTGCGCTCGCGGGTCAGCACCTGAAGCTGGTCAGCAGTGTCGACCTTCAATGCCTGCTCTCCCGGGTTGCATCGACACGACGTCGCGGCTGGCCGCCGAGCCGATTTCGTGAGCCGTTCCCGAACTTTAGTGATCCAAGGCTCGGGCGGCAAGGCGGTGGACAGGCCGGAGGATCGACCGGTGCCTGCGCATCGCACGGTCTGCGGCGTTTTGACGGGCGGCGTGGCTTGAGGGACATCGACCCTGCGCTCGCCGCCCGCTACGACTGACGCTGGAGTTCACGGAGAGGCTCATGAAGCGGTCCACCACCCTGTATCAGGCGCTGTGGCGATTGTACGAGGACAGCGGCATCACGCTGGCAGGCGCGGTGGCCTATTCCTTCCTGCTGTCGCTGTTTCCATTCTGCATCTTCCTCGGCTCGCTCGCCGGCTATTTCGGCGGCCGCGATCTCGCCGAGCGGGCCGCTGCCCAGATGGTCGAGATCCTGCCGCAGCGCGTCGCGGAGGCTCTGGCGCCCGAGGTCGAGGCGATCATGAGCACCACCCGCTACGACCTGATGACGTTCAGTGCGCTGCTGGCCCTGCTGTTCGCGACCGGCGCCATCGAGACGCTGCGCGAGGCGTTGAACAGCGCCTACCGGGTCGGCGAGACCAGGGGCTACTTCAAGCACTTGTTCGTCAGCATGCTGTTTGTTCTATTTGGCGCGGCCCTGATCCTGGTGCTCACCGCCGGCCTCGTCGTCTGGCCCGCGGTCGTCAAACGCCTCGAGCCCGACTGGCTCGCGAGGCCGGAAGTGGCATGGCTCAAGGCCTGGCTCGACTCCCACTGGCTCGATTTCGCCCGCTACGGGTCCGCATTCGCGTTGATCACCATCCTGCTGACCTCCATGCACAAGTGGCTGGCGGCAGGCCACCGCTACCTGCGCGAGATCTGGCCCGGGCTGGCGCTGACCGTGACGCTGCTGACCGTGATCGTCGTCTTCTACTCGGGCTATGTCGATCTCAACGACTACACCCGGTTCTATGCAGGACTGTCGCAGGTGATGGCGACGCTGATCTTCTTCTGGCTGACCGCCGTCGTCATCATCCTCGGCGCCGAGCTCAACCGCGGACTGATCGAGCTCAAGAAGTTGCAGCTCGATCAGCAGGACGTCGATCACGGGCCGCAGGCGCCGCAGCCGTGACCGCTCCCGTCGCAACCATCGTCGGCGAAGGCGCCTTCCGTTACGAGGTCGACGAGACGTGGGCGCGCCTGCCGGACGGCTGGTCGCTGCACGAGGTCGCCGCCGTCGGCGTCGACAGCCGAGACAACGTCTATGTGTTCAATCGCGGCGCTCACCCCGTCATCGTGCTCGACCGGGAAGGACGTTTTCTGCGGTCCTGGGGCGAAGGCGTGTTCAAGCGGCCGCACGGGCTTCACGTCGCGCCGGACGACACGCTGTTCCTGACCGACGACGGCGACCATTCCGTCCGCCACTGCACACCCGAGGGCCGCGTGCTACTGACGCTCGGCACACCGGGCCAGCCGAGCCCGTTCATGAGCGGCACACCGTTCCACCGGTGCACGCATTCGGCGCTGACACCCAACGGCGATATTCTTGTCTCGGACGGGTACGGCAATGCCCGCATCCACAAATTCGCGCCGGACGGCCGCCATCTGCTCTCGTGGGGAACGTGCGGCATCGATCCCGGCCAGTTCAACATTCCCCACAACATCGTCTGCGATGCCGACGGCTGGGTCTACGTCGCCGACCGCGAGAGCCACCGCATCCAGGTGTTCAATGTCAACGGCCGCTTCGAGACGCAGTGGAACACCGTCCATCGCCCGAGCGCGCTGTGCCTGTCGCGCTGCGGCTGTCCACTCTGCTACGTCGGCGAGCTTGGTCCGGCGCTGTCGTTGACGCGCGATTTCCCCAACCTCGGTCCGCGCCTCAGCGTTCTCGACATGAGCGGCAAGGTACTGGCCCGCGTCGGCGCCTCGCGACCGGGACTGGCACCCGATCAATTCATCGGCCCGCACGGCTTGGCGGTCGACTCCCACGGCGATCTCTACGTCGGCGAGGTCTCGCGCACGTTCTGGAGCGGCTTCTGGCCGGATACGCCGATCCCCGATAACGTGCGCTCGCTGCGCAAGCTGCGCCGCCTCACGGGTTGACGTCAACGGAGCCGGACCGATGACACGGCAGATCCACCTCGGCGTATTCGTGCTCGGCACCGGCAACCACTTCGCCGGCTGGCGGATGCCCGGCGCCACCGACGACTTCCAGGATCTCGCGGTGTCGCAGACGATCGCGCGCATCGCCGAGCGCGGCAAGTTCGACCTGCTGTTCTTCGGCGACACGCCGGGCGTCACACCGGGCATGCACCCCTCCTACATGGTGCGTCCCGATCCGCTGCTGATCCTTTCGGCGCTGGCCGCCACCACCACGCACATCGGCCTCGGCGCCACGGCGTCCACCACCTACAGCGAGCCGTTCACGGTGGCCCGCTCGTTCGCCTCGCTCGACCACTTGAGCCGCGGCCGCGCCGCCTGGAACGCCGTAACCACGAGCATCGCCAACTCGTCGCGCAACTTCGGCCGCGAGCACCCCCCGCACGACAAGCGCTACGAGATCGCTGAGGAATTCGTCGCGGTGGTGAGAGGCCTGTGGGACTGCTGGGACGACGACGCCATCGTCATCGATCGCGCCACCGGCCACTACGTCGACTGGTCCAAGGTGCATCCGCTCGATCATCGGGGTACGTATTTCTCGGTCAAGGGACCGCTCAACGTCGGGCGTCCGCCGCAGGGCCAGCCGATCATCCTGCAGGCCGGCGGCTCGGATCGCGGGCAGGATCTCGCCGCACGCACCGCCGACGTGGTGTTCTCCGTGGTGCAGGATCTCGACGAGGCAAAAGCCGCCTACGCGTCGTTCAAGGCGCGGGTGGCGGAGCATGGCCGTAACCCCGGCGACGTCTGCCTGATGCCCGGGATCATGCCGATCGTCGGGCGCACCGACGCTGACGCGCGCGACATCCTCAATCGGCTGCAGTCCTGGGTCGACGACAGCAGCGGCATGGGCCTGCTCTCCGCGCGGCTGGGCTGCGACCTCTCCGGCTACGCTCTCGACCAGCCGGTGCCGGACCTGTCGCTGCCGGACAGCTCGCACAGCTTCGCGCGCACGCTGCTCGCAAAGGCGCGGCGCGAGAGCATGACGTTGCGCGATCTCTACAATGTCACGGTCGCCGCCCGCGGCCACCTCGTCGTCTGCGGCTCGGCCGAGACGATCGCCGACACGCTGGAGCGCTGGTTCGTGGAGCGCGCCGCCGACGGCTTCAACGTCATGCCGGCCTGGTTCCCCGGAGCCTTCGACGCGTTCGTCGACGAGGTCGTGCCCCTTCTCCAGCAGCGCGGGCTCTACCGCCACGACTACACCGGCCGCACCCTGCGCGATCACCTGGGCCTGCCACGTCCGGCCGTGCAGCGGCGGCAGGGCTGAGCGCCGCCTTCTCCGGTTGACGCCGCCCGCCGCTTCGGGTTCGTTGACGGCGGTTTTTCGAACATCAGGGGCGCCGCGTGACCAATTCGACCCATCACTGGTCCGACGACGTGCTGCGCGAGATGAAGACGCGCAGCATCAGGACGGTGTGCACCATTCCCGACGGCGGGCTGATCAAGCTCCTGAACATGGTCAAGGCCGACCCGGCCCATCGCCTCGTCACGCTGACGACCGAGGAGGAGGGCGTCGGCATCGCCACCGGCTGCTGGCTCGGCGGCGAGAAGGCGATGATCGCGATGCAGTCGTCAGGCGTCGGCAACTGCATCAACGCCCTCGGTCTCGCCACCGCCTACAACGCGCCGTGCCTGATGGTGGTGACGATGCGCGGCATGTGGGGCGAGTTCAACCCCTGGCAGGTGCAGATGGGCATGGGGGCCAAGCCCGCGCTCGAGGCCGTCGGGGTGCGGTGCTTCCCGGTGGAGCATGCCGATCAGGTCGGCGAGACCTTCGCCGCCGCCGCCGACATCGCCTTCAACGGCCGCCTCTCCGCCGCCGTTCTCGTCAGCCAGCGCATCATCGGCGCCAAGGGCTTCGGCCAGAAATGAGTGACGCCATGAGCAAAGCCAGCAGCAGCGCGGGCTCGACCCGCTCCAACAAGATCTCGCGCCGCCCCTTCGTCGCCCGGCTGATGGAGCAGCGCAACGGCGCCCTGATCGTGCCCGGCCTCGGCAGCCCGACGTGGGACACGTTCGCGTCCGGCGACACGCCCGAGTGCCTCTACTCCTGGGGCGGCATGGGCCTCGCCGTCTCGACCGCGCTCGGCATCGCCCTGGCGCAGCCGAAGAAGCGCGTCACCTGCATCACCGGCGACGGCGAGATCATGATGGGCATCGGCACGCTCGCCGTGGTCGCCGATCAGGCGCCAGGCAACCTTTCGATCCTCGTCCTCGACAACGAGAGCTTCGGCGAGACCGGCCGCCAGACGGGCCTCACCTCCAACAAGGCCGACCTCACCGCCGTCGCGCGCGGCTTCGGCATCGCCCACACGATGGCCGTGACGAGCGAAGGCGAAGTGGACGCGCTCGCCGACTTCCTGTTCCACAAGCCCGGCCCCTGTCTCGCGGTTGCCAAGATCGCGCTGACCGAGGATCCCTGGCAACTGCCGGAGAAGAACGGCGCCGCCATCGCGCGCCGCTTCCGCATCGCCCTCGGCATCGAGCAGGCCTGAACGGAGCAGCGCGGGCCGCAGCCAGCGACGGAGAGCGTGTCCGATGTCCGGCAACCTATCCTGCATCGGCTTCTCGTTCGCGCCGGAGGTCGTCGAGGAAGCCTTCACCGGCGCCGTCGAGCGGATGGCCAACGAGGCGACCGAGCGGCTCTCCTGCAACGCCGGCGACTACGCCATCTGGCGCTCGCGCAGCGGCGCAGAGGTCTGGGTGCATCTCACGCCCGGGGACGCCGGCGGCGAGCGCGAGATCGTCGGGCTGACCCCGTTCTTCGAGGGCCGCAGCGAGGTGCCTGTGCGCCTCGTCGAACATGTGCGCCGCGAGGATGACAACGCGTTCGAAGGGGCGTGGTCGGCCTGGATCGCGCCCGACGAGGACGGCGCCGGCAGCTACCCGATGGTGCTCGACGCCGTCGACTGGGCCGCGCGATCCGACGAGCCCCTGCCACGCGACGCGACGCTGCGGATCGCCTGCTTCGCGCGCGAACTCACCGCCTTCGCGTCCGAAACCGCGTTCCTCGCGGCTCCCCACCCGGTGGAACTCGCCGCACAGGCGTTCATCCCGATCGGCCTCTTCGCCGCCGCAGACACGGAGGCTCGCGACGCAGACGAAGACGGCGCCCGGACGCAACCCTTGCCGCCGCCCACCTCGACCGGCTTGTTCACGGGCCGCGTGCTCGAGCACGTCACGCTCGTCAACGAGATGATGGGTCTGCCGTTCGAATGGCTGCTCGTGGAAAGCCTCGACGCGACGTTCGACGTGGTCGCCGATCCCGCAGTCGTGTCCGGAGCGATCACGGTGGGCGGCACCGTCCAAGTCGCCGGCTGGCTGGTCGGCCGCGTCCTCGACTGACACACATCCGCTATGCGCGAAGCCCCGGATCGTGGAGATCCGGGGCTTGCCCAAGTCGTCGTAAAGGCGTGAGCTTATCCGCGCAGCCTCGTGCGCACGATCCGCGGGAACTCTTCCTCGGCCATCGCGGCTGGCGGGGCGGCTGCGGCCGGCGGCGGCGCATAGCCGTAATTGGGCGCGGCGCGCGGCGCGGGCTCGGCGGGCCGGTATTCCTGCTGCGCCGCGGGACGTGCCACCGGCTGCTGGGGCTGGCTCGCAAACGCCGGCTGCTGCGGCGCGCCGGCCACGAACCAGGCCTCGATCAGATCCATCTCGTCGGCCGACAGATTGAGCCCCTGACTGCGGCAGCGGGCGACGACGAAGTTGCGGAACCGACCGGCGAACAAGGTCGCCGAGGCGCCCTGCTCGAACCACGGGTCGGACTCGCTCACCACCTCGAGCACGAAGCGGATGTCGTCGCGGCACAGGTCGACGGCCTGCTCCTGGGCGCGCTGCACGATATTGGTCAGCGTCTGCGAGCCGGCCAGTCCGCGCTCGGTGATCTCGCGCGCCATCACGTCGAACAGCACGCGATACTCGGGCGGCGACAGCGGCGGCGCCTGGCAGGCCTCGTGGATTCGGGCGATCGACTGCTGCAGGGCGGTCGCGGTGCTGACGTCCGGAGCCCGTGCCGGGGGCTGCTGTTGCGGCGGGCGCTGCGGTGCCATCTGCGGCGGCGCGGACTGAACCGGCGGCATCGGAGCGGCTGGCGCGTAGCCCGTCGGCAGCCCGCCGAAGGTCGGCATCGGCGGCTGCATGCTGGACGCCTGCGGCGGGGCGTGCTGCGGCGGAGCCGAAGCCTGCGGCGGAGCCACCGGCCTCATCGCGGCCGGATCCTGCGAGGACAGAGTCGCGGCCATCGGCGGCAACGTCGAGCGGAACAGATTGCCGAGTGCACCGGATGCACCGGCGTTACCAGCGGCCGGCGCCGCCATCGGCTCGGGAGCCTGCTGCGGCGGCATCGGCTGATGCTGGACCTGATGATGCGCCTGATAAGGCTGCGGCTGGCGCGAAGCAGCCGCCTCGGACTGCGCCGCCGTGCTCTCGGGCGCGGGAGCGGCGATTTCGACACGGCGCGGTGTCTCGGCGAGCTGGCGGCTCGTGTCGAACACCAGGAACGGCGGCTGCTCGCCGATGCGGAGCGCATCGGGCGCTGCCTGGAGCAGCAGCTCGCGCAGCGAGCCGGCACCCGCCCAGCCGCTGCCGACGGTTTCGGCTTGACCGAGCAGGCGGACCGCGCGGTCGGCCAGCAGGTCTAGCGGAATCGGATGGCGCGAGGCCCGAACGGCGCCGATCACCTCGTCGACGATGGCGCGGCGGCGATCCTCGATCTGCGGCACGGCAGGCGCGGCGGAGATGGCCGGCTCGGCCACCGGTGCCGCCACGGCCTTCTCCTCGGTGAGCAGGGCGATGAGGTCGCTTTCACGCACCTCACCGTCGCAGATCGCTTTGTAGGGGACCGCAGTGTGATCATTGGCGAAGATCACGGTGCGGCGGGCATGCGCACGCAGCCGGTGCAGCACTGGCGTGAAGTCCGCATCGCCGGAAAGGATGATGAACTCGTCGAAGTAGGTGTCGTGCAGCAGGAAATCTCGCACGTCCATCACCATGCGGATATCGGACGAGTTCTTCAGCTGCGCGGTGAGCGGGGGGCAATCGACGACCTCGAATCCCGAGCGCAGGAAATGGTGGCGCACGAACGGAAACGAGTTCATGTCCGTCGAGTTGTCGTGCGTGTTGCGGCGTGGCACGGGGTTGCCGTAGCAGCGATTGAGCACGATCCGGCGATTGGCCTTGCCGAACACGCTGTTGGTCGGCGTGATCAGCGATCCGGATTCGATCTCGCGCAGCCACAGAGCGGCGTCCTTGGCGAAAAGACGGGCCGCCTCCTCGCTCTTCCGGCGGAGCGCAAGGTAGATATTGTCGTAATCGACCAGGACGGCCGTGAGAATTTGACCCTGCTTGCGCTTCATTGTCAGGCCCCCGAGGCACGCGAATCTATTGCCGCGCACTGTTGGTGAGTCGTGATTCCCGTGCAAGCGCAGGACGTTGCCGCTCGGACACGGTTCAAATAATCACGCAAAATCAGTGTGTTGGAGGTCAACTATAGGATTGCAAACCGTGGATAACCGCTTTTGCGCGCCGTGATGCGTCGGCAACGATGCCTTGCCCGGAGGGAAGTGCAGCAATTTCGGAGGGTTCGCCGTGACATAACCGGCGGCCCTCCGACTCACTCCGGCTCGAACCCATGCGGCGCCATCTCGAAGCCGGCGAACTCGAAGGCGGGCGCCACGGTGCAGCCGACCAGGGTGTAGTCCCCCGTGCTGCGGGCCAGCTGCCACGCGCCCGCGGGCACGACGATCTGGGGCCGTTGCCCCGCCACGATGTCGGTGCCGAGCACCAGCGGTGCGCCGGCATAGAAGTGCCACACCTCGGCGGCATCGACGCGATGCCAGCGTGAGACCTCACCGCGCTTCAGCAGGAAATAGATCGCGGTCGAGAGGGCGCGCCCACTGCCGGGTCCGAGACGGGCATCACGAAACGTCTCGCGGTAATGCCCGCCCTCGGGATGAGGGGCAAGCCCGAGCGCACGGATCAGGCGGTCCGCCTCCTCGCTGGCCGCGGTCCGGCCGGGATGATCGCTGGCGGCCATCGCCGTTCCTGTGTCCGATCAGCTCTTGTTTTTGCGCTCACGGACCTCGCCGAACACCTGCCAGTCCGCCGATTTCTCCATGCCGAGGCGGCGGCGGATGCCGGCATTCGGCGCCCTGAGGAACGGATTGGTGGCGAGTTCGTCGGCGAGCAGTGTCGGCAGCGTCGGCTTGCCGGCGGCGCGCAGAGCCTCCACCTCGGCCGCGCGCCGGACGAGGGCGGCGTTGTCGGGCTCGATCGTCAGTGCGAACCGGGCGTTGGCGACGGTATACTCGTGGCCGCAGTAGATGCGCGTCTCAGCCGGCAGCCTGGCGATCTTCTGCAGCGACGTCCACATCATCTCCGGATCGCCCTCGATGATGCGGCCGCAGCCCATCGCGAACAGCGTATCGCCGACGAACGCGACGCCGGCCGCCGGGATCACGTAGCTGATGTGGCCGGCGGTATGGCCGGGCGTATCCAGCACCTCGACGTCGAAGCTGCCGAACTTGAAGCGGTCGCCCTGGCCGACTTGAGTATCGATGCCGGGGATGCGGGCCGCCTCGGCCCGCGGGCCGATGACGGTGCAGCCGGTCTCGGCCTTGATCTCGAGGTTGCCGGCGGTGTGGTCGTTGTGGTGGTGCGTGGCCAGGATGTGGGTCAGCTTCCAGCCCTTGGCCGCGAGCGCGTCCCGCACCTTGCCGGCCTCCGGCACGTCGATCGCCGCCGTCACGCCGGTGTCTGGATCCCGGATCAGAACGCCGTAATTGTCGGACAGACAGGGGAACTGATGGATCTCGAGGGCAGCCATGAAGGCCTCATGTAGGGGAAGGGGCGATGTAGTCGGTACATAGACCGAAGCCCCACCGTTTTCAACGACGCGGCCAGCGTCTAGTGTCTAGTGTCCAGGCGACTGGACTTGTACGGTGGTCTCACCGCATGGTGGCTCTATCCGGGGGTGCTGTGGACCGGAGGACGTGATGCAGCTCGACGTCGAGGCCCTGCGCGACTTCTATGCGACGCCGCTCGGCCAGCTCGTGCGGCGGCTGCTCGCCCAGCGCATCCGCGCACGCTGGCGCCACCTGCCGGGCTGTACGCTGATGGGCATGGGCTTCCCGACCCCGTATCTCGGCTCGTTCCGGGGGGAAGTGACCCGTCTCGGGGCCTTGATGCCGGCCGGCCAGGGGGCACTGGTGTGGCCGCCCGCGGGCGACGTCGCGAGCGCGCTCGTGGAGAGCGACCAGCTGCCGCTGCCGGACAACTCGGTCGACCGCATTCTCGCCGTCCATTGCCTCGAGACGGCCGAGCTCGCCCGCACCGTGCTCCGCGAGATGTGGCGGGTGCTGGCGCCCGAGGGCCGCGTGCTGCTGATCGTCCCCAACCGGCGGGGCGTGTGGGCACGGATCGACACGACCCCGTTCGGCCAGGGCCAGCCCTACAGCCGCGCACAGCTCGAGCGGCTGCTTGCCGATGCCCTCTTCACCCCGCTCGACTGGTCGACCGCGCTGTATCTGCCGCCGCTCGACTGGCGCGTGCTGCTGCGCGCGGCGATGGCGTTCGAGCGGATCGGCGCCCGCGTCTCGCCAGCCTTCGCCGGCGTCATCATCGTCGAGGCGCGCAAGGAGATGGTGGCCCCGATCGGCACCGCGGTGCCCGCCAAGCGGCTGCGCGACCTCGTACCGGTCCGCGGCACCGGCGGTGTGATGAAGGGCGAGGTCCGCAAGAGCTGATCAGCCAACGTCTGCACGATGCGGATGACTGACCTTGCAGCGATGCGGGTTGCGCCGGCCGAGCCGGTCCAGGCACACTGTCGTATACACTCGGACAGCACCCAAAACGGGCTGGCAAGGCAGGGAGCACCGCCGCATGACGCTCGACCAATTCCGTGTCGTCACGACGGGGCTGCGGTTTCCCGAAGGGCCCGTTGCGATGGCGGACGGCTCGATCATCCTGGTCGAGATCGAAGGCGGGCGGCTGACGCGGGTTTCGCCCGACGGCAGCAAGACCACCATCGCCGATCTCGGCGGCGGCCCCAACGGCGCCGCGGTCGGTCCCGACGGCAAGATCTACGTCTGCAACCACGGCGGCTCGAAGTGGTACGAGGACGCCGAGAACGGGCTGAGGCCCAACGGCGTGCCGGACGGCTTCACCGGCGGCGCAATCCAGCGGGTCGATCCGGCCACGGGCGCATTCGAGACGCTCTACACGCATTGCGGCCCGCGCCGGCTGATCGGCCCCAACGACTTGGTGTTCGACACCGCCGGCGGCTTCTATTTCACCGACCTCGGCAAAGCCACGCACGACCGCTTCGATCGCTGCTGCCTCTACTATGCGACCACCGACGGATCGTCGATCAAGGCGGTCACCGGCCCGACGCTGACCGCGAACGGCTGCGCGCTCTCGCCCGACGGCAAGATCCTGTATTTCGTCGAGGGCGAGCCCGCGCGGCTGTGGGCGATCGACATCGTCTCGCCCGGCGTCACCCGCCGCGAGCCGTGGCCGTCACCGCACGGCGCCCGTCTGATCCATGCCGCCGGCATGCCCTATCAGCGCTACGACAGCATGGCCGTCGACAGCGCCGGCAACATCATGATCGCCACGCTCTACCGCGGCGGCATCACCGTGGTCAGTCCCGACGGGAAGACCATCCGCCATCTGCCCATTGACGACAAGTGGACCACCAATCTGTGTTTCGGCGGCCCCGATCTGAAGACCTGCTACGTGACGCTCGCACAATGGGGCAAGCTGGTCGCGTTCGAATGGGAGCGGCCGGGGTTGAAGCTCAACTGGCAATAAGCCGGGAAGCGCATCCCGCGTTCGGACTTGCCCCGTTCGGACTTGAACAACCCCGCGTGCACCCTACATAGAATTCAGCGCCGGACCGCCGCGTTCGACTCTCCTCCCCCAGAGGCTTCTCCAGAGACACCTGCGGCACGATCCGTGCGCGTGAGCTTTTCCCATGAGGCCGGAACGTGACAAACGTGGGCGTCCGTAGCGGCGCCTTCCAGCGCTACGACCATGCCGACACCGCCGCCGCGCTCGCCCGTGTCGAGGCGCTGGCCAAGCTGATGGACAGCGCGTTCGCGATCCCCGGCAGCAACATCCGCATCGGCCTCGACGCCGTCATCGGCATCGTGCCGGTGATCGGCGACCTGATCAGCCAGGCCATCTCGAGCTACATCATCTGGGAAGCGCGCCGCCTCGGCGTCTCGCGCTGGACGATGGGCCGCATGATCGCCAACAGCGCGGTCGATACCGTGGTCGGCGTGGTGCCGTTCATCGGCGACCTGTTCGACATCGGGTTCCGTGCCAACATGAAGAACTTGGCGCTGCTGAAGGCGCATCTCGCCCGCAACGGCTACGTCGCCGGCGGACAGGTGATCGAGGGCACGGCAGAGCGCGTCTAGGACTTGAACCGCACGACTGCGGAGATTCCTGATCCCCCCGTGCCAAATTGTCCCCAAAATGTCGATTGCCGAGGTCGGATCGTTGCCTATAGCTTGAGCAGCGTCCGGGAGGCAGGCTCGCAGTGGCACGTCGCAAGAGCATCGTGTGTTGGTTGGCGTTGATCGGCGTGCTGCTGAATGCGGCCCTGGTCGTGCGCCACAATGCGCGCATGCTCGAGACACGCCTTGCGCCCCAGTCGCTCGATCAGTCGCTCGAGGCGTCCCTGGCCGTGATCTGTCACGGCGGCTCCGAGGCCCTCTCTGATCCGGCCGGCGCCGTGCCGGGCGCACCGGCGCGGGCACCCGGCGGACTTGGCGAATGTCCGATCTGCATGGGCAGCTGCCCCGCCGTCGCCGTCATGTGGCAACCGCCGCTGATCGCCCCCGTCAGGCTCGCCGCCTCCGAGCGCGTCGTCGTCATCGCCGAGGTGATCGCACCGCGTATCGCTGGCGTGCTGCCGCCACCGCGCGGCCCTCCGCACCTCGCCTGAAACTGCCTCGCTCCTGCAGCCGGTGCCGATGATGCCGCTCAGGTCCGCCGTACGCGGACCAGCAGCCTCGGCTCCGCCGCAGGATCAGCACCGTTTTCAGCCGATCGCGGAACCTTGGACATGCCGACCATCGACACTGAGGCGCGACAGCGCCTCTCGACACGCAGCGTGCGCCTTCAACTGACGTTCGCCTGCTCGCTCAGCATTCTCGCCATCTTCGCCGCTGCGTCTAGCGCGCGCGCCCAGCAAGGCCAAGGACAGTTGCCGACGGTTCCGATCGAGCGCCAGCCGCATTGCCCCGCCGATGCTTTCCCTCAGTAGCGTGCGCGATCCCCAGTCGCCGCGCGCTGCCGACCGGCGGACGGGCCCCCGTCCGTCCGCCGGCACTCTTCACCACCAGCCCACGTGCAACACAGGAGCATCACTCATGAAACGGACGATCATACTGGCTCTCGGCCTCGCGGTCCTCGCCGGAGCGCCCGCCGTCGCCCAGGACTACACCGTCGGCGCGATCAAGATCGAGGCCCCGTGGACCCGCGCCACACCTGCCGGCGCCGGTGTCGCCGGCGGGTTCATGAAGATCGAGAACAAGGGCAAGGAGCCCGACCGCCTGATCGGCGGCTCCGCCACCGTGGCCGGCAGGTTCGAAGTCCACGAGATGGCGATGGAGAACAACGTCATGAAGATGCGCGAGCTGGAGAAGGGCCTCGAGGTGAAGCCCGGCCAGAGCGTCGAGCTCAAGCCCGGCTCCTATCACGTCATGTTCATGGCGCTGAAAGGCCAGCTCAAGGAGGGCGACAAGGTCAAGGGCACGCTGGTGTTCGAGAAGGCCGGCAAGGTGGACGTCGAATACACCGTCAAGCCGATGGGTAGCACCGGCGGCATGGGCGCCAAGGGTCACGGAGCGATGAAGCACTGATGACCAGGATCAGCAAGCTGGCATGGGCGGCAGTCGCCGCCCTCGTCCTCGTCGTCGCCGCGACCGGCATCTATCGCTGGATCGCGTCGGCGTCGCGACCGCTCGAGCAACTCGCCGCCAAGGTCGGTGGACCGTTCGAGCTGACCACGCACGAGGGCAAGCGGCTTTCGAGCCGCGACCTCGAGGGCAAGCCGTTCGCCGTGTTCTTCGGCTTCACGCATTGTCCCGACGTCTGCCCGACGGCCCTGCTCGAGCTGTCGAACATCCTCCAGAAGCTCGGACCCGACGCCGACAAGATGCGCTACCTGTTCATCAGCGTCGATCACGAGCAGGACACGCCCGCACATCTGAAGACCTACCTGTCGAGCTTCGACAGCCGGATCACCGGGCTCACCGGAACGGCGCAGGAGATCGCCGACGTCGCCAGGGCCTATCGCGCCTATTACGCGAAAGTACCGACCAAGGAAGGCTTTACCTACAATCACACCGCGCTGACCTACCTGATGGGACGCGACGGCCGCTACGTCGATCACATCGGCTATCAGGAGGCGGAGGATCGCCAGATCGCGAAGCTGCGCCGGCTCGTCGCGCAATAACGGCGGCCTCGCCCTGACCGCCTCTATCGATGATCGAACCATGCAAGGTTTGCCATGACATCGTATGCCCTTCGCCTGCACCGCTGGCTGGCGCTGATCTTCGCGCTGCCGCTGGCCGCCCTGATCGTGACCGGCTTTTTTCTCGCCTTCGAGCCCACCGTACATCTCTTCCATCGTGCGCCGGGAAGCCTCAGCGCCGGTCAGGTCCTGGATATTCTGAAGACGCACGATCCAGGCGGCGCCGCACGCGCGATCACTTACCGCAACTACGAAGGCACGCTCGAGATCCACACCGCGATGCAGGGCCGTCCGATCCTCGTCGATGTCGAATCGCGGGCGGCGAAGACCGCGCCGGGCACACTGGCGGCCGCGTTGGGAATCGCCCGGCGCATCCACGTCTCGCTGCTCTACGATCTGAGACCTCTGGTCACCACCACGACGATCGCGCTGCTGGCGCTGATCGGGCTCGGACTTGCGATGGGCCTGCCGAGGGTATCGGGCACGCTGTCGGGCTGGCACAAGATGACGGCCTGGATCGGCTTACCGCTGCTGATCGCCAGCCCGCTGACCGGTGCTCTGATGGCCTTCAACGTCACCATGGGGGGCGGCGGCGCGGCACCGATGACGATGGGAGCCCCGGCGGCGAAGCTGACGATGATCGACGTGGTCCAGGCCGCGGGCGCCAACCGCGATTTGAGCAATATGGTCTGGATACGCACGATGTGGCTGCGCCACATGATGCGCTACATGGAGAACGGTCAGTTCCAGGGCTATTTCGTCACGCCGAAGGCGCTCGTCCCGGTGCCGCGCAACTGGCCGCGCAGCATTCATGAAGGTCTTTGGATCGGCAGCACGGGCTCGGTCCTGAACGTTGTCGTCTCGCTGATGCTCGCCGGCCTGCTCACGACCGGCCTGCTACTGTGGCTGCGCCGCCAGGGACGCCGCGGCCGCAGGCTGCAACAGGATCGAAGCGGCTTGGCGGCCTCGACCTGACCGCCTCGTTCAATTGCCCTTTGCCACGGCCTCGGTCGTGGCGGGAGCGTCGAGCACGAGCTTGCACGCCGCGGGAAGCTGCTCGAGCGTCATCGGCGGCTTTGGCGGACCGCCGGGCTTCGGCGGCGCCTTGAGCAACGCGAACCAGTCCTCGAGCTCCTTTCCGCAGCCATCGTCGCCGGTCACCGCCTTCTGCGGCTCGCAGCCCTGCGAGCCTTTCGGGCAGGCGATGCGGACATGGAAATGAAAGTTGTGTCCCCACATCGGGCGCACCTTGGCGAGCCAAGGCCGATTGGCGGGGCCGCCGGCCGCCTTGCACAGCGCCTGCTTGATGCCGGGGTGGACGAAGATGCGCTCGACCTCGGGATAGCTCGCTGCGCGCCGGATCAGCGCCAGATGCCGCGGCGTCCAGATCCTGGGGTCGACGGTCAGCTCGCCGGCGGCCAGCATCGACGTCGCCGAGATCTCCTCGCGCTCCTTGGTGGTCAGCTTGCGGTCGGGCATCGGCGTCAGCCAGATGTCGGCGTCGAGCCCGAGCTGGTGGCTGGCGTGCCCCGTCAGCATCGGACCGCCACGTGGCTGGGACATGTCGCCGAGCAACAATCCAGGCCAGCCGTCCCTCGCCTTGGCCTCGACGGCGAGCCGCTCGACCAGCGCGACCAGGGCGGGATGTCCCCAGTTGCGGTTGCGCGACAGCCGCATCGCCTGCCACGCGGGACCGTCCGTCGCGATCGGACGGGCGCCGGCGAGGCAGCCGCGTGCATAGCTGCCGATGGCGCGTGCCTCGAGCGCGGCCGGCACCTTGGCAGCCCCGAAAAGCTGCTTGGCCGGTGGCCCCGCCGGTGCCGACGGCGCAGATGCGGCCTGTGCCGCTCCAGCCAGGGCCGGCTTGGCGGTCATGGCGGGCGAGGGCGCAGCTTTCGTGCTGGACGCGCCCGGGAAGACGCCAGGAACGTCGCTGAATTGGGCGGCGGCCGGCGTCGCGGCGGCCAGCACGAGCAGCATCGTCAGCACGAGACAGCGGGCCGTCATGCCCCCTCCCCTGGATGAAAGCCACCGATCGGGCGATGGTAGCGAAGCGCATCGGGCCGAATTGGGGCATGCCACTCCTGGACCGGCATGTCTCCATATCATTCGATACCCGGCGACGGCCCCGCCTGTCGAGACCATCGCCTCGCCGCACGCAAAGTCCGCGAAGGATACCCGCATGGCAGACCGAGATCAGCCCTCAGCCCCAATCGCCGGCAACGCCAAACCCAGCGCGGAACCAAGCGCGGAACCAAGCGCCGGACTGGCCGCGCCGGTCGCGCCCATCACCGTCGTCACGGGCGGCTCGGAGGGCATCGGCCTCGCCCTGGCGCACCGGTTCGCCAAAGCCGGCGATCATGTCGCGATCGTCGCGCGCAATCCCGAGCGCCTCGCCCGCGCCGCCAGCGAGCTCCGCGCGGCGGGCGCCACGGTGGTCGAGATCGCCGCCGACGTGACCGCGCCGGACACGCCGGCCGTGATCGACGCCGCGCTTGCCGCGCGCGGCTACTATGCCGACGTGCTGATCAACAATGCCGGTATTGGCCTCTCGGGCGCATTCGCCGACGAGCCCGAAGCCGCAATCGAGCGCGCCATGGCCACCAACGTCACCGCGCTGACCCGGCTCACGCGCCACATGCTGCCGGCGATGCTGAACCGGCGGCGCGGCGGCATCCTCAACGTCGCCTCGATGGGCGGGTTCATGCCGGGCCCCTACCAAGCGCTCTACTATGCCTCGAAGGCCTACGTGCTGTCGCTCACCGAGGCGCTGGCCTTCGAGGCCGCCGGCAACGGCGTCAGGATCGCCGTGCTGGCGCCGGGCCCAGTCGAGACCCGGTTTCATGCCCGCATGGGTGCCGAGCGCGCCCGCTACCGGACGCTGATGCACGCGATGTCTCCCGCCCGTGTGGCGGGCTTCGGCTACTGGGGCTTCCGTGTCGGCCGACGCGTGATCGTGCCCGGCTTCGTCTGGCCGGTGGTGGCGCTGGCTGCGCGGATCACCCCGCATGTCCTGCTCAACCCGATGATGGCGTGGCTGCTGTACACGGAGCCGAGACAGCCCCTACCAAAGTGACGCGGTGAATTCTTGGGCACGTTTGCAATCCTGCAACACATTTGGGGTCAAATGCAGTGTCGCCGCGAATTCCGGTTTCTGCGTATCGCGGCGCGATTCAACGGTGGAGCCATGGCTGGCCGCATTGACCATAGGCCACGGCTCCACCGGCACACCCTTCATTCATCCAATATCGTGCTCGTCCGGATCATCGGCCGGCGCCATTAGACGTCGTTCAGGATGGAGCTGTTTCGCCGCCGGACGATGGTTTGACCCCCATCGCCCGTTTTCCAGGCATGGCGCGCCAATGCTTTGGACTTGAACATGCGCCTGTGCTGCTGCTTAACTTTGCGGCGGACATGCACGCGTTCAAGGGAGTGGCGCGAATGATGATGAAAACGACACGTTGGGCAGGCAGCGTGACGGCGTTGGCGATGGCCACGCTGGCGACAGCCGCCTCTGCGCAGACCGACATCCGGTTCACGCTCGACTGGAAATTCGAAGGACCGGCGGCGCCGTTCTTCGTCGCCATCGACAAGGGCTACTTCAAGGAGGAAGGCCTCAACGTCACCATCGACACCGGCAACGGCTCGCGCGAGGCCATTCCGCGGGTCGCCACCGGCACCTATCCAATGGGCTTCGGCGACATCAACTCGCTGGTCAAGGCGATCGACGAGCAGCCCGACCTCAAGGTCAAGGCCGTGATGATGGTCTACGAGCGGCCGCCGTTCGCCGTGATCGGCCGCAAGAGCCTCGGCGTCACCACCGATCCCAAGTCGCTGGAAGGCAAGACGCTCGGCGCGCCGCCGCCGGACGGCGCCTTCGCCCAGTGGAAGGCGTTCGCCCAGGTCGCCAAGCTCGACCTGTCGAAGATCACCATCGAGAGCGTCGGCTTCCCGGTGCGCGAGCCGATGCTGGCGCAGGGCAAGGTGCAGGGCATCTTCGGCTTCTCGTTCTCCTCGGTGCTGAACCTCAAGTCTCAGGGCGTCGCCGCCGACGACATCTCGCTGATCCTGATGGCCGAGAATGGTCTCGACCTCTACGGCAACGCGATCATGGTCAACTCCGACTTCGCGGCGAAGAATCCCGCCGCCGTGAAGGGGTTCCTGAAGGCGATGGTCAAGGGCGTGCGCGACACCGTCAAGGATCCGGCCGCCGCGGTCGAGGGCGTGCTGAAGCGCAACGACGTAGTCAAGAAGGACGTCGAGCTCGAGCGTCTGAAGATGGCGCTGGCGCAGAACTTCGTCACCCCCGCGGTGAAGAAGAACGGCTTCGGTGGCGTCGAGGAGGCCAAGATGGCGAAGTCGATCGAGCTGCTGAAGGTCTCGATCGGCCTCAAGGACGCACCCAAGCCAAGCCGCGTGTTCGACGGCTCGTTCCTGGGTGCCGCAGCTGACCGCAAGGTGGATTGAGGTTCGAACCACCGGCGGGGCCAGATCCCAGGCCCCGCCGCGACTTCCAAGAGTTAGAGCTTACGGGCCAGGGGTCTGACCCCAGGCGGATGGGGGACTCGTGTCCGGTTTCGTCACGCTCGACAACGTCGCACTGACTTATGGTGGTGCCGGCGGCACGCTCGCCGTCGATGGCCTCACCATGACGGTGCCGAAAGGCGAGTTCACCGCCGTCGTCGGCCCATCGGGTTGCGGCAAGTCCACCCTGATGAAGCTGACCACCGGCCTCGTCCGGCCGAGCAAGGGCAGCGTCACGGTCGCCGGAAAGGCCGTCGATGGCCCGGTTTCGATCGCCGGCATGGCGTTCCAGAACCCCTCGCTGCTGCCATGGCGCAAGACGCTCGACAACGTCCTGCTGCCGCTCGAGATCGTCGAGCCGCATCGGCGCACGTTCCGCCGTGACCACTCGGCCAACGTCGAGAAGGCGGAGGCACTGCTGAAGATGGTCGGCCTCGCCGGCTTCGGCGAAAAGTTTCCCTGGCAGCTCTCGGGCGGCATGCAGCAGCGCTCGAACCTGTGCCGCGCGCTCATCCACCAGCCTGAGCTGCTGATGCTCGACGAGCCGTTCGGGGCGCTCGACGCGTTCACGCGCGAAGAGCTGTGGGCCGTGATCCGCGACCTGCACCAGGAGAAGCGTTTCACCGTCATTCTGGTGACGCACGATCTGCGCGAGGCGATCTATCTCGCCGACCGCGTGTTCGTGATGAGCGCCAGGCCGGGCCGCATCATCCAGGAGAGGGTGATCGACTTCCCCCGGCCGCGGCCGAGGGATCTGATCTACACCAACGAGTTCAACTCGATCGTGCACGACCTGAGGGCGCTGATCGCCGAGGCGAGGACCACAGCATGAGCGCCGGCAACGACAGCTTCGGCCTCAAGGCCGCGCCCTGGATCTACACGATCGCGCTGTTCGCGCTCTGGGAGGCGAGCGTCTGGATCTTCAAGATCCCGAAGTTCATCCTGCCGGCACCGAGCGTCGTCGCCCAGGCAACGATCGAGTATTGGCCGGCGATCTGGAAGAACTCGCTGCAGACCCTGTTCACGACGACGGCGGGATTCCTGCTGGCCGTCGTCGGCGGCATGGCGCTCGGCCTGCTGGTCGGCTGGTCGCGCTCGATCTACGCCGGTCTCTATCCGCTGATGGTCGGCTTCAACTCGGTGCCCAAAGTCGCGGTGGTGCCGATCCTCGTGATTTGGTTCGGCATCGGCACCATCCCCGCGATCCTCACCGCGTTCCTGATCGCGTTCTTCCCGATCGTCGTCAACGTCGCGACCGGCCTCGCCACCATCGAACCCGAACTCGAGGACGTGCTGCGCGCGCTCGGGGCGAAGAAGATGGACATCATGCTGAAGGTCGGCATTCCGCGCGCGCTGCCGTACTTCTTCGGCTCGTTGAAGGTGGCGATCACGCTCGCCTTCGTCGGCTCGGTGGTGTCGGAGACGGTCGCGGCCAATTCGGGCGTCGGCCACATGATGCTCGCGGCACAGAGCCAGTTCAACGTGCCGCTGGTGTTCGCCGGCCTGCTCGCGCTGGCGGTCGAGGGCATCGTCATGTACGCGATCATGGCTTGGCTCGAGATGCGCATGACCGGCTGGGCGCATCGCTCGACGTTCGCCTGACGCACGCTCTTCTTCTCCTCCCCTTCAGGGGGAGGAGGCATCCGAGACACCTTCAAAGACCTCGATCGCGGCGGCGAGATCCTCGATCGAGGCGCCGACGGACTTGAACAAGGTGATCTCGCCCTCGCTCGAGCGGCCGGCCACCTCGCCGCGCACCAACTCGGCCAGCTCGGCGCGTATCGCGTCGGCTGCGAGCACGCCCGAGGCCAGCGGCTGGGTGATGTCGCCCGCCTCCTTCATCGCGCCGGCGCGGGTGTCGACATAGACCCGCGCCCGCCGGATCGTCTCGTCGTCGGCCTCCCGCATCGTCGGGCGGAAGCCGCCGACGAGATCGACGTGCGTCCCCGGCCGCAGCCAGCGCCCCTCGATCAACGGCGTCGCCGACAAAGTGGCGGCGGACACCACATCGGCCGCCCCGACCGCCGGTTCGAGATCGTCCGCCACCGTTGCGTTCAGCCCGTCGCCCCGCAACGCCGCCGCCACCGCCTCGGCACGCGGCCGGCTGCGGTTCCAGATCACCGTCTCGCGGATCGGACGTACGGACGCATGCGCCTTCGCCAGGAACGGCGCCAGCGCCCCGGCACCGATGATCAGATGGCGGCACGACTCAGGCCGCGCGAGATGACGGGCGGCGAGCGCCGATGCCGCCGCCGTACGCCAGGCGGTGAGGGCCGGGGCATCGATCAGGGCCAGCGGTGCTCCGCTCTCGGTGTCGAACAGCAGGTAGACGCCCTGCACCGCCGGCTTGGCGATGCGGCCCGCGTCGGGAAACACGGTCACGGATTTGACGCCGGCATAACGTCCGGCGGACTCGGTACCCGGAGCAGCCCTGGACCATGCCGGCATCAGCAGCAGCGTCGCGTCGGGTCGGCCGTCGAGGGCGATGGTGTGATGATGCCGTGGTGGGGCGATCGCACCCGTCCGGAACATCTCCGCGAGCACGTCGACCAAGCGGGGATAGCTCAGGGTGTGGCCCACCGAAGCCGCGTCGATGATGCGCAAGTCACCTCCTCGCGGCCGGCGAGAGGGAACGTCTCAGCGAGCGACCGTCAATTGCTTGCCGCGCGACGCCTGGGCGACCTCGATGTCGCGCTCCCGCGACAGCCGCTCCGCCTCGGCCTGCCAGCGCAACGCGTCCTGCGCGCGGTTACGCGCGCGCCGGCGCCAGTGCGCCTGACCGAACCACGTCACCAGCCCGCCGATGATCGCGCCGGCCACCAGCATGCCGAACAGGTAGTAGTAGAACGGCATCGACAGCGAGACGACCGGCGTCTCGGGCTTGAACGGATCGAGCACCAGCCGTACGGGATGGCGATTGATCACGGCGATCGTGACCATCAGCGCCACGGCGGGAAAGCCGAGCAAAATCCAGATGATGCGCTTGAGCAAGACGTCCGCCCTCGGAATTTGCGGCCTACGGTGATCGAGGCCCGGAAGTGGTCATCGTCCCGCGGCTCGCCGCTGTCAGTTCTTGCGCTTCCCGCGCGGGGCATCGCCCGCGTTGAGCTTCTCGCGCAGTTCCTTGCCGGTCTTGAAGAACGGCACGAACTTCTCGGCCACCGGCACCGGTGTGCCGGTGCGCGGATTGCGACCCAGGCGCGCCGCCCGGTGCTTCACCGTGAACGCACCGAAACCGCGCAGCTCCACCCGATCCCCCCGCGCGAGCGCGTCCACGATCTCATCGAAGATCACGTTGACGATCCGCTCGATGTCGCGGTGATAGAGATGCTGGTTGGTCGCCGCGATCTTCTGAATCAACTCGGACTTGATCACAGGCCTCTCCCGCCCGAAAGATATTGTATTTCCTCAATTTTCGGCAGGTTGCCAAACCGAGACGAGGCCGTCAAGCCCAAGACGCCCGAATAGTCCGTCTTGGCCTATAATTCGTGCCAGAATGGTATTTTCGAGCCCCAACGCCTCGACCGCGGCACTCGTGATCGAGCCTGTCAGCCCGCCCCAGCTCGATTCCGGCTTAGGTTTCCAGTCGACGACCTTGGCCTGTTTCGGTACGCCCTTGCCCTCGAGCCAGGTGACGGCCTCGCTCTCGCCGCCGATCTCGTCGACCAGCTTGTAGCTCAGAGCCTCGCGACCCGAGAAGACGCGGCCTTCCTTGAGGCCAGGCACCATGGCGACGTCGACACCACGGCGGCTCGTGACGAGGCCTTGGAACCATGCGAAGCCGTCCTCGACCATCGCCTGTGCCGCCTTGCGGCCAGGCTCGTCGATCGGCGCGAACAGCGAGGGATTGGCCTTCAACGGACCGGTCTTGATCTCGCTGACCTTGACGCCAACCTTGTCGAGCAGCCCGGAGACCTCCGCCCACTGAAAGATGACGCCCATCGAGCCGGTGATCGAGTTGCCGCGGGCGACGATGTGATCGGTGCCGAGACCAGCGATATAGGCGGCGGACGCCGCGACCGTGCCGAATTGGGCGACGACGGGCTTCTTCTTGGACAGCTTGCGCAGCGCCTCGTACAGCGCCTCACCGCCGGTAGTGGTGCCGCCACCGCTGTTGACGAAGACGATGACGCCCGCGACCTTCTTGTCGTCCTCGAGCTTCTTGATCATGCGCAACTGGTCGCGGCTCTCGGTGACGAGGCCCTCGACGGTGATGCGGGCGATCTGCTGGCTTTCCCCGAGCTTCAACAAGTCCGAGCCCGCGAACGTCGCGGCCAGCACGGCGACGACGCCGAGAATGGCCAAGGTGCGCCACAGCGAAAGCGAGCGCCTCAGACGACGGCGATCGATGACGGCTTCAGTCTCGAGCGACATGGAACGAGCTACTCCGGTGAACAGGATGGGTCTTTGCGTACGATTATGGCGCAAACCTAGGCCGATCGCGCTGCTGGCTCAACTGGTGAACCCTGTCCTGCAAGGAGCCTGCCGGAACTGAAACGCGCGGGGAAGACTGCCTCCCCGCGCGCTCACATAAACCTTACCGGCCGGGCACTCTGGGTGGTGCGGGCGCCCGCCATCCGGCGCGCACCCTCACTACCTCGATCGAGCCCGCTGGTCCTTACTTGTCGTCGCCCTCGCGCTTCTTGATGGCGGCCTTGAAGATATCGCCGAGCGAGGCGCCGCTGTCGGTCGAGCCGAACTGCGCGACGGCCTGCTTCTCCTCGGCGAGCTCCAGGCTCTTGACCGAAACGGCGATGCGGCGCGTGGCCTTGTCGACGTTGGTGACGGCGGCATCGACCTTGTCGCCGACGTTGTAGCGCTCGGGGCGCTGCTCGGCGCGGTCACGCGACAGGTCCGAGCGCTTGATGAAGCTCGTGATGTCGGTGCCGGTGATCTTCACCTCGATGCCGTTCTCCTGGACGCTCGTCACCTCGCAGGTGACCTGATCGCCCTTCTTGTACTTGGCGAGCGTGTCGAGCGGGTCGCCCGAGACCTGCTTGATGCCGAGCGAGATCCGCTCCTTGGCGCTGTCGACGTCGAGGACGACGGCCTTGACGTTGTCGCCCTTCTTGAACTCCTTGATCACCTCGTCGCCGGAGCGGTTCCAGTCGAGGTCCGACAGGTGGACCATGCCGTCCACGCCGCCGTCGAGGCCGATGAACAGGCCGAACTCGGTGATGTTGCGGATCGGGCCCTCGACCACGGTGCCCTTCGGGTGCTGGGCGAGGAACGCATCCCAGGGATTGTCCTGGGTCTGCTTGAGGCCGAGCGAGATGCGGCGCTTGGTGGGATCGACCTCGAGGATCTGCACTTCCACCTGCTGGCTCGTCGAGACGATCTTGCCGGGGTGGATGTTCTTCTTGGTCCAGCTCATCTCGGAGACGTGGATCAGGCCCTCGACGCCCGGCTCCAGCTCGACGAACGCACCGTAGTCGGCGATGTTGGTGACGGTGCCGCTGAAGCGGGCCTGCACCGGATACTTCGCCTCGATGCCCTGCCACGGATCGGACTGCAGCTGCTTCATGCCGAGGCTGATGCGCTGCGTCTCCGGGTTGATGCGGATGATTTGCACCTTCACGGTGTCGCCGACGTTGACGATCTCGCTCGGGTGATTGACGCGGCGCCAGGCCATGTCGGTCACGTGCAGCAGGCCGTCGATGCCGCCGAGGTCGATGAACGCACCATAGTCGGTGATGTTCTTGACCAGACCCTCGATGACCTGGCCCTCCTCGAGGCGAGCCACGATGTCGGCGCGCTGCTCGGCCCGTGTCTCCTCGAGCACCGAGCGGCGCGAGACGACGATGTTGCCGCGGCGGCGGTCCATCTTGAGGATCTGGAACGGCTGGTTCTGGTGCATCAGCGGGCCGATGTCGCGGACCGGGCGGATGTCGACTTGCGAGCCCGGCAGGAACGCAACGGCACCGTCGAGGTCGACGGTGAAGCCGCCCTTGACCTTGTTGAAGATCACGCCGGAGACCTTTTCGCCCTTCTCGAACTGCTTCTCGAGACGGGTCCAGCTCTCTTCGCGGCGGGCCTTGTCACGGCTCAGCACGGCCTCGCCCAGCGCATTCTCGACGCGCTCCAGGTAGACCTCGACCTCGTCGCCGACCTTGAGCTCGGCCGACTTGCCGGCGACCGCGAACTCGCGCAGCGGCACGCGGCCTTCCATCTTCATGCCGACGTCGATGACGGCGAGGTCCTTCTCGATCCCGACGATCCTGCCCTTGACGACGCTGCCCTCGAGCGCCTCGTCGTTCTGCAGGCTCTCGGTGAAGAGGGCGGCGAAGTCCTCCGTCGTCGGGTTCATCTCTTTATTGGGTGCGATATCGGCCATGGGTGTCGTGGTCTCCAGAAAATCGGGAGCCCGGGTGCGCCGGGCGATCGGGATTGCGATGGGTCGGCCGGAAACGCGTGCGGCCGCATGGCATGCGCCAGCGGACCGGATCGAGCCGGCGCCCCTAAGGGTGTGGTGTGGTCTCGGTGCCGCGTGATGGGCGCACAGCCCGCCAATGGGAATTTGAGCGCACGTCCGGTCGCCCGGTATGCACCCTATTGGCCGATCTTCCTCTTGACCGATCCGACTGCGGCGTCGAATGCGGGCGTTATAGACAAGTTGCGGGCGGGTATCAACCGGCAGATGCGTAAAAACGCAGCATGCGCGGGTGCAGCGTCGGATCAGCCCGCCGCCCGCTCCTCCACCACGCGCAGGGCAGCGGCGAAGGCTTCCTCGATGCCGAGTTCGCTCGTGTCCAGCAGCACGGCGTCGGCGGCGGCCTTCATCGGGGCGTCGGCGCGGCTCGAGTCGCGCTCGTCGCGGTCCCGGATGTCCTTGAGCACGACCTCGTAGGAGACCTCCTCGCCGCGCCCCTGCAATTCGAGGAAGCGCCGGCGGGCCCGCACCTCGGCGCTGGCGGTGACGAAGATCTTCACGTCGGCGTCCGGGCAGACCACGGTGCCGATGTCGCGGCCGTCGAGCACGGCGCCGCCGGGCTGGCGTGCGAAAGCGCGCTGAAACTCGAGCAGCGCCGCGCGGACTCCGGGAATGCGCGCGACGATCGAGGCGCCCTCACCGGCCTTGGCGCCGCGCAGCGCGGGATCGTCCAGTGTGCCGGGGTCGAGCACGCGCGCGGCGGCCTCGGCTGTGGCCGCATCGTCCAGCGGCCGGCCGCGCGCCGCCGTGTCCCGAGCCACCGCCCGGTACAGCAGGCCGGTGTCGAGCACCGGCACCTGGAAGTGCCCGGCGACGAGCTTGGCGATGGTGCCCTTGCCGGAAGCGGCGGGGCCGTCGATGGCGATGATCATGGACATTCGTTCGCAGCGCTGATGACCGGCGCAGAGCTAGGGCAATTCGCTCCTGACAGCAATCCGCCCGTGTCACGCCGCCGCCGCGGGCTCGCCGAAGCGGGCGCGGAACTCGAGGCGGATGTGGCGGGCGAGCTCGCGGGCGATGTCGGTGCCGCCGGTGGCGGGCAACGACAGGTTGATCGCGAACTGAGGCAGCGCCGGCAGCCCGGCCTCGGGGCCGAGCTCGACCAGGGCAGGCGGGATCGAATCGCGCAAGTCCGCGCCGATCGCGATATCGGCGTGCACCACCGCCTTCTGCGCCAGCTCGTTGCTGACCTCGGTGACGAGGCGCCAGGACCGGCCGGCCTTGCGCAGCGCGTCCAGCGCCGCCGGTCGGAACCGGCAGCTGCGGCTGCCGACCGCCAGCGGCAACGGCTCCTGCCGCCAGCTGCGTCCGCCCGGCGCGCCGACCCAGACCAGCCGGTCCATGCGCAGCGTCTCGGTCAGCCGTGCGCCCGGTTGATGATCGCCGGTGTCCGTCGTCAGCGCCAGATCGATCTCGCCCCGGTCGACCGCCTCCAGCAGATCGTACGAATTACGGCAATCGACGCTGACCTCGACGTGCGGCCAGGCCTGATTGAAGCGGCGCAGCACCGGGGGGATGTAGGTCGGGATGATGTCCATCGGCACGCCGAGGCTGACGCTGCCCTTGAAGGCCGGCGTCGTCATCGCGCTCCACAGCTCGTCGTTCATCTCGACCAGCTTGTGGGCGCCCGCGACCAGCCGCTCGCCGGCCGCCGTCAACGCCAGCCGCCGGTGCTCGCGCGCGAACAGCTCCACGCCGAGCTGGTCTTCCAGCCGCTTGATCTGGAGGCTGACGGCGGCCTGGGTGCGACCGAGCAGGCGGGCTGCGCCAGTGACGCTGCCGGTCTCGACGACGGAGGTGAAAGCGCGCAGCAGGGCGATATCGATGTCACGCGGCATGGGACAGCCATCGAATAACAGATGCCTATGATCCCCATTAATAACATTCGATATCGTTATGGAAAAGGGGGACGTATCAAAGGACCACTGCCTCGATTCCAAAAAACAGGAACGATGATCATGAGCCCGACCTTTACCGCCAGGACCGCGCCGGCCGATGCCGGCTATGCCTCGCCGCTCTCCCTGATCGGCCGGCTCGCGTCCCGCCTGCTTCTCGCGATGCAGATCTACCGGGAGCGACGGGCGCTGCAGGCCCTGTCCGACCACATGCTGAAAGACATTGGCCTGTCGCGGTCGCAAATCGAAGCCGAAGTGATGCGCGGCCTGTTCGACCTGCCCGACCAGCGGCCCGGCGACCGCCGACGGCGCTGCGACTGACGCCACGCACGGCATGAACGCAAAACGCCCCGGCGCTGCGGCCGGGGCGTCGTCGTTTCAGAGGATCTCAGCGGACGGCTGATAACCCGATCAGGCCTTCGCATCCTCGGCGGGCACTTCCGCGGCGGCCTTCTCGGCGACCAGACGCTGAGCCTGTCCGGCCCAGTCTTCCTTCTCGATGCGGCCGTTGAGGTTCAGCGCGTCGTCGATGTTGGCGATATCGTCGTCGCTGAGGTTGGCGATCTGCTCGAGCTTGTAGCAGTTGAGCTGCCGCAGGCGGCCCATCAGCTCGGCGTTGATGCCCGTGATCCCCGTCAGATCCTCGGGCTCGCCCTTCGGCTTCTTGAAGCCCTTCCAGGCGGCGTTGAGGCGCTTGGCGCGGGCGTCGGTCCGCTCCAGGATGCGGGCGGCCTTGCCGCGGCGGCCGCGGAGATAATACAGCTTGGCGCGGCGCACGCGGCCACGGCGGACGACCTCGATCTCGGCGATGAAGGGCGAGTAGAGCGGGACCACGCGCTCGACGCCTTCGCCGTAGGAAATCTTGCGGACGGTGAAGCTCTCGTTGATGCCGCCGCCGTCACGGGCGATCACCACGCCCTCGTAGGCCTGCAGGCGGAACTCGGCGGCCGCCCTCTTCGACGCGTCGGCCTTGGCGCCCTTCTTCTTGGCCTTGGGGTCCTCGACCTCGTCGAACACCTTGACCATGATCTTGACGGTGTCACCCGGCTCGAACTCCGGTACGCCGCGCTTGGCCAGCAGAGCATTGATCTGCTCGCGGTCGATTTCTTGAATGATGTTCATTGTTGATTGACCCTGGTTCTTGGACATCAGGCAGAGGAGCTGAGCACTGGAGCCGGCCATGACAGCCGGGCAGAAAAGCTCGTGCAGCCCTCGAGGGGCACCCTTGACGGGAAGGCGGCTTGATAACCGAAACGGGATGGCTTGTCGATGGGGATAGATCGGGGGTGCGGCGGCGGATACTCTGAAGTCATGCCAAAAGCGCTTCACACCACCAATGTCCGCGACACGTTCATCGCCGTCGCGCCCGATTGCAAGGCCGAGACGGGCCTCGTTCCCGAGCCGCGCGGCGGCAAGCCGACGGTCGCCACCCTGCAATACGCGATGCTCGCGGCGGCCCCTTATACCCTGACCTCCGACGACGTGATCTTCGCCACCTCGGCCGCCGGACGTGCGCTGGCGGCCGGTGCCGCGGATGCCGAGCGCGAACAGGCCCGGGCCGCGTTTTTCTCCAAAGGCCAGGCCTGCATGCGCGCTTCCCCGCTCACCAAGAGCCACGGCTGGGGCGTCCACGCCGACGGCGAGGGCCGGCTGGCGCTGGTGGCCCGCGAGAGCGCGCGGTATCGGCAGCTCACGGGCGCAGACTCACAGCTCGCCCAGACACAAGCCATGCGGTCGAGGAAGGCGTGAGAGCGGGGAGGGGAACCGGGCTGAAATTCTCAACGGGCGGACGACGTGCGGGCAAAAAATTGGGTGCCCAGACGGGGCCAAGCTACAATATGTAGAATTTTATAGACCGCTGGCGGGAATCGGTGGAAAATTTTGCGCACGAGTTGCCAGTGGCTGCCCCAATCAGCCACCGACAGCGTCTCGTAAGTTCTCAGCCAGTTGTTGCGTCGCGTTCCGCTCCACTTGGGCGGCGGCGACTTATGATTCCTCCGCGATTCGGAGATTCGCCGTCAAGCCTTCGTGGTCTCAGAACACGCGAATTGAGGCAGACGACGATGAAGAATGCACTCCTCCCTGATGGCTGGCACTGGCATACCCAGGCAAGTCCATTCAAGACAAGCCAATCACACAATGGTCTCATGTCTGCGTGGCCAGCCGCCGAAGCGACGCGTTCCGTTCTGGATCCAATTGTTCTATATCGCACTCGCCTTGAGCCTGCGCTGTGGGTCAGGAACGTCGCAGGTACCAGCGGTTACACATGTGGATGCTGTAGAGGCTGGCTTGAGCACCATGCCCGCCACGCAGGATACTTCTCGAACTGCTCCGCTTTCGACTGTGAGGGCATTGCATCGGTCGGCGCCCACTTGGCCATTGTCCAGCGCGCCGATAATCGCTGGTGGATTGCCCCTCTCTGTCACAGGTGCAATCACCGCACTGAAGTTTTTCAGCTGCGGCGCGCGGTTCCCTTGGTAAGGGCACGGCATTGCTAACGATAGCGGGCCCTACGAAAGTATCGCCGGCGCCAATCTGACCTCTAGTCAGACTATCATCCCGGCGGCTGTAGGAGAGCCGGGCCCCAGGGGCCGCAGTCGAACCGTTCGACAAGCGGCCCCTGGGTTCCGGATGGCCTTCTCGCGTGCCGCGCACCGGCGTCCAGGACACACGCGCGGGATCATCGAGACGGCCGCTCTGATTTCGCCCCCCCTGCGCTCGTTTTCCCGGAAGCCGCGACAGACGTCGCCTGTGTGCGCGTCGTCAGCGGCGCGGCTATCCGGGACCTTTACCCGGTGAGGATCGATGGTGTGCGCATGCCACTGCCGGAAAGGTCCCGGATCTTCGCCGCTGCGCGGCTTCGTCCGGGAAAACGGAGGTGGTGAAATGGCCTGCGCGAGTAACCATTTCGGAGACGCCGGTTTGCAAAGTAATCCCCGCCCCATCCGCCTCCCGCATACTCCTCCAGCTCGCGCCGCTCGGGGTCGTCTTCCGGAAGGCAGGCCGTCAGGCGAGGCGCGGGCTCGGGTTCTCAGGTCGTCGGCTGCGATCCGGCGGGCTGGGCGGATGACAAAAGTCCCCACTGCCGGGTGACCGGCAGCACCCCAGGGCCAGGGGTAGCGAGGGGGAGCATCCCGCAGGCGGATAGTCCCCCGCCGTTCAAATGCCCGAAAGCGGAGCGGCGGGAGCCGCATAAACCAGCCGGTCGTAAGGCCGGCAGTCACTCGCGGCCTCCGCCGCTCCGCGCCCCGAACCCAGCATCGTATCGAGGTCCGTCATGGCGCGTGTATCTACATGCGACGTCGAGGTGTCTGACCTTTGGTCTGGACGCCCTGCTCGGCGACAGACCGACCCGCGACCGGTGTCGTGTGCCGGTGTCAGACCAGAGGTCAGACACCGGAAACGCGCTCCCACCGCGACGCAGACGAGCCCAGCTCAGATGGCACTTGCGCTCGTCGTCACCGCCCGGGAGATTGGCGCCAACCAGAACATGCAACGGGCGGAGCGCGGGCGGCATGACGAGCATCGAGACGAGAGCCTCGTGGGTGGTCGCCGTCGTCGCCGTGCTGGTGCTCGCGGTCTCGTTCGGGGCGATCTACATCATCGTCGTCGCCATGAAGCCGATCGCGGCCGAGATGGGCGGCCAGCGCTCGATCCCGTCCCTCGCCCACTCGCTCGCCTGGACCTCGGCCGCGCTCGGCGCCGTCGTCATGTCGCCGATCGCCGAGCGGATCGGCGTCCGCCTGACGGCGATGTTCGGCGCCTGCATGGTGGCGATCGGCCTCGCCATCTCCTCGCTCGGCGAACCCTGGCAGCTCTACCTGGGCCACGGCCTGTTCATCGGTCTGATCGGCAACGCCGGCATCAATGCGCCGCTGTACGTCTACATCACGCGCTGGTTCGACAAGAACCGCGGCGCGGCGCTGGCGCTGATCACCTCGGGGCAATATCTCGCCGGCGCGTTCTGGCCACCGATTTTCGAGAGAACCATCGCCACATACGGCTGGCAAAAGACGATGCTGTATTATGGCCTCATCGAGATCTGCCTGGTGCTGCCGCTGGCCGCGATCTTCTTCCGCAAGCCTCCGGCCACGCCGGCGCTTGCGGCGGGCGCGCGGCCGGCAGGCCCACAGCCCGGCGAGAAAGTGCTCGGCCTCAATCCCAAGCTGGTGTTCTGCCTGATGGCCGTCGCCAATTTCACGTGCTGCGTGCCGATGGCCATGCCGTCCGCGCACATGGTGGCGTTCTGCGGGGATCTCGGCATGACCGCGGCGTCTGGTGCGGCAATGCTGTCCCTGCTGCTCGTCTGCGCCATGATCAGCCGGCAATTCTGGGGCTGGCTGTCGGACCGGATCGGCGGGCTGATGACGATCCTGATCTGCTCGGCGGCGCAGGCAGCCGCCATCGCCGGATTCGCGCTGACGCAGGACGAGGCCGGACTTTACTTCGTCGCCGCCGCGTTCGGCCTCGGCTTCTCGGGCCTGATCCCCGCCTACGTGCTGGTGGTGCGCGAACTCTTTCCAGCCTCGGAAGCGAGCTGGCGGGTGCCGGTTCTGCTGCTGTCGGGCGGCCTCGGCATGGGCATCGGCGGCTGGGTCGCCGGATACATCTACGACCATGCCGGCTACTACGCGCCGGCCTTCACCACCGGCCTCGCGTTCAATCTGGTCAACCTGATGATTGCCGCCTTCCTGGTCTGGCGGTGGCGCGGCTGGCGCACGGCGCCGGCACGGGCGGTGACCGCTTGATCCTCCAGATCGCGGAACGATTGCGCTTCGGCCACGGTTACTCATGCCGGGGCCGCGGGGGAACCCATTTGCCTCATTTCGGGCGCGTTTCACCGCGCTGCTGGCCGGCGTGATAAGCTGGCATGAGAACAATGCCGTCCGGCCAGGGGAACAGGCGCACCGACCCGCATGACCATCGAGAGCACCAGCCCTGACGTCACGGAGAGCGTGGAGCCGGCGCCAACGCCAGCCTCGCTCGGCGAGCGGCTGGACGCGATCGCCGCCCAGGTTTCTTACGCGATGTCGCTGGCGATGCTGGCATCGCCGTTGCTGCTGATGGCGATGATGCCCGCGGTGCAGGGACGGCCCTCGGAGCGTCTGTCGGCGGCTTCGCAGGTCTCGCCGTCGCGCGCGGGCCCTCAATCCAGCGCTTCGCCTCGCAGTGCCGCCGTCGCAGTCTGGGTCGGTGGCGATGCCAACCGCGCCGCGACCGCACCGGCCGTGACGACGCGCGCGATCCCGGTGATCGAGGTCAAAGTGCCGCGCGAGTCCAAGCCGCGAGCCGAAACCACGACCGAGCCGGCCGCTGCAAAACCGTCGAAGCCGGCCCTCACCATCCAGCCTCCTGTCGCCAGGCCGGTCCCTGTGTCGCCTCCGGCTGTTGCTCCAGTTCCGGCAGCGGCGGCGTCCGCCGCGCCAACGGCGGCTCCGGCTCCGGCGGCCGCGACGCCCGACACGCCGCCGATCGCAGCTCCGGCCCCACCGGCCTGGACCGAGACCGAGGTGTCCGTGGCTCTGCGCGCTTGCCTGACGACTCTGGCACCGCTGAGCATCGAGATGGAGGCTCGGCCGCCGATCCGGGAGAACACCTGCGGGCTGCCGGCGCCGATCGCGATCCGGCGCATCGGAGCCGACAAGGTGGAAATCCAGCCCGCCGCGCTGGTCAACTGCGGCATGGCCGCTGCGATCGACGACTGGATCGTCAAGGTGGCGCAGCCGGCGGCACGCGAGGCGTTCGGGTCGCCGATCGTCAAGCTGACGGGCACGTCGGGTTGTGCGTGCCGCAACCGCAATGGCGCGGCGACCGGCCCGATCAGCGAGCATGCGTTCGGCAACGCGCTCGACGTCTCGGGCTTCGTCCTGGCCGATGGACGCACGATCGGCGTCAAGAGCCACTGGGGCGCGACGGCGAAGGACGCCAAGACGCCTTTGCCAGCGGGAAGTGCCGGCGAGAGTGCGGCCAAAAAGCCGGCGGAGTCCCCGTCCCAGGTTGCATCCACCAAGGTGGCGGGCAAGGCCGAGCGTGCGGCGGCATCGGCCGCCGACAAGCGACGCAGCAGCCTCGGCGGGCCGCCCGCCGCCGCCAGCCCGGCATCATCACCAGCCGTCGTGACGGTGCCGGAGGCGACGCCGGGCGAACGGTCGCCGGCAGAACGGTCGAAGGAGGCGATGTTCCTGCGCCGGGTGCATGCCGGCGCCTGCGGCGTGTTCGGCACCGTGCTGGGACCCGAGGCCAACGAGGCCCACCGCGACCACCTCCACATCGACCTCAAGGGACGCAAACGGAAGGGGATCTGCGAATAGGCCGCGCCCGGCGCCGTGTCCGCGCCCAGCCCCCGCCAGACTAGACCGGGCCGGCCGTCGCCAGCGACGGCAGCGGCGCGTTGCCCTCGTAGCGCACGATGCCGACGAGACAGGTGTGCGCGGCGCAGCCCTGCGAAAAGCCGGAGCTGCCGACATCCAGCGTCAACACGTTCGGATTGCCGGCGATGTCCAGGCTGCCGTCCGCGGTCTCGATCGCCTCGTGCCACGCCCCTGTCGGGAGCACCGCCACGCCCGGCCGGACATCGTCCGTTATCCGCACACCGGCGAGACAACGGCCGCGATCGTTGTGCAGCAGAGCGGTGTCGCCGGCCACCATCCCGAGGCGTGTCGCGTCGATGGGATTGAGCAGCACGGTCTCGCGCCCCGCCGTCTTTCCCGCCCGGCTGGTGCAGCCGAAATCGAGCTGGCTGTGCAGTCGCCCCTCGGGTTGCGCCGTGATCAGATGAAACGGATAGGTCGCGGCCCGGGTGGCTCTCAGCCCCTCCGGCTTGCCGATCCAGGCGGGATGCGGTGGACAATCCGGCAGGGCCAGTGCGGCAAGCTTGTCCGAGTACAGCACGATGCGGCCGCTCTCGGTGCCGAGCTTGTGCGCCTCGGGATCACGGCGGAACTCCGCGAGATGAACGATGTGTCCCCGCGTCGGCACCTCGACGAAGCCCTGCTCCCAGAATGTCTCGAACGGCGGCATGGCGAAATCGAGCCGCACCGCCGCGTCCGTCCGGCTGTCCTCGTACAGATGGCGCAGCCAGCCGATCTCGTCGCGGCCCTCCGTGAACGCCGCCTCGACACCGAGACGGCCCGCGATGTCCCGCATGATGTCGAAATCCGAGCGCGACTGGGCGAGCGGCTGCACCGCCTGGCGCATGGCGAAGACGTGATCGGACCGGCGCGTGCCGGCGATGTCGTTGCGCTCGAGCGAGGAGCAGGCCGGAAGCACGATGTCGGCGCGGCGCGCGGTCGGCGTCCAGACGAGATCCTGCACCACGATGGTCTCGGGCGCCGCCCAGGCGCGCTCGAGTCGGGCGAGATCCTGGTGATGATGGAACGGATTGCCGCCGGCCCAGTAGACGAGCCGCGCATCGGGATAACGGTGGACGCCGCCGTCGTAGGTGAAGGGCTGTCCGGGATTGAGCAGCATGTCGGCGATGCGCGCCACCGGAATGAAGCTCTTGTTCGGCTTCACCCCCTGCGGCAGCGCCGGCGCCTTGGTCAGCGACTGCGGCGCTCCGACCCCGCCAACCGAGGCGACGCCGAACGTTACGCCGCCGCCGGGCTTGCCCATGTGGCCCGCGACGGAGGCGAGGCCGACGGCCGACCACCACGGCTGCTCGCCGTGCACCGCGCGCTGCAGGCTCCAGCTCATGGTGATGAACGTCCGCCGGCTCGCGATCTCCGCCGCCAGCGCCCGAATTTTAGGTGCGGGAATGTCGGTGATCGTCTGTGCCCACTCCGCAGTCTTGGCGGTCCCGTCCTCCGCGCCGCCGAGATAGGCGAGGAACCGATCGGCGCCGCTGCAGCAGCGCTCCAGGAAGTCGCGATCGTGCCGGCCGGCGGCGACGATCTCCTGGGCGAGCGCCAGCAGCAGCGCACTGTCCGTGTTCGGCGCGATCGGCCACCATTCGGCGTCGACCCACTCGGGAATGTCGTCGCGGCGCGGCGAGACGAGAACGACGCGAACGCCGCTGGCCTTGATCCTGCGCAGGTTGTCCTCGAGCGCGTGACGCGCGATGCCGCCGGCTTCAACCTGCGCTGTCCGCGGTGAGAGCCCGCCGAACACCAGCAGCAGCTTGGCGTGCTCGGCGACCGTGTCGAGGCCGGACGCGCGGCCGTAGAAGATCGAATCGTCGCCGGTGACGTGCCGCATGATGACGGCGCCCGCTCCGACGCTGTAGGTCTCGACGTGGCCGGTGTAGCCGCCGGCGCAGTTCATCAGCCGCCGCACCTGCGATTGTGCGTTGTGAAAGCGGCCGGCGCTGCCCCAGCCGTACGAGCCAGCAAAGATGCTGTCGTTGCCGAAGGTCGTACGCACGCGGTCGATTTCACCGGCGACGAGACGGGCGGCCTCGTCCCAGCCGACGGCAACGAAGCGGTCGCGGCCGCGCTGCTTCCTCCGCTCGCCGTCGCGGCTGCCCTGCAGCCAGCCCTCCCGCACCATCGGCTCGTGGATGCGGACGGAGGGATCGAGCCAATCCGGAACCGACGCCAGAATCGGAGACGGCGCCGGATCGAGGCCGAACGGCTCGATGCCGGCGATACGGCCGCCGTCGACGAGGACTGTGAAGGCGCCCCAGTGGGCACAGTGGGGAATGCGCTGCATCGGGTGGGGTCCGGAACTGAAAGGACGAGATCGCCACGAGGAGACCGGCTGGTCCGGCGAAAGCCAGCCGCATAAGAGCCGAGCCGGCCTGGCCTGTCGAGGCCATATGCCCGCGAGCATTCCCTGTGATCCGGCCGGCGCAACGGCGCGTAACCTTGGCTTGACCCAGAGAGAGCAGCTATGTTCCAACCCTCGCTTGCCATGCGGCCGGTCGATCCACCAGCCGATCGCCCGATACGCATCACTGCCCGGGGGCCAATGTCGGACTTGTTGTCACGTATCGCAATCGATCGAAGCGAGGAGGCGTTCCGGAAACTGTTCGACGACTTCGCCCCGCGGATCAAAAGCTACATGATGCGTCAAGGGTCGGATCCGGCCCTGGCGGAGGAGCTTGCTCAGGAGACGCTGCTCACGGTCTGGCGCAAGGCTGCGCTCTATTCGCCCGAAAAGGGCAATCCGAGCACGTGGATCTTCACCATAGCGCGAAATCTGCGGATCGACCGGCTCCGGCGTCAGACCAATTGGCAGGAGCTGACCGAGGAGCACGCCGCCTCGATCCCTTCCGACGAGACGCCGCCCGACGACCGCGTCTCGCAGAGGCAGCGGCAGGCGAGGGTTCAGGCCGTGCTCGGCCAACTGCCACCCGACCAGCTCGAAGCGGTGACGCTGGCGTTCATCGACGGCCTGTCCCACAGCGAGATCGCCGAACGGCTCGCGCTGCCGCTGGGAACCGTCAAGTCCAGGATTCGTCTTGCGTATCAAAAAGTGCGGCTCGCGCTCGAGGATTTGAGATGAGCACGACGATCACACGGCATCTCGAGGCCGAAACTTTGATGAGCTACGCCGCCGGCGGCCTCGCCGAGCCGCTCGCCGCCGTGGTCAGCGCGCATCTGGCGCTGTGTCCCGCCTGCCGCGCGGAACTCGCCGACATGGAGCTGATGGGCGCCTGCCTGCTTGGCGCCCGCGCCAACCAGCCAGTGCATGGCGGCGTCGCCGTTCCGGCACGGCCTCGCGACACGGCCATGGCCGCACCGTCACTGTCCGCCCCGTCACTGACCGCCGGGCACGACCGCCTTCCGGGTCCGATCGCGCGCCGCTATGGCCTGTCGCTCGAGACCATCCCCTGGAAGCGGCTCGGGCCGGGCGTGATGCATCACCGGCTCCCCCTCTCCGGCAGCGCCACTGGCGATTTGCGGCTGCTCAAGATCGCCGCCGGCCGCCGCATGCCCGAGCACGGCCACGCCGGTGGCGAGCTGACGCTTGTGCTCGATGGTGCCTATGGCGACGAGACCGGAACCTATTTCGCCGGCGACATACAGGACGTCGGCGAGGAGATCGAGCACACCCCGATCGCCGACAAGGAGCTCGGTTGCATCTGCCTCGTCGCCAGCGAGCGGCCGGCACATTTCAAGGGTCTTTTCGCCCGGCTGTTGCAGCCGCTGACCGGGATGTGAGGGCCGTCCAGGCGGCTCGCCCGGGCCTAATGGCCGACCGCCACCACTTTACCGCTCTTGGCCGACGCCACGATCGCATCGAACACGCTCATGCCGTGCAGCACCTCCTCGATGGCGACGGGAGAGGGTGCGCCGGTGGTGATCGACTGAGCAAGCGCCTCGAGCTGGGCCCGCAGCATGTCGACTCCCACGTGCTCGCGAACCTCCGCCGGTGGCGCGGTGACGGGTCCGGTCGGCGCCGCATCGGGTGCGGGCACGAAGCGGAAGTCCTTGAGGGTGTTGTGCGATATCTCGACAAGCCCCTTCGAGCCGTACATCGTGAACGAGAAATTCGGCGCCGTGGACAGCGAGTGTGCCATCAGGCCGGTGACACCGCTCTCGAATGTCAGATGCACCGTCGTCGTGTCGTCGGCGTGGTCGATGCCGCGCCGCCCGGTCACGCAGTAGACCTCGCGTACCGGCCCGGCGAGCTCGATCATGTGGTCGAGGCCGTGCACGCCGACCGCGGTCAGCGCGCCGGCCGGCGACTCCTCGGGATCGAGCCGCCATTCGCCCGGCGGCAGGAACGGCCCGGTGCCCGAGGTTTGCTGGCTGACGATCATCACGAGCTTGCCGAGGCGACCGTCCTTCACGCGCGTCCTCAGCTCCACGATCGAAGGGTGGAAGCGCCGGTTGAAACCGACCGCCAGCACCACGCCCGCCTTGCGCGCGGCGGCGACCTGCACCTCGGCACTGGCCCGCGTCAGCGCGATCGGCTTCTCGACGTGGATGTGCTTGCCGGCGGCGGCCGCGAGGCGGACCTGCTCCTCGTGCTGGCTGTGCGGGGTCGCCAGCACGACGACCTGCACCGTGGGGTCGCGAAGAATCGCCTCGTAGCTGTCGGCAAGCGGAAGACCATGCTCGGCGCAGAAGCCGCGCACCTTGTCGGGCGAGCGGGTGTGGGCGGCGACGAACCGGAACGTCTCGCTCTTGCCCTGCACCGAGCGCACGAACGACTGGCCCCAGCGGCCGAGCCCTACGATGGCGGCGTTGATCATGGTCGTTTCCTCGCGAGTTCCAGGCGGTGATCGCAGCAGAAGACGCGGTGGTCAAGCCGCGACGAGGGCGGGAAGCGCGGGCATCATTGAGCCATCGATGTCGCGATGCTAAGATGGCTCCATGACTGAGCATGTCACCATTTCGCTGGATGAAATGGCACTCGCCGAGGCACGGCAGCGGGCGTCGGACCTTGGGGTTTCGCTCGATGACTACCTTCATCGACTGATCATTGACGACATGGCGGCCCGGCAAGCACACAAGGCGCAGGGGTTGGCGGGCTTGATCGGCATGATACCCGCCAGCGCAGGCCCTGCACCCGACATCGCCAAGGACAAGGATCAAATGATCGGCGAGGCAGTCGGACGAGAGCACGACCGCAGCATTTCGAGACCATGAAACTCTTCGTCGATACGTCGATCTGGTACGCCGCTGCTTTTGCGGGGGACAGGTATCATGAGCGCGCTCGCCAGATTTTCGCGACCGATGACGACTTGGTGACTGGAGATCATGTGCTCGTAGAAACGTGGCTGCTGATCAACAGTCCCTTCGGACATGCACGCGCGCATGCCTCTGGCGCGAGCTATCCGGAAGCCGCGTTCACATTGAATTCGCATCGAGAGCCGACACCGAGAAGGCTTGGCAGCACGCGACGGCCTTCCCCGATCAGACGTTTTCGCTCGTCGATCTGATCAGCTTCGCGATGATGGAGAGAATGCAGGTGCTCCGAGCCGCATCCCTCGATCATCATTTCTCCATTTTCCGCTTCGGCGTCCGACGAGAGCGGGCATTCGACATCGTCTGCTAGCTGGGACTGCCTCAATGCGCGCCGATTTCTGCATGGCTCACGCGCTCGTTGCCTGTGCCATCTCGACAAGTTCACGCCCCCGTGCTCGTCTCCCGGCCAAAGACGTAATCGAATTTGGGGACGGACATGACCAAGCCGCTCGAGGGCATCCGGGTATTGGAGCTCGCCAACTTCATCGCGGGGCCGTTCGCAGGCACACTGCTCGCCGACATGGGCGCCGACGTCATCAAGGTCGAGCCGCCGAAGGGCGACATGGCCCGCGCGACGCCGCCGATCCGCAATGGCGAGAGCGTCAGCTTCATGTCGCTGAACCGGAACAAGCGCTCGATCGTGCTCGACCTGAAGCAGCCGGAAGCGCGCGATGCGCTGCTGAAGCTCGCCGCCACCTCGGATGCCGTGATCGAGGCCTACCGCCCCGGCGCGCTCGAGAAGATGGGCCTCGGCGCGGACGCGATGAAGAAGGTCAACCCCAAGATCGTCTATGCCGCCGTCTCCGGCTTCGGCCAGACCGGGCCCTATCGCCGCCGTGCGGGCGTCAACCTGATCGCGGAGGCGTTCTCGGGCGCCCTGTCGGTCAACGGCTATCCGGGCCAGATGCCGCTCCGGCCAGGCGTGCAGACGGCGGACGTGTTCGGCGCGCTGTTCACGACGTACTCGGTGCTCTGCGGGCTGCTCGGGGCGGCGCGCCTCAAGGAAGGCCGCGTCGCCGACATCTCCCTCGTCGAGGCCTCGATCGCGGCGGCGGCGTGGGAAGCGGCCGAGTATTTGGAAACCAGCAAGGTGCCCCAGCCGCTCGGCGACAAACATCGTCTGAATGCGCCCTATCAGCTGTTCGAGACCAAGGACAAGCGCTACGTCGCCATCGGCGCCCCCAACGACGACCTGTTCAAGAAGTTCATGGCGACGCTCGGCCTGGAGCGGCATCTGGCCGATCCGCGCTTCAACACCTACTCCGGCCGCAAGATCAACGAGGACGCGCTGATCGAGGAGTGCGCGCCGATCCTCAAGTCCATGACCTGCGCCGAGATCGAGGCGAAGCTGATGGAGGCGGGCGTTCCCTGCGCGCGGGCGAACACCTTCGAGGAGGTGTTCAATGACCCGCACATGGTGGAGCGCAAGATGGTGGCCGAGGTCGATCACCCCAAGCTCGGCCGCATCCGCGTGGCCCGCAACCCGGTGTTGATGGACCACGACGGGCCGGGCCTGCCCAAGCCCGCGCCGGTGCTCGGCCAGCACTCGGCGGAGATCTTGTCCGCGGTTGGATATTCGGAAAGCGCCATCGCCGCGATGATCAAGTCCGGCGCGACGAAGATCGGGACCTGAGCGGCACCGTAGGTCGGAGCGAGCGCACAGCGCGAGGTCCGGCATGACGGGCAAGGAGCGTCGGACCGCGGCCGGCGAGCGCAGAGCCGGCCTCGCTCCGACCTACGGCGTGTCGTAGTCCACCTGCACCAGGTACAGCCCCGTCGACGGCGCCACCGCACCGCAGGCCTTGCGGTCGGCCGCCTCCAGCGCCCGGCGAAGTTGATAGGGCGTCCACTTGCCCTCGCCGACGAGCTTCAGCGAGCCGACCATCGAGCGCACCTGATGGTGCAGGAACGAGCGGGCCGAGGCGCGCACCTGGATCTCGTCGCCGAACCGCGCGACGTCCAGCCGTTCGAGCGTCTTCATCGGTGACGGCGCCTGGCAGGCCGAGGCGCGGAAGGTCGTGAAGTCGTGATGACCGACCAGTTCCTGCGCCGCGCGATGCATGATGTCCGCATCGAGCGGCCGCGACAGCCACCACACCCGGTCGCGGTCGAGCGCGGGCGGCGAGCGGCGCGTCAGGATGCGATAGAGATAGTGCCGTCCCGTGGCGCTGAACCGGGCATCGAAATCCGGCCCCGTGCGCTCGCAGTCGAGCACCACGACGGGTGCCGGCCGCAGGTGAAAGTTCATCGCCTCTCGCACCCGGAACGGCTCCCACTCCCGCTCGAGTTCGAAATGCGCGACCTGACCCATCGCGTGCACGCCGGCATCCGTCCGGCCAGCGCCGCGCACGAACGGGCTTTCGCCCGTGAACCGCCGGATGGCTTCCTCCAGCGCACCCTGAACGGTCGGTGCGCCGGGCTGCGTCTGCCAGCCCTGGAACGGCGTGCCGTCGTACTCGATGTCGATGCGATAGCGCGGCATTGCGCGGCCGTGAGCTCCAAAAAAATGCGTCCGCGGCTCGGCGAGCCACGGACGCCTCTAGCTCTCATCGTGCGCGATCTCAAGCGAGATCGCGAAACATCTAGCGGGTCGGCATGCCGACCGGGCCAGCCGGCGCCGCACGGCCGCCGCCGTGGTGGCCGGCACGGCGCGCCACGTAGTAGCCGCCGGTCGTGGACGGCGCGCGCGCGACGTCGCCGGCACCGTTGTGATTGATGTTGATGTTGCGCTCCTCGTGGACGCGCACGTCCTCGACGTAGAGGTTCAGCGGCGTGCGGCCCTGCGGATTGATGATCATGTGGCGCGTCGGCGGCAGCGGACGGAACACGCGCACGCCCTCCTCCAGCGTGACGGTGGCGCCGTAGAACGGCCGCGGCTCGATGCGCGTCGTGTAGCTGTCGGCCGCGGCGGGGAGGGCGATCGCCGTGAACAGGCCGGCGGCGGCGGCAACGGTGGCAAGACGCAACATCGGGGGCACCTCGGGCATAGAACTCGGACTGCCGCGAGTGTAATCCCAGCGGCCCCGCCGCGGCACCTCGTCGTTAAGACTTCCTTAATGTCTCGCATTCGAGACAAATGCGCCGTACTTCACCGGCCGGACGCAGAGCGCGATCCTGCGGACGAGCGAGAAGACCGGCGGGGACCACATGGCGGACAACCAGGACGAGATCGACCTTCGGCAGGCGCTGCCCGCCGAGATCGCACAATGGCGAGGGCGTCCCTCCGAGATGGTCACCTCGATCATCGAGCATACGGCGAAGCGCGGGGCGGAGGCGCAGTACGAGGCCTGGCTGAAGCGGATCGCAGCCATCGCCGAGCGCTTTCCCGGCCACCTCGGCATCAGCTACGTCGCCCCTCCGGCCGGCTCGACCACCTACAAGCTGGTGCTGCGGTTCGACACCCTCGATCACGCCCAGGACTGGTTTCAGTCGGCGGCCCGCAAGACCTTGATCGCCGAGGTCCAGCCGCATCTCGAGACGATCGAGACCATCGACATCAAGACCGGGCTCGAGTTCTGGTTTCGCAGTCCGCCCGGCGCGAGGCAGCCCTCGCGCTTGAAGCAATCCGTGGTGACGCTCGCCGTGCTCTATCCGCTGACGCTGATCCTGCCGCCGGCCGTGGGCCATCTCGTCGGGCGGATTCCCCCGCTCGACCACCATCTCGTGCGCGTGCTCGTCACCGACGCACTGGTCGTCGGCCTGCTCAGCTATGTGCTGATGCCGAGGGTCACGCGCTGGCTGGCACGCTGGATCTACGCGTGAACCGCCGCGCCGCGTAGCGAGGGAACCCGCCTGCGGCAGCGGAGTTGACTCGGGCATCAGCCAAAGGAATGCCGAGCCATGTATGTCGCCCGCTTCTCGTATGACGTCGTACCCACCGATCGACAGCGCGCGCTCGAGTGCATCAACCGCGAGGTGCAGGCCGCCCGCGACCTCGGCCTCATCGCCCGGCTGCTGGTGCCGCTCACCCGCCCGCCCGGCGGCGCGGCGCTGCAATTCGAGGTGGAGATCGAGAAGCTCGACCAGTTCCCGATGCTGCGGCACAGCAGCATCGAGGACTCGCAGGCCGCCACCGCGGAGTGGGTGCAGGACCTCACCGAGTTGCTGACGGGCCCGCCGGAGGTGCAGATCTTCCGGCTCGCGGCCATGGAGCATCAGGCGGTCGAGCAGCCCCACGAGTTGTCGATCGTGGCCGGCGCCGAGCGTGGCGGGCGTCTGCATCCCGCCGGCCAGCACGCACGCCCCGGTCAGACCGACAAAGGCGCGACACCCGGCGCCGGCACCCTCCCCGACGCGGATCAGCGGACGGTGGAATCGGGGACGGGGTGAGCTAACGGAGCGAACCGCGATAGGTCACCCTTGATCTCACCTACGACGCCTCACTGATGCAGTCCCGGCGCCTCGTGACCCGTTCGCGCCACGTATTCCGTATACCCGCCACCGTAGACATGCGCGCCGTCGGGCGTCAGCTCCAGCACGCGATTGGAGAGCGCTGCCAGGAAATGCCGGTCGTGGCTGACGAACAGCATGGTGCCCTCGTACTCCGACAGCGCCTTGATCAGCATCTCCTTGGTGGCCATGTCCAAATGGTTGGTCGGCTCGTCCAGCACCAGGAAATTCGGCGGGTCGTAGAGCATCAGCGCCATCACGAGGCGCGCCTTCTCGCCGCCAGACAGCACGCGGCAGCGCTTCTCGACATCGTCGCCCGAGAACCCGAAGCAGCCGGCGAGCGTCCGGAGCGAGCCCTGCCCAGCCTGCGGATAGACGTACTCCATCTGCTCGAACACGGTGCGCTCGCCGTCGAGCAGGTCCATCGCGTGCTGGGCGAAATAGCCCATCTTGACGCTGGCGCCGACGCTGACCGAGCCGGCGTCGGGCTTGGTGTCGCCGGCGACCAGCTTCAGCAGCGTCGACTTGCCGGCGCCATTGATTCCCATCACGCACCAGCGATCCTTGCGGCGGATCGAGAAATCGAAGCCGTCGTAGATCGTTCGTGAACCATATGTCTTGGCGACGCTCTTCAGGCTCGCCACGTCCTCGCCCGAGCGTGGCGGCACCGGGAAATCGAACTGCACCGTCTGGCGGCGCTTGGGCGGCTCGACCTTGTCGATCTTCTCGAGCTTCTTGACGCGGCTCTGCACCTGGGCTGCGTGCGAGGCGCGCGCCTTGAAGCGCTCGATGAACTTGATCTCCTTGGCCAGCATCGCCTGCTGGCGCTCGAACTGCGCCTGCTGCTGCTTGTCGGCGAGCGCGCGCTGGCCCTCATAGAACGCGTAGTTGCCGCCATACGTGGTGAGGCTGCCAGCGTCGATCTCGACGATCTTGGTGACGATGCGGTTCATGAACTCGCGGTCGTGCGAGGTCATGAACAGCATGCCGTCGTAGGCGCGCAGGAAGTTCTCGAGCCAGATCAGACTTTCGAGATCGAGGTGGTTCGAGGGCTCGTCGAGCAGCATGGCGTCGGGGCGCATCAGCAGGATCCGGGCCAGGGCCACGCGCATCTTCCAGCCGCCCGACAGCTTGCCGACGTCGCCGTCCATCATCTCGTTGGAGAAGCTCAAGCCCGCCAGCACCTCGCGCGCACGGCTTTCGAGCGCGTAGCCGTCGAGCTCCTCGAAGCGGGCCTGCACCTCGCCGTAGCGGGTGACGATTCCGTCCATCTTGTCGGCGTCCTCGTAGACGGCGGGATCGGCCATTGCCGCCTCCAGCGTCTTCAGCTCGGCCGCCACCTCGCTGACGGGGCCGACGCCGTCCATCACCTCGGCGACCGCGCTGCGCCCGGACATCTCGCCGACGTCCTGGCTGAAGTAGCCGATGGTGATGCCGCGATCGACGCTGACCTGTCCTTCGTCCGGCTCGTCCTCGCCGATGATCATGCGGAACAGCGAGGTCTTGCCCGAGCCGTTGGGGCCGACGAGCCCGACCTTCTCGCCTCGGTTCAACGCGGCCGAGGCCTCGATGAACAGGATCTGGTGGCCGTTCTGCTTGGAGATGTTGTCGAGACGGATCATGGGGACTCTTCGGTCTCCCTCTCCCCGTAGCGAAGCGAAGCGCGCGGGAAGAGGGGGCATGTCGGAGGCATGCCTCAGGCATGCTGTGAGGGGCGGGTTCTGGCGATGGAGCGAATGGCCGCCCCTCACCCTAGCCCTCTCGCCGCTTGCGGGGAGAGGGGACAGCGTCGGTCTACATCGCGAACGCCTTCTCCATCTCGCGGCGGAAGCGCACGGCGCTGTCGGTGTCGTCGATCTCGACGTCGGCCCATCGCACCGGCGCGCCCTCGGCGATGTCCGTCTTGAGCTTGACGTGGCTGGCGAGGCCGAGGGGGAGAAGACCGTCCTCGAGCGAACGCGCGGCCGGAGTCTGCTTGCCCCAGACGGTGAACCCGCCCTCGCCGTCGAGCATCTCGCCCTTCTTCAGCGCGCACTTGGCGGTGGCGACGACGTCGGAGGTGAAGCAGACGGGCGATCCCGTCGGCTCCTTGCGCAGCGCCGCAGACGCGACGGAGATACCGAGCTCCATGCCGATCATGTGGATCGGCCGGTAGAGCGCGGCGTAGCGGCCCGAGCTGTCGGGGAGCATGTGGTATTCCTTGAAGCAGCGGCGGGCATACTCGGTGTCACCCTCGATCACGACGTAGGTGCCGAGGGCCAGGTGATGCGGCACATCGCGGCCGTCGTGGGTGCGCGAGGACACGACCTCGGTGACACCGGCCTTCTCCAGCGTGCCGCCGTCCGCCTTCGGCTTGCACACCTCGGCCAGTTCGAACCGCGTCGCCGGCGGGAAGGCGAGGCCGTTCGACTGCGGGACGAGGCCGGTGGCGTTGCAGATCGCCGTCATCTCGATGCCGGACTTGGTGCCGTCGATGAACGAGTTGAACATCTTCGGGTTGATCGAGCCCCGATCCGCGATCTGGAGATACTGATCGAGGATGCTCCACAGCGTATCGGGCGTGGACCGGTGGTAGCTCGGCTCGTAGCGCGTGCCCTTGCCGGCGGCGACGACCTTGAACCCGCAGGCGCGCGCCCAGTCGACGTGCTCGCAGACGAGGGCCGGCTGATCCCCCCAGGCGAGCGAATAGACGACGCCCTTCTCTTCCGCCCTGCGCGCGAGCAGGGGCCCGGCCAGCGCGTCGGCCTCGACGTTGACCATGACGATGTGCTTGCCGTGCTCGATCGTGGCCAAGCAATAGCGGATGCCGGTCGCAGGATCACCCGTCGCCTCGACGATCACCTCGATGCCGCCGTGGTGGATCAACGACATGGCGTCGTCGGTGACGATCGTGCGGCCGGTTTTCAGCGCGTCGTCGATGCTGGTGGCATCCGCGCGACCGCTCTCCCAGCCGCAGACGGCCATGCGCTCGCGGGCGCGGTCGGGCATCAGGTCGGCGACGCCTGCGAGGTGCATGCCGACGGTGGAGCGCGCCTGCGTCATGAACATCGAGCCGAACTTGCCGGCGCCGATCAGCGCGACGGTGACGGGCTTGCCGGCGGCCGCGCGCCTGGCGAGCATGCGGGACAGGTTCATCGATCGGACTCCAACGGTCGCAAACGCAGGCAGCGATAGCAGGTTGCCCGCGCCGGGCCAACGGGCGGCGAAGCGCGCCTCGCCGTCAGGCCGCAAGAGCGAACGCGCGCAAGACCTTCTGCGTGAGTTCGCTCTCGAGCGGGGGCTCGTGGACGACGTCGATCGGGACGCAGATGAACGTGCGCTCGAGCGGATTGTAGGCATGGACGGGGGAGTATTTCGAAAGCGGGCGCACCGCATACAGCACGAGGCTGATCGCCTGCAGCACCGCATGAACCGGCAGATAGACCGGCCCGAGCCAGTCATGCTGACGCGTGTGAGCCAGCTCATGGGCCAGCAGCCATGGGCCGTGGTGCTCGGCAAAGCTCGGCTCCACGATCACGACGTGCCCGATCGCGATCGCGCTGCAGCCTCGACAGCGTCCGCTCGGCAATCGATACAGCGTCGCGCGCGCGGCAACGCCACCGATGCGTTCCGGCCTTCCGCAGCCTGCCAGGCGGGCGACGGCGTGACCGACAGCCGACGTCGGAGCGGTCCAAACAGCGCGCAGGACACAGGCGATCCCGCCACTACGAGTTCGCGGCACGAGCAGCTTGATGTCGCGGGCCGCCTTCACCTTAACGCCAATCCCTTCGGCAACGCGAACCCACGCAGCAGCTCGGTTGCCGACATCGGCTTCTTGCCCGCGCGCTGCAGCGTGACGAGGCGCACCGCGCCGCTGCCGCAGGCCACCGTCAGCGCGTCGTCGAGGATCGTGCCGGGCACGCCCGCGCCCTCGGCCTCGACGCAGCGCAGCACCTTGATGCGCTCGGCCTTGCCGGAGACGGCGACCTCGAACCACGCGCCGGGAAACGGCGAAAGACCGCGAATGTGATCGTGAACCTCGGCGGCGGGCCTGGCGAAGTCGATCCGCGCCTCGGCCTTGTCGATCTTGGCGGCGTAGGTGACCCCTTCGGCCGGCTGCGGCGTCTGCGACAGCGAGCCCCGCTCCAGCGCCGCCAGTGCCCGCACCATCAGTCCGGCACCGAGCAGCGAAAGGCGGTCGTGCAGCTCGGCGGCGGTCTCGTTCCGGCCGATCGGGGTCCGCTCGGCCAGGCAGACCGGGCCAGTGTCGAGGCCCTCCTCCATCCGCATCACCATGACGGCGGTCTCGGCATCGCCGGCCATGATGGCCCGCTGGATCGGCGCGGCACCCCGCCAGCGTGGCAGCGCCGAGGCATGCACGTTGAAGCAGCCGAGGCGGGGGGCGTCGAGGACCGGCTTGGGCAGGATCAGGCCGTAGGCGACGACCACCGCAACATCCGCCGCGTGCGCGCGGAACTGCTCCTGCGCCTCCGGGGTCCGCAGGCTTTTCGGCGTCAGCACGGTCAGGCCCGACGCCGCCGCGAACCTGTGCACCGGCGACGGCGTCTCGGCCATGCCGCGCCCTGCGGGCCGGGGCGGTTGCGAATACACAGCCACCACCTCGTGCCCGGCACCCAGGATCTCCGACAGCGTCGGCACGGAGAAGTCCGGCGTGCCCATGAACACGACACGCAGGCTCATCGGCGGTGGACTCCCATGTCAGGCCAGATCCTTCGCCTGCTTCTTGAAGCGGCGCACGATGATGTCGCGCTTCAGCCGCGACAGGAAATCAATGATCAACTTGCCGTTGAGGTGGTCGATCTCGTGCTGCACGGCGGTCGCCAGCAGGCCGGTCGCGTTCAGCGTCCGAAGCTCGCCGTCGCGGTCGATGTAGCGCACCTCGACCGAACTCGGCCGCTCGATGTCGATCCTGACGTCAGGGATCGACAGACAGCCTTCCTCGTAGCTGCGCATGGCGCCGCCGAGCTTGATGATCTCGGGATTGATCATCACCAGCGGCTGGTCCGGCTCGCCCTCTCCGCCCACGTCCAGCACCAGCATGCGGCGGGCAATGCCGACCTGGATGGCCGCCAGCCCGACACCGGGGGCACCGTACATGGTTGCCAGCATGTCGTCGGCGAGCTTGCGCACCTCGTCGTCGACCCGCTCGATCGGATCGGAGACTTGGCGCAGCAGCGGGTCGGGCAGCTTGATGATCGGCAAGATGGACATGGCGATTTCAGATAAGCAAGCCCGCGTGCGCGGTCAATCGGCCGTGTCGCGATCAGGTCCGCCGGCGCGCGGCCCGGTACGATGTCCAGTCTATGCGGCGGCCTCAGCCGGTGCCCGCGCCAGAACGGGCCAGGGCGCCGCCGACCACCTCGAGCAGCCGCTCCGAGGGTAGCGGCTTCTTCAGCAGGATCGCCTGTGGCGCCGCGCGGCCCTGCGGCCCGTGCCCGTGCTCGCTCATCAGGATCACGGGGACCGCACGCCGCTCGAGCTCGGCCAGCATCGAATCGAGCGGCAACCCCGGCAGATCGATGTCGATCAGCACCACGTCGAAGGCCGCTTGGGTCAGGCCCTTCACCACCGCCTCGACCGAATGCAGAGGACCAATCGTCAAGTACCCGGCCTCGGTCAGGGTCTCCTCGACATGGGCGGCATGCAGCGGCTGGTCCTCGACGATCAGAACCCGGCGGGCGCCCGAGAACGGTCGTCGCGAGAAGCGCTTGTCTGCAGATTGCGGGACGGCCCGTCCGGCCGGATCGAAATAGACCGGCGCACCGGTCCCATCGGCCAACGCCACGGTGGCGATGCACTCGACCCCGTCGGGCGGAAACTTGAGCTCGGTGCGCAGGTGCGGCAGCCGGCCGGAGCGCTCGATCAAGGCGGTGCCGAAGCCCCGCTGCACCGGCGGCGCCACGGGGGGCCCGTCGCGCTCCTTCCAGACCAACTGCAACCGCGATGGCGCGCTTTCCAGCATCCGCCAGGAGATGTCGAGCGCGCCGCGCGGCGTCGACAAGGCCCCGTGCTGCATCGCATTGACGGCGAGTTCGTGCAGGATCAGCGTCATCTGCAGCGCGGCCTGGGGCGGCAGGAAGATATCGTCGCCCAACAACGCGATGCGATGGGACGGGCTGGCCGTCACCTCCAGCTCGGCTGCGATCAACCGGCGGATGAACGCCCCCGACCACTGCGATTCGGTGAGCAGATAGTGGGCGCTCGAAAGCGACTGCAGGCGGCCGGTGAAGCTCGCCAGGAACGTATCGAGATCGCCGGCCGAGCGCGCGGTCTGCGAGGCGATGGATTGGACGATGGCGAGGGTATTGCGCACCCGGTGATTGAGCTCGGCGACCAACAGGTCGCGCTGCTGATCGGCCTTGCGGCGATCGGTGATGTCGCGATTGGTCTCGAGAATGACGTTGCGGCCGCCGACGGGAATGCATTCCTGCCGGGTGTCGACCCAGACCTCGTCGCCGTCCTTGTCGATGTGCAGGACCTCACCGGTCCACGAGCCCTCGGCCGCCAGGATACGCTCGAGTTCGGGGACGGACATCGGATGCCGCGTCTTCAGCAGTTGGTGGCTGATAGCGCCGACCGCCTCGGCCTTGGTGAATCCGTAGAGCTCCTCGCAGCCCTTGTTCCACATCAGGATGCCGCCATCCATGTCCCAGGCCATCATCGCCTCGTGCGACAGCTCGATGATGCGCGCGAGCTGCCTCAACCGCTGGCTGACGATGCGCTGCTCGGTGATGTCGGTGTTCGTGCCGCACCACAGTTGAACCCGGCCGGTCTCGTCGCGGATCGGCATCGCCCGCGACAGAAACCAGCGATATGCGCCGTCCTTGCCGCGGAGCGGAAACACGTCCTCCCAAACCGTCCCGCTCTCGAAACAAGCGGTGATTTTCTTCACCACGCGGTCGAGATGCTCAGGGTGATGGACGGCCTTCCAGCCCCATCCCGCCATCTCCGCCATGGTCGTTCCAGTGTAGTCGAACCACCTTTGATTGTACCAGAAAATATAGCCGGAGGCGTCCGCCATCCAGGCGAACTGAGCGACGTTGTCGGCCAGCGCGCGGAACCGCTGCTCGCTGATCTCGAGTGACTGCTCGGCCCTGCGATGCGCGGTCACGTCGCGCGAGATGGCCAGCAGGTAGACGAGCTTGCCGCCGGCATCGAAAACCGGACTGACGACGACGTCCCACCATTTCGGCGTCGAGCGCGCGGTCGGGCAGAATCCCGAAAACTGAACGACATCGCCGGTAATGGCGCGGGCGACGGCCTGCTCGACGGCCTGTCTCTCCGACTCGGGCCACAGGCTCGACCAGCGGGCGCCTCGCACCTGCTCGACACCGTCGATCTCCAGCAGCCGGCAGGCTTGCTCGGTCATGAAGCAGAGGTTGCCGTCGGGGCTGATCAGCTTCACGCAATCGGGGCTGGCGGCGAGGAAATGGCGGCCGAGGTCGTCCTGCAGGGCGGGATCGACGAACTCCGTCGTACCTACCTTTCCAGCGGCGATGTCTCCTGAGACGATGTCCGATTTGCCGGCGCTATCCTTCGGTCGATTCATGGCCCCTCCCGCGACCAGAGGATCCAGGGCCAGACCAGTCCCCGAAGCGGGCTGCGCCATCTTGGTCGTGACCATCGCCGGCCCGTCCATTGCCGGCGTGAGACGATCATTGCGTCCGAGCACGACCTCGTTCTTTCGACCAACGTTGCGGCTCCGACCGGCGCCGCCGGCGCTGTTGTCACGCACTTCCGTTTCCTGCCTTCACGTCGAAGAACAGCGCCTGGCTGATCACAGCCTTGACCATCTCCGGGCGGAACGGCTTGGTGATGAGAAACGCCGGCTCGGCCCGCTCGCCGGTCAGCAGCCGCTCCGGATACGCCGTGATGAAGATCACAGGCACGTTGATCTGTTTCAGGATATCGTTGACGGCATCGATGCCGGAGCTGCCGTCGGCGAGCTGAACATCGGCCAGAATCAACTCGGGTCCGGTCTTTGCCGCCAGCTCGACGGCCTCGCGTCGGGTCGTGGCAGAGCCGACGACCACGTGACCGATCTCGCTGACGATGGTTTCGAGATCGAGCGCGATCAGCGGCTCATCCTCGATGATCAGCACGCGCGCCTCGATCTGCTCGGCGATCTCCTTGCCGGCCTTGTCGACCAGAGCACGCACATCGGTCTCGCTGATATCCAGCATCGAGGCGATCTCACTGGTGTTAAACTGTCCGACAGCCGCCAGCACGAACGCCTGACGGGGCAGCGGCGTCAGTGTCTCGATGCGCCGGTCGGCCACCATCGTCGACCCACCGTCGAACGGCTCGGCGCGATGATTGACCGGCATCGTGCTCCAAACCTTGAGGAACGCGCGATACAGCGCCGCTCGCGGCGGCATGTTCCGCCGAAAGATGCTCTGATCCGCCACCAGAGCTTCGAGCGTCGCGACGGCGTAGGAATCGCCCCGATCCTGAGTGCCGGTCAATGCCCGAGCAAACCGGCGAAGGTAGGGGAGATGCGGTGCCACCAGGTCTGCAAGCGACTGTTCTGTCACGTTAATCCCCCTTTTGACGCAGCATGCGCCGGATCACGGAGCCACGGGCAACGTAGTGCTGAACGTACGAGGCCGGTATCGGTTCCATCGCGGACGATCCACGGCCGGCCGACATGCGCCTACCGATCTTTTCACTCTGTCCCCAGCAGTGAACACGGCCCACAGCAGTGAACACGGGCCACAGCAGTGAACATGGGTCGGCGGCTAAGGTCAGGCAAGACATGTTTGAGCGCAAGCGCCCGTTCGATCGATGTTGGCGGGTCGCATGCGCCGACGGTCTCAGCCGCCGGAGACCGAGCGGACGGTCGGATGGGAGAAGTCCTCGGCGCCGAACTCCACGGCTTCTTCGATCCCCATGATCTCCGTCAACTTGGCGCGCGCACGATTGACGCGGCTCTTGATGGTTCCAACCGCGCAGCCGCACATCAACGCGGCATCCTCGTAGGAGAACCCTTCCGCGCCGATCAGCAGCAGCGCCTCGCGTTGGTCGTGGGGAAGCGTTTCGAACGCCTTGCTGAAATCCAGCAGATCCATGTGACCCGGCTGCTCGCCCTTGACGCTCAACTGCTGCGACAGCAGCCCGTCGTGATCGTGGACCTCGTACTTACGCTTGCGCCGCTCGGAGATGTAGGCATTGCGCAATATGGTGAACAGCCAGGCCTTCATGTTGGAGCCCGCCGCGAAACTGGCGCGATACCGCCAGGCCTTGACCAGCGTCTCCTGAACGAGATCGTCGGCATGATCCGCGTTTCCGCACACCGACCGGGCGAACGCGCGCAGATTTGGGATGAGGGCCGCAAGCTGATCCTGCATGTCGCTCGATCGGCCATCCGTCATGAACTGGGCTCCCTCTTCGCCAACTCCTCCAGAAGCCGTGTGAACTTCTCCGGTAGAGGCTCCGCCAGCATCTCGTCGTAGGCGCGCCGAAGCTGCCGGCCGATCTGGCCTTGCGCCTCCGCCGTCAACCGCGTCTCGGGGCCCGGACCGCCGCCGCTGTCCGTGCCGTACTCCAGGTTCTGTTCCATTGCCGGATCGACGTCCTGCCCTGTGATCGCCTGCCCCTTGATCGGTAGCCCGTCCTTGTTGGTCATTTGCTGTTCCGCTTCGCCCACCCTGGTCACATGGAACCGCGGCCTCGGCGACGCCAGATTTCCGGTGTCGTACAACGCGCCGTTCCATGATCGGTTCCATACCAGCCGGTGTTTACGCATGCACTGGGCAACAGCGGTTGGACTGTGTCCAATTCGACCGTCTACAAATTCTTCGCTACTTTCCCGCCGCCGATTCAGCCGCCGCTTCAAGCGTCGGCGCCGGCCTCGGCGTTGGAGGCGCTCTGCTCCTCGGTCTGCCGGGTCATCACGAACACCGCCGCCAGGATCGCCATGACCAGGGGCAGGTTTCGCATGATCAGGCGCAGAATCATCGGAGCCGCGGACGGCCCCGCGGCGCTCAGCATCGCCGCGGCCACCTCCTTGTCGGTGTCGCTCCACCCGCTCGCCGGCTTTTCCGGCTCACCGGTGAGCGGTGCGGTCTCGGCATACCCTTCGCCGGCCGTCAGGCTTTCTGGCCCGGTGACCGTCGTATACGCATAAGCGATCAATCCGATGACGGCGAAAATCACCGCCATCACCAGATTGCCCAGCTCCGCGCCGAGCTCGCGATTGATCCAGGAACTCAACGCCGCGATACCGAAGCCGAATGCGATGACGAACGGGACCATGGCCACGGCCTTGCCGAGCATCGTTTCGACGACGCTGTGGATGCCGGACTGGGCACGTTGAATAATGGATTCGAACATTGCATTCCCCTGATGCTCAGGCTCGGCCCGAAAGCGCATGACGCGCAGTCATCACGGCGCGCGAAGCGATCACCGCATCAGGACTTCCACAAGGCGCCGAGCAGGAAGCCCATCGCGGCCGCGACCGCCAGCGTCGCCATCGGTTGATCCTTGACGGACCTGTCGACGGCGGTCTTGAGATTGCCGGCCACCTGCTGCACCCGCTCCGCGCCCTCGCGGCCACGCTCGGCCACGTCGCGCGCCATATCCTGGCCGCTCTCCATGGCCCGGTCCATCTGATCGCTCGCCTTCGACGCGAGATCCGACGCCTTCTCCGATACGTTGTTGGCGACGCCGCGCGCACGCTCCTCCGCATCCTTCCGCATGGAACCCTCGCCATAGGGGATGGTGGTCGCCATGGTGCTGCTCTCCTCGATGATGTTTACGTGATGGAGGCATAACGCAGGCTTGCTGGCATCGTTCCATCGGTGCCGGCGATTCGCTCGCTCGATGTCTACGCGCCCCCACCGCGCTTCTTCCACAACGCGCGCGCCAGCGATCCGGCTGCACTCGTCGCCTGCCATCCGGCCTCGCGCCAGCTCGTGCGCCGCTTCATCCGATCGATCCGGCGCAGCGTCGCGACGCGCCGAGCACGCGGCAGCGCTTGCTCGATCGCCGACCAGATTTTGTCGCCGCCGTTCCCGGCCTCGAGACTGCCGACCTCGACAACTGGCGCGACGGTGCCGCCGTAGCAGGCCGCGACAGCCGGCATCAATCCGCTGTCGGATGGCTCGCCGCTCCGCTCGCGCGGGTCATCGACCAGCAGCGGGATCAGCACCGGCGCCAGCACCGAAGGCGTCCGGTTGAAATGCTGGGAGGCGGCGGAAAGCACGGCTCGATCCTCGTTGGACAGGCCGGACCGGCCCGCGATCAGCAGCACGATGTCGGCTTGCTCCGCCTCGGCGACGATGGTCGCGACGTCGCCGAGGCTGCCGTCGGCAATGCCGGTGGAAAGCACGTCGACCGAGACGGGGTCCGAGGTCCGGGGCTGACCTTTGGAGTCGTGCTTCTGAATATTGTCCGGGCGGACACCGGATCTCGCGAGCCACGCCTCGGCGGCGGCCCGCTCGGCGGACGCGATGAGCGCTGCGACGCTCGCCCGCTCGCCCGCGGTGCGGCCGGTCACGAGAACCTTGACCGGCGCCGGCATCGCCGCGTCCAACGTCGCGGTGCCCGCGGCAGAGCCCG
>CAMDBL010000005.1 GCA_945889015.1 Devosia equisanguinis
GCCGTCGGGGTCGTAGACGTTGACCTGCACGAGGTTCGCCTCGCTCACGGCGATGAGCTCGTACTTGACGCCGTGCTGCTTGCAGCGCTCGACGCACGATCTCATGCCCGAGGCCGAGAACGCGAAATGCTCCAGCCTGAGCCCGACCGGCGGCGGTTCGGCGACCTCGACCAGATGGACGGTCGGCTTGTTGTCGCCGGAGTACATCCAGGCCCCGCCGAAGGGGAAATTGGGCCGCCAGCCGTTGCGCATGCCGAGCACATTCTCGTACCAGGCGATCATCTGGGGCAACTGCGCGGTGCGGACGTTGACGTGCTCGAGCGAGCCGATGTTCATGAGAGTCTCCTCGCGATCGATGATGGCTGACGGCGAGTATCGAGCCTCCGGTCCCGCTTGTCAGCAGACACAACGCTGCAGGCGACGCATGGCACGCCCACGCGAGACATCGGCCGGCCGCAAACTGCCCTCAACGCCGCGGATTGCCACTCAGTGCGGCGCGCGCCCAGCAGGGATAGTTCCTGTAGTTGCCACCGGGGTCGAGCGAGCGGGCGCGTATGCACTCGTGTGAACTGGGGTTCTCGTAACCGCGGACGGAGCGCTCGTAGGGATAAGGCGGGACCGGCTGCTGCTTGCGTTTGCTGCGCGCATCCGCCGGCGTCGCCGCAGCCGACAGGGCGACCGCTGCTGCCAGCCCCGTGATCGTCGATCGTCGCATTTCATCGTCTCCCGCTCGGTTCGATTGTCCCCTCCATATAGGCGGCATCGGCAGGATAGCGCAGGCGGCCTCGCTTCACGCTCGCTGACGATGGCGTGAGCCACGCGAAAGGGGCAGACCCGGCGGCCTGCCCCTCGGTTGAAACGCTGCTTGGGTCGCGAGGCTACTTGAGCATCTTCTGTGCGACGCGGATCTGTTGCACCGTGTCGCCGGCGAGATGGCTCCAGATGAAGCTGTCGCGGACGAGCTTGTCGGCGTGCTCGTCGAGCTCCACACCCGGCTGGTCGCAGACGTCCAGATACAGCTCCGTCACCTCCTGGCCGACGAACGTCGAGTAGTTCATGACGAGGCCGGCATTGGTGCCCTTGATCTTCTGATCGTGCTCCCAGGCAGTGCGTAACACGTAGGAGCGCAGCGCCTCCGTCAGCATCGCCATCTTGTTGATCTTGAGCTGGATGTTCTGCTGCTCCTTGAGCAGCTTGCCACCCTGCGTCCGCGTCTTGGCGAGCTTGATCGCGGTCTCGACCGCGTCGTCGCAGAAGCCGAGCGCATTCGCGGCGAGTTCGAGATCACCGAACATGTCGCCCGAGTTGTCGCCGACGGAGCGCTTCATCGCACCGTTGACCTCGCCCAGGATGTTCGACTTGTGCACGCGCGCGTTCGTGCAGACGAGCTCGGCGTTCTGGTAGAAGCGCCAGCCGCTCTTGTTGAAGACCTTGCCGATGCTGAAGCCCGGCGTCTTGTCCTTCTCGATGACGAAGGTTGTGACGCCGTCGCGCATCATCACGTTGGGATCGGTGCGGACGTTGAGGAAGAACAGCTTGCCGACGCTGCCGTTGGCGATGAACGCCTTCTCGCCGTTCAAGATCCAGTAGTCGCCGTCCTGCACGCCGGACAGGCGCATGCCCGACTTGATGTTCTCAGGCGGCAGGCGGTTGTCGGAGCCGCCGATGTGCTCGGTCGAACCCATGCCGAGCACATAGGTGTCGTCGGACATGAACGGCTTCAGGTAGCGCTCCTGCTGCTCTGGGGTGCAGGCCTGTGAGATCAGGTGGCTCCACTTCCAGCACTGGCTGAACGCCTTCGACATGGCGCTGTCGGCTTTGGCCAGCTCGGCCATGACCACGGCCTGCGTGACGAAGTCAATCTCGTGCCCGCCGAACTTCTTGGGCACGCAGGAGGTGCGGAAGCCGAGCTTGGAGCCGGCCTTGATGATGTCCCAGTCCCAGGTGCCGAACGCGTCGGTGATCCGGTCGCGTTCGAGCGAGCGGGGCCGCAGAACCTCGGCGGCGAACTTGCGCGCCTTCATCTGCCAGGCGGTTTGCTCTTCGTTGAGCTTGAAGTCCATGTGGTGATCCTTCGTGTGCGGAGGTGTCCGACATCCTGTCAGGCACCATTGAACGGACTATCGAAAGGGTGGAGCCACGGTGTCTGACACGACGTCAGACACCTCCTCTCATGCTCCTTCGCGCCGGAAGCCCGAGATGGCCTCGGCAATGACCAGCTTGGCGTCGGAGACGCCGGCGCCGGAGTGCAGGCACATGCGCGCGTCGCGGATGTACTTCCACAGCGGCATGTCGCGCATCACGCCCATGGCGCCGAAGCACTCGGCGCAATCCTTGGTGGCGCGATGGATGTGCTCGGCGACAAACACCTGCGAGACCGCCTCGATCGGCAAGCCCGAGGACATGTCGTCGGTCAGAGCCTCCGGGTGATCCGACAGCCAGGCCGCTTTCCAGATGGTGTTGCGGGCGACCTCCAGCCGGATGGCGGACTCGGCGAGCTTGGTGCCGATGGGCTGGTGCTCGATGATGTTCTTGGCGCCCTGAACGCGGATCTTGGCATAGTCCACGGCCGTCTCGTAGGCGGCCCGGCCGATGCCGAGATTGATCGCCTGCAGCGACAGTGTCGAGCCGTTGAGCATGACGCCCTCGCCACCCTTGCCGAGCAGCTGGTCAGCGGGAATGCGGCAATCCTTGAACGTCACCTCGCCCATCGAGCCCATGTAGCGGCCGAGCGGCAGCTCCTTGACGCTCATGCCCTTGGTGCCGGCGGGCACGATGAAGGTCGAGATGCCCTTGGCGCCGTCGACTTGGGCCTCGACGGCGATCAGCTTGGCGAGCGGCGCGTTGGCGACCGCGGCGGCCGTGCCGTTGATGATGAAGTCGCCACCGGATGCCTTGGCGGTGACGGTCGCGGTCGGCGCCGCGGAGGCCCGGTGATAGTTGATGCCGAGCTCGTTGGCCGGCGCGGCGGCGGCGTGCGCCAGATGATAGCGATCGTCGCTGATGAAGGCCGGCAGGTACTTGTCGCGCTGCGCCTTGCTCATCGCCTTGCCGAACAGCACGCGGGCGACGGCGGAGGTCTCGGCCAGGATCGCGGCCGCGTCGGGGTCACCGACCGCCAGCTCCTCCGACACGATCGCGGCCGTCAGCGCATCCGCGCCCGAGCCGCCCAGCTCCTCGGCGAGCCGCAGCGTCCTCAGGCCCATTTGCGAGGCCTGGTCGATCTGCGCCCACAGCGGCGTGTGGTCGAGAGCTTCCATGCGCGCCGACTTGATGGCGACCGGCTTCAGCTCCTTGGTGACGAAATCGCGAACGGTGTCGCGGATCTCGACTTGCTCTGCGCTGAGTTGGAGATTGTACATTGGGGCTCCTTTCGGATGCAAAAGTCGGAAGGTCAGAAATCAGACGTCAGAATGGCCTGATCCCGGTTTCTGTCCTTCGCCGACCTCGTGCTTCTGATTTCTGAGTTCTGGCTTCGGATTTCTGCCTACTGCTTCAGCTGGATTCCGGCGTCGTCGATGATCTTGGTCCACTTGGGGATCTGCTCGGCCATGTACTTGCCCAGCTCCTCGGCCGGCATCGGCCACGGAACGGTGGTCTGCTTCTCGAGCAGGGCGACCACCTCGGGCTCCTTCAGGATCGAGACCAGCTCGTCCGACAGGCGCTTGATGATGGCGGGCGGCGTGCCGGCCGGCGCGATCACCGCCGTCCAGGCGGCCATGTCGAAGCCGGGGATCGTCTCGGCGATCGGCGGCAGATCGGGTGCGTTCTTCAAGCGTGTCAGCTCGGCGACGCCGAGGCCGCGGACGTACCCGCCCTGCATCTGCGGCAACAGGCTCTGCAGATTGTTGAGGTGGACCTGCACGGCGCCTTGGACCACGGCCTGAACGGCCGGTGCGGTGCCCGTCGTCGGCACGTGAGTCATCTTGATGCCGGCGCCCTTCATGAAGAACTCGGTGGCGATATGGCCGAAGTTGCCGAATCCGGGCGACGAATAGTTGAGCTCGCCAGGCTTGTCCTTGGCGAGCTTGATCAGCTCCGCGAGCGTCTTCACGGGCACGGAGGGATGCACGACGATCATCGCCGGCAGCTTCATGATCATGCCGACCGGCGCAAAGTCCTTGAGCGTGTTGTACTGCAACCGCTCCTTGTAGAGGCCGTGATTGTAGATCAGCGGCCCGTCGGACGCGGTGCCGAGCGTATAGCCGTCGGGGGCTGCGTCCTTGACGGCGCGCAGTCCCACCTGGCCGTTGGCGCCGGCGCGGTTCTCGACAATGATATTGGCCTTGAGCCGTGTCGACAGATGCTGCGCCACCAGCCGGCCGGCGAAGTCGGTGCCACCGCCGGCCGGGAACGGGACGATCATCTTGATCGGCTTGTCGGCCGGCCATTCGGCGCGTGCCGCCGTCGACAGCGCCGCGGTCGAGGCCAGGGCCATGACCGCGAGCGTCAGCACCGCGCGTCCGTTTTGTCTCAGCATTCCATTTCCTCCGTCTAGCCTTGGGCCGGTTCGGCCACTGGTTGTGTATCGGTCGTGTTGTGCGGTCGTGTTGTGCGGTCGTGTTGGTCGGCGAGGGAGCGTGCGACCTCAGAGCTTCGCCACCGCGTTGGCGAGGGCGTCACCCATCTCGGCCGTCTTCGCGTTGCCGCCGATGTCTCCGGTCAGAACCTTGCCGTCGCCGATCACCTTCTCGGCGGCGGCGAGCATCAGCTCGGAGGCCTTGATCGCCTTGTCGTTCTTGTGCTTGCGGCCGAGCCAGCCGAGCAGCATCTGGGTCGAGATGGTCATGGCATAGGGATTGGCGATGCCCTTGCCGGCGATGTCGGGTGCCGAGCCGTGCGTGCACTGCGCCATCGCCTGCTTCTCGCCGACGCACAGTCCCGGGGCGAGCCCGAGGCCACCGACCACGCCCGCGCCGATGTCGGAGAGGATGTCGCCGAACTGGTTGGTGGTGACGATAACGTCGTAGCGGTGCGGGTCCATCGCGATCTTGGAGGCGACGGTGTCGATCAGCCCTTCGTTGTACTCGATGTCCGGGTACTCCTTGGCGACCTTGCGGCACTCCTCCGCGAACATGCCACAGACCTGTTTGTAGACCGGCTCCTTGTGGGCGGCCGTGACCATCTTGCGCTTGCGGGTGCGAGCGTACTCGAAGGCCTCGCGGGCGACGCGGTTGGCGCCCTTGCGGGTGACGACGCGCATGCCGATGGCTATCTCGTCGTTGGGGCGGAACTCGCCGGCGCCGGCGATCACCTTCTCATTGTACATCATGCCTTCGCTGATCTCGCGGACGGTGGCGAGATCGACGTCCTTGTGCACCGACTTGTTGTTGGGGAACGACTTCGAGGGTCTGAGCGCGGCGAACAACTCGTACTTCTTGCGGATCGGCGGAAAGAACCAGGTCGGATTGTTACGCGGGTAGGCGTTGTGGCCGACCGGGCCGAGGATCCATCCGTCGAGATCGTACAGCGTCTTCTGCGTGATCTCGGGGAACGTCGTGCCGTGCTCTTCGTGCCCCTTCTTGGCGATCGGCAGCGGCCGCCAATCGATGTCGAGCCCAGCCTTCGAGGCGGCGGCCTTGGCCACCTTGACCGCCTCGGGAACCACCTCGAGGCCGATGTCGTCACCCAGCAGTATTCCGATCTTCACGGACGTCTCCCCGATGATGTGTTGTCGTTTTGCTTGGCCGTCTTTCGACGGTGTCGTGCTTTCCACGGTGTCGTGTCGTGATGCGGTCGAGCGCGTTACACCGTCTGACCGCATGCCATCCGCGTCAAGTCGGTCGACGTGCGTCTGCCGGGAGGCTGGTCTGCGCTCCCGGGCTTGGCGTGCAAAAGCACCAGATTGACGTCGAGCTGGCCTTCCGGTAAACGGAACGCCGTATCGTTGGCTGAAACGGTACCGAATGGCCCCCCTCTTGTCAAACGGTCCGCCCGACAACGAGGCCCGCGACACGGGGCCTAGACAGGGCAGGGAGTGGAATGTCGACGGAGACGGGCACGGTCGCGCGGACGCTGCAGTTGCTCGCCTGTTTCTGCGAGCAGGCGGAATGGCCGCTGGCCGCCCTCTCGCGCCGTCTCGGACTGCCGCGGAGCACCGTGCACCGCCTGCTGAACCTGGCCCGCGCCGAGGGGTTCATCGACAGCGACGGGCAGGGCGTCTACCGGCCAGGTCTCGGCCTCTACCGCATGGCGGGGCGACTGTCGGTGGAGATGCCGTTGCGGCGCATCGCCCAGCCCCTGCTCGACGAGTTCTCGCGCACCTACGGCGAAACCTCGCTGCTGACCGTGCTCGACCGCGCCCAGCTCAAGATGTTTTTTGCGGCCAAGGCGGATGCGCCCGCGCAGATGCGCTACGTCATCGCCATGAATACGCTCGGCACGCTCGCCTGGGGGGCATCCGGTCGCGCGCTGCTGGCGTTTCTGAGCGCCGACGAGATCGCCGAGGTGGTGGCACGCGCCGAGCCCTCGCCCGCCAACGGCAAGCCGCTCGACCCCGACGAGCTCGCCCAGTCCCTCGCCGAGATCCGCGCCAAAGGTTACGCCCTCACCCATCATCAGCGGACGAACGAAGGCGTCGGCATCGCCGTGCCGTTTTTCGACGCCGGGGGGCGCGTCGCGGGCAACGTCACCGTCACCGTCCCGAGCTTCCGATTCCGCAAGCAGGACGAGCCGGCGTTCGTACGTTCTCTGACCGAGATGGCGGGGCGGGTGTCGGAGGCACTGGGGTCCGCCGGATTCGTGCCAGCGTCACCCGTGTCCGGCCATCCATTGCCCGCCCGGCCCGTTGCGTCATAGAGTGCGGCAAAGCGAGACCCACCACGAGGAGACGCCCTGAATGTCGCCCGAACTTCGCGCCGAGCTGGCGCCGACCGGCGTCCTGCGCGCCGGCATCAATTTGTCGAACTTCCTGCTGGTGACGGGCCAGGCCGCCAACGGCGATCCCATCGGCGTCTCGCCGGACATGGCCGCCGCCATCGCCGGCCGCCTCGGCGTGCCGTTGAAGCTCGTGCCGTTCAAGTCGCCGGGCGAACTCGCGGACCAGGTGGGCAAGAACGTCTGGGACATCGGCCTGATCGGGGCCGAGCCGCAGCGCGCCGAAACCATCGCCTTCACCGCGGCCTATGCCGAGATCAAGTCGACGTACCTCGTCCCGGCCGGCTCGCCGATCAAGACCATCGACGAGGTCGACCGGCCCGGTATCCGCATCGCCGTGACCGGGCGTGCCGCCTACGGGCTCTGGCTCCAGCGCAACATCAAGCAGGCGGAACTGGTGGGGACCGACACCATCGATGCGGCCTACGAGGTGTTCGTGCGCGACAAGCTCGAGGTGCTCGCGGGGCTCGAGACGCGTCTACTCGAGGACCAGGCCAAGCTGCCGGGATCGCGCATTCTCGATGGCCAGTTCACGGCGGTGCAGCAGGCCGTCGGCACGGCACGGAAGAATATCGCCGGTGCGAAGTTTCTCGCAGCCTTCGTGGAGGAGGCGAAGACCTCGGGCCTGGTCGCGGGCTTCATCGCCAAGCACAAGCCCAAGGGACTGTCCGTCGCCCCGTCGGCGTAGACGTGTCGCGACGCTTTTAAAGACCAATACCGCGAGGCAACCATGCAACCGGCCAAGGCATTCACGATCAACGCACGCGGCGCGGCCATTCCCGTCGTCGGCTATGGCACGATGGAGTTTCCCGAGCCAGGCAAGGCGGCAGGCCTTGTCGCGCATTCTATCCAATGCGGCTATCGCCATATCGACACGGCGCGCAAGTACGGCTCCGAGCAATGGGTCGGCGAGGGCATCCGGGCCAGCGGCATCGCGCGCGGCGAGTTGTTCGTCACGACCAAGGTCACCGAGGACAATGCGAAGGCGGACGATTTCGCCCGCTCGGTCGACACCAGCCTGAAGACGATGGGGCTCGACTACGTCGACATGCTGTTGGTCCATTGGCCGCAGCCGCGCGTGCCTCTCGCCGAGACACTGGGTGCGCTCGCCAAGGCGAAGCGGCAGGGGCTGGCGAGGAACATCGGCGTGTCGAACTTCACCGTCGCGCTGCTCGACGAGGCGATGAAGATCTGCCCGGAGATCTCCAACAACCAGATCGAGTATCACGCCTACATCCGGCAGGATAAGCTTCTCGCTGCCTGCCGCAGGCATGGCCTGCTCGTCACTTGCCATGTGCCGCTGGCGCGCGGCGTGCTGTTGCAAGACCCTGTGGTCGTCGAGATCGCGCGCGGCCACAAGAAATCCGCGGCACAGGTCGCGCTGCGCTGGCTGATCCAGCAGGAGAACGTCGGCGTCGTCCCACGCGCGCTGCAGAACTGGGAGATCGAGGAGAACATCGACATCTTCGATTTCGCGCTGAGTGCGGACGAGATGGCCCGCATCGACGGGCTGCGCGACCGCAACCTCCGCGTCGTCGACCCCGAGGTCCGCCGCCCCGTATGGGACGTGGGGTGATCCGTATAAATTTCTAGCGCCGAACGTGTCAGCCGATGCGCTCGGCAATCGCGAGAATGCGGTGCATGTCGCGCAGAACCGGCTTCTCGATCAGCTTGCCGTCGATGACGACGAGGCCGGTGTCCGCCTCCGCGAAGGCCTGGATCACCCGGCGCGCCCTGGCGATTTCTGCCGCGCTCGGGGTGAACACCTCGTTCAGGATCGCGATCTGCTTGGGGTGAATGGATCCCTTGCCGCCAAAGCCGAGATCGCGCACCAGCTCGGCTTCGCGCCGCATGCCGGCGGGATCCTCGAGATCCAGGTAAGGGACGTCGATCACGTCGAGGCCGGCTGACGCGGCGGCATGAACGACGCGCGAGCGCGCGTACAGCAGGGGCTCGTAGGCGTTCTTGCATCTGAGTTCCGCGGCCATGTCGACGCCGCCGAAGAACAGCGCATCGATGCGGCTGCTGGCCCGGGCGATATCGTGGACCGCCTCGAGCCCGGCGTTGGTCTCGATGATGATGTGGAGGCGCGTCGGGTGTCCGCGTTCGGTCAGCAGGGCGTCGAGCAGCCGGATCTCGTCGGGTGTCCGGACCTTGGGCAGCATGAGTGCGGGGGGCGGGGTATCGGTCGCCAGGATCGCCTGCACGTCGGCGATGCCGAACTGCTCGCGCAGGCAATTGATGCGGACGATCCGCTCGACGCCATCGTCGGGCTGCGGCTCGGCGAACAGTGCCATCGCACGGGCGCGAGCGACGTGCTTGTCCTTCGGCGCGATGCCGTCCTCGAGCTCCACGCAGACGATGTCGGCACCCGATGCCAGCGCCTTCGGAAACATCTCCGGCTTCAGGCCGGGCGAGAAGATGAAGCTGCGGCGAGGACGGACCACTCTGTCGTTGCTCAAGATCAGTACTCCTCCCATGCGATCGGTCGGACAGGCTGTCATTTCGTCGGGCGCGGCCGTTGAGTTTGGCCCCGTCCTGGATCGGCGATCCGCGACGTGCCCATGCCCACACCCTTCGTCGTGAAGGTCTGCATGCCGTGCTTGGCCCCCAGCCGCTTGCCTTCGCCACCGGAGAGGCCGGTGCCGGCAGGCTGATAGGCCGGGATCAGCTGGTGCTTGCCCGAGCCGATCAGGTCGGCGCGGCCCATCTCCTTCAGGGCCTCGCGCAACAGCGGCCAGTTCTCGGCGTCGTGGTAGCGCAGGAAGGCCTTGTGCAGACGGCGGGTCTTGAGGCCCTTCACCGTCTCCACGTCCTCCGAGCCGCCGCGGCGCACCGCCTTCAAGGGGTTTTTGCCGGAGTGATACATTGCGGTCGCCAGCGCCATCGGCGAGGGCAGGAACGTCTGTACCTGGTCGGCGCGGTACTTGTTGCGCTTCAGCCAGAGCGCCAGCTCGACCATGTCCTCCTCCTTCGTGCCGGGGTGGGCGGCGATGAAGTAGGGGATCAGGAAGTACTTCTTGCCGGCCTGTTGGACGGCGGCGTCGAACAGCTGCTTGAAGCGATCGTAGGCGCCGATGCCGGGCTTCATCATCTTGGAGAGCGGGCCCTCCTCGACATGCTCGGGCGCGATCTTGAGGTAGCCGCCGACATGGTGGCCGACGAGCTCCTTGATGTAGGTTGGGCTCTTGACCGCGAGGTCGTAGCGCACGCCCGAGGCGACGTGCACTTTCTTGATGCCGGGCAGCTCGCGCGCCTTCCGATAGAGCTGGATCAACGCCTCGTGGCTGGTGTTCAGGTTCTCGCAGATGCCGGGATAGACGCAGGAGAGACGCCGGCAGGACTTCTCGATGTTCGGGTCCTTGCAGGCCATCCGGTACATGTTTGCGGTGGGGCCGCCGATGTCGGAGATGACGCCGGTGAAGCCCGGCGTCTTGTCGCGGATCTCGCCGATCTCCTTGAGAACCGAGGCTTCCGAGCGGTTCTGGATGATGCGGCCCTCGTGCTCGGTGATCGAGCAGAAGGTGCAGCCCCCGAAGCAGCCGCGCATGATCGTGACGGAGAAGCGGATCATCTCCCAGGCCGGGATCTTGGCGTTGCCATAGACGGGATGGGGGCCGCGCGCATAAGGCAGCTCGTAGACCTTGTCCATTTCCTCCGTCGACAGCGGGATCGGCGGCGGCGACACCCACAGCTCGCGATCACCGTGCTTCTGCACGAGGGGGCGCGCGTTGCCGGGGTTGGACTCGCGGTGCAGCACGCGGGAGGCGCGCGCATACGTCTCGGGATCGGCCGACACCTGCTCGAACGAGGGCAGGCGGACGACGACCTGCGCGTTGCGCAGCATGCGGCCGCCCTCGTCGGAGCTGTCGATGTCGTCGGCGCGCAACTCGACGAAGCCGTCGGGCACCGCCGCCTTCATCAGCGCCACGCCGCGGATGTCGTCCATCCCCGCGAACGGGTCGGCGATGCCGCGCTGGTTCTGGGCGAGGCGATGGGCGACCTCGACCACCGCGCGCTCGGCGTTGCCGTAGATCAGGATGTCGGCCTTGCTGTCGACCAGCACCGAGCGGCGCACCTTGTCGGACCAGTAGTCGTAGTGCGCGATACGGCGCAGCGAGGCCTCGATGCCGCCGATGACGACGTGGGCGTCCTTGTAGGCCTCGCGGCAGCGCTGGGCGTAGACGATGACGGAGCGGTCCGGGCGCTTGCCGCCTTCGCCGCCCGCCGTATAGGCGTCGTTGTGTCGGACGCGGCGATCCGAGGTGTACCGGTTCACCATCGAATCCATATTGCCGCCGGTGACGCCGAAGAACAGCGCGGGGCGGCCAAGCGCCTTGAACGGCTCCGCGCTCTGCCAGTCGGGCTGGGACAGGATGCCGACGCGGAAGCCCTGCGCCTCCAGCAGCCGGCCGATGATCGCCATCCCGAAGCTCGGGTGGTCGACATAGGCGTCGCCGGTGACGAGGACGATGTCGCACTGGTCCCATCCCAGCGCGTCCATCTCGGCGCGGGTGGTCGGCAGGTACGGTGCCGTGCCGAACCGGTGCGCCCAGTGGCGGCGATAGGAGAACAGCGGCTTCGGCGCGGCCATGCCGGCTGTGTCGGGGAGCATTGGAGTCCTGAGGGTCGGGATATGACGGGGCCGGGGCGCCGGCGCGGTTCGGTCGCGGTTTGTCTAGCAGGCGCGGCGGTTTGGCTCAACCCGAGTCCGCAAGTCGGGATGGATACGGGGGCGGGGCGCGGACATCTCCGGATTGATCTGCAGCAACGACGGCGGCGGGCGGCCGATGCCATGCTTCCGGCTGCGAGATTTCACCACGTCAGGGGCACCCATGAACCACCGGCATCGCAAGGTCCTTCATTCGCTGTTCGCCCATCCGGTCTCCGCCAACATCGACTTCAAGGAGGTCGTGCACGTGCTGGAGGCGCTGGGCGCCGAGATCGACAACAAGTCCGGCAACCGCGTCGGCGTGAAGCTGAACGGCCATTCCGCGGCCTTCTCCCACGTCCACCACAGTCTGCCGAAGGAGGAGGTTGTGCAGATCAAGCACTTTCTCGAGACGTGCGGGGTGAAGGCCGAGCAATACCCGGAGTGAGCGCTTCCCCGCGGGAAGGCGCGCGAGGCCGGCAGCCATCGGCTACGCGACCGGTGGCTGTTTGCGTTCCCGGCGTGTACTAGAGGGGTTCGACGCCTCAATCCCGGATGCCGCAGATGCCCGAGTTCAAGCCGCCTCGCCCTGGCGAAGTCGCCATCACCCTGCCGCCCGCGACCGACGCCGGGTTGGTGTTCATCGGGCGGATTCGCTCGCCGTGGCCGACACCAGACGACTGCCCAAAGAACATTCGTGAGCGGAATGAGATCGGAATCGTCGAGATCTCCGAGCCTTACGTCCAGGGATTGAAGGATATCGAGCGCTGCTCGCACGTCATCCTGCTCTATTGGCTGGATCGATCGCGCCGTGATCTGATCGTCCAGTCTCCCAGTCACGCGCCCGAGCCGCGGGGCGTGTTCGCGCTGCGATCGCCGGTCCGGCCCAACCCGATCGGGCTTGCCGTGGTCGAACTCTTGAAGGTCGAGGGCGGCACCCTCACTGTGCGCAGCGTCGACTGCGCCGACGGCACGCCCCTGATCGACGTGAAGCCCTATTTCGCCTCGATCGACAGCGTACCGGATGCCCGCCGTCCCTAGCGTTCCGTCTCAGACATTTGCTTCCGCTAGCGGCTGATCCGGGCACATGTGAGACGTCAGCAACACTAGGGAATCTATGCTCTTCGTGTTGCTCTTGACACTGACGCTTGGCAGCCCGCTCTGCAGCAACCGGGGGCCAAGCTTCGGTGACGCAACACGAGCGTCCGTAGGGGGCCGACCGGAGGCGCTGCGACCCGATCCGAAGCGCGGGCGCCTGCCATCAGCAGCGCCTCAGGTCAAGTCATTTTCGACTTGCCGTAGTGACGCGGGCGCTTCATATTCCCCGCGTCAACTCACTACGGTTGCCCTATCGACGATCCTGTAGACGCCGAATACGGACTGCCACTTCGCGTGAATTGATTCGGAGTCGGCACGACTTGCCGATATGAAGTGCCATGGAGAAGAACGATGTCGACCGGTACGGTTAAGTGGTTCAACGCGACGAAGGGCTACGGCTTCATTCAGCCGGACGAGGGCGGCAACGACGTGTTCGTGCACATTTCGGCCGTCGAGCGCGCCGGCATGAGCAATCTCCGTGAAGGTCAGAAGCTGTCCTACGAGCTCGAGCGCGGCCGCAACGGCAAGACCGCTGCCGTCAATCTCAAGGCTATCTGATACATTCGACCTGTCGATAGGGCTCGAAACGTTTGGGGTTGGGATTCGGCGTCCCAACCCCGGTGCATTATGGGGTAATGCGAGCAACGGGTGATTCATGGCGATCGACCGGTGGCGAGACCCCTCAACCGAGAAGGAGAGAGCGTGGCAAAAGAAGAGATGCTGGAGTTCGAAGGCGTGGTGGCCGAGGTGTTGCCGGATGCGCGCTGCAAGGTGGCGCTGGACAACGGCCACGAGGTGATCGCCTACACGTCCGGTCGCATGAAGAAAAACCGCATCCGCATTCTGGCCGGCGACCGCGTCACCATCGAGATGACGCCGTACGACCTGACCAAGGGACGCATCAACTTCCGCCACAAGGACGCCCGTGCAGCGCCCCCGGGGGCGACCGGTCCTGGTGGTGGTCAGCGCCCGCCGTCGCGCAAGCGCTGACGGCGAACGAAGATCACGCGCGCGGCCTTGGACCGCGCGAGACGGGCGCCTCGTGCGCCCGTTTTGTTTTTGTGTCGAGCCCACATCGTGCCCGCGCGCGGCCCGGTTGTCGGGCAGTTCTTCACATCGTCACGACGACGTTGCCGATGTGCTTGCCCTGCTCCACCGCCTCGTGTGCGTCGGCGATGCGGTCCAGCGGGTAGGTCGCGGCGATCGCGTGCTGCAGCGTGCCGGCCTCGAGCAGCCGCGTCAGGTGCGCCTCGGCCGCGCGGCGGCTGTCGCTCGCCAGCTCGTAGACGATGAAGAAGCGGATGCCGATCCCCTGCACGATCATGCGCGTGAACTCGACGCCGACCTGCTGGTTGTTGGTGCCGTAGGCGGCGACGAAGCCGTCCTTGGCGATGATGTCGGGCAGCAGCTTGCCGTGTCCGGCGATGTCGAGGTCGACGAGGCGGTCGACGCCGCGCCCGCCGGTGATCTCGCGCACGCGCTCGACCAGGTTCTCCGTCTTGTAGTTGATGCAGTGGTCGGCGCCGGCAGTTTTTGCATGGGCGGCCTTCGCGTCACCGCTGATCGAGGTCAGGATCTGGCGCGCGCCGAGCAGGCGGGCGAGTTGGATCGCATAATGGCCGACGCCGCCCGCGCCGCCGGATACCAGCACGCTCTTGCCGGTGACGCCACCGTCCGTCGTCAGCGCGCGATAGGCGGTCAGCAGCGGAATGCCGAAGCAGGCGCCGGCCTCGAACGGGGTGCTGGCGGGCAGGCGGACGGCCTGCTCGTCGGCCACCGTGATCATGGTGGCGCAGGTGCCGAACGGGCGCTTCCACTGGCCATTCCAGACCCAGACCCGCTCGCCGACGCGGCCGGGCGCAACACCCGCGCCGACTTTGTCGATGACGCCGGCACCGTCGCTGTGGGGAATGATGCGAGGGGCGATCATCGGGCGCGAGCCCATGCGCGCCTTCCAGTCGGACGGATTGACGCCCGATGTGGCGAGCTTGACCCGCACTTCGCCCGGACCCGGCTCCGGATCGGCCATGTCGCCGACCACCAGCGTCTCGCGTGCTGCTCCCGTGCGCTCGTACCATGCGGCCCGCATGTCTCTCTCCCTGGATGTGCGTTGAGTTGTGTGGCGATGGGGCGAGACCCCTCGCCCAAACGGTGCATGCCTTTTGAAACCTTCAGGCGAGGGGGCTGACCCCCTGCTGCGTGTGCGGCACCGTATCAGGTTCGGCGGGGGCGGCAACGCCGTCGTGCGCGCCGGCCCGAGGCTGGTCGCTCTTCCTCGGTCCCGGCTTTTCCTTTACCTCGAAGAGGGCGGCGCCGCGGCCGCACCAGCCCAGACCGGGAGCAGGATGCCCGATGCCGAAAGAGATCCGCCTCAACGCTTTCGACATGAGCTGCGTCGTGCACCAGTCGCCGGGATTGTGGACGCATCCGCGCGACCGTTCGCTCGGCTACAACACGCTCGACTATTGGGTCGACCTCGCCCGCATCGCCGAGCGGGGACTGTTCGACGCGGTGTTCATCGCCGATGTGCTCGGCATCTACGACGTGTACCGTGGCGGCGCGACGACGGCGCTCGAGCATGCGGTGCAGGTGCCGGTCAACGATCCGATGATGTCGATCTCGGCGATGGCAGCGGCGACGGAGCACTTGGGCTTCGGCGTCACCTGCGGCATCTCCTACGAGCATCCCTATCCGTTCGCGCGCCGCATGAGCACGCTCGACCATCTGACCAGGGGGCGGATCGGCTGGAACATCGTCACCGGCTATCTCGACAGCGCCGCGCGCGGCATGGGTGAGCCGGGCCAAACCGAGCACGACACCCGCTACGACATGGCCGAGGACTACATGGAGGTGGTCTACAAGCTGTGGGAGGGAAGCTGGGAGGATGGGGCAGTGCTGCGCGACCGGACGAGCCGGCGTTTTGCGGACGCCACGCGCATCCACCGCATCACCCACGACGGCCCCTATTTCCGTACCGACGCCGTGCACCTGTGCGAGCCCTCGCCGCAGCGCACGCCCGTGCTCTATCAAGCGGGCTCCTCGGGACGCGGCCGCACGTTCGCGGCTGATCACGCGGAATGCGTCTTCATCAACGGCCCGACGCAATCCGTGATCGGCCGCACCGTATCGGCCTTGCGCGGCAGCGCGGTCGATGCGGGTCGCGATCCGGCGGAGCTGCTGATCTTCACGATGATGACGGTCATCACCGGGCGGACCGGCAAGGAAGCGCACGACAAGCTCGCGGAGTACCGGGCTCACGTCGACGAGGACGGCGCACTGACGCTGATGTCGGGCTGGACCGGGCTGGACTTCTCCAAGCTCGATCCCGATGCGCCCCTTCAATTCCAGAAGACCGATGCCCAGATCTCGGCTCTGCAGGCCTTCACCACCAATGCCGATCCCGGACGCGTGTGGACGGCGCGCGAGATCGCCCGTCACGCCTGCATCGGCGGTCGCGGGCCGATGCTCGTCGGCTCGGCGGAGGAGGTGGCAGACGGTCTGCAGGACTGGGTGGAGAAGACGGGTGTCGACGGCTTCAACCTCGCGTATGCGCTGGCACACGAGTCGGTGGCCGACATCGCCGATCTGGTGGTGCCGATCCTGCAGGAGCGCGGCGTGTTCAAGCGGGTGTATGCGCCGGGCACGCTGCGCGAGAAGCTCTATGGACTTGGGCGGGCGCGGCTCGGCGAGCGCCATCCGGCGGCGCGCTATCGGCGGGGATGAATGCAAGTTGCGAGAAATGACATGACACACCCCATCGAACTCGGCCTCGATACCTTCGGCGATCGCACTACGGATTCGGCCGGCGCGCTGGTGCCCTATGCGCAGGTGATCCGCAATCTGGTCGAGCAGGCCGTGCTTGCCGACGAGACCGGCGTTGATTTCATCGGCGTCGGCGAGCATCACCGCGACGACTTCGCGGTCTCCGCGCCCGAGGTTGTTCTGGCGGGGATCGCCACGCGCACCAAGCGCATCCGGCTCGGCTCGGCCGTCACCGTTCTTTCGTCGGACGATCCGGTTCGCGTCTATCAGCGCTTCGCCACCGTCGATGCCCTCTCGAACGGACGCGCGGAGGTGATCCTGGGACGCGGCTCGTTCACGGAGTCGTTTCCACTCTTCGGGTTCGATCTCAGGCAATACGAGCAGCTGTTCGACGACAAGCTCGATCTGTTCGCGCGCCTGCTCCCGCAGGAGCCGGTGACCTGGAGCGGCAAGACGCGCGCACCGCTGACCAACCAGCGCGTTTTCCCGACGATCGAGACCGGCACGCTCAAGACCTGGATCGGCGTCGGCGGCAGTCCGGAGTCGATCGTGCGGGCGGCGCGCTACGGGCTGCCGCTGATGCTCGCGATCATCGGCGGGGCGCCCGCGCGTTTCGCGCCGTATGCGGAGATGTATCGCGAGGCGTCGGCGCAGCTCGGCCAGTCGGCGACGCTCCCGATCGGCGTGCATTCGCCGGGGCACGTGGCGGAAACCGACGAGCAGGCGCGCGACAGGATGTGGCCGGCCTACAAGGGCATGCACGACCGGATCGGCCGCGGGCGTGGCTGGGGGCCGATGAGCCGGGCTGATTTCGATCGCGAGGTCGAGCGCGGCTCGCTCTACGTTGGCGCGCCCGAGACGGTGGCGCGTAAGATCGCCGCGACCGTAAAGGCGCTGGGGCTCGCCCGCTTCGATCTCAAGTACAGCGCCGGTACGCTCTCGCACGACAGCATGATGCACTGCATCGAGCTCTACGGCCGCCGCGTCATCCCGCTGGTGCGCGAGATGCTCGCGTAGGGCTCAGGGCAACGGTTCGGTCGTGTACAGCGTCACGCGCAGGCCGCCGTGCGAGACCGGCGGTCCTGGAGGCTTGAACGGCAGACCGGTCGCCTTCGCCAGCGCCGCCTCGCTGGTGATCAGGCCGACGCGCCAGCCGTGGAAGCGCGACTTCAAGCTCTGACCGAGCGCCTGATAGAGCGCGTGCAGGCCTTGTTTGTCGCCGATGCGCGCGCCGTAGGGTGGATTGACGATGACGAGGCCCGGAGGGCCCGCCGGCGCGACGAGATCGTTGACCGAGAGCTGCTGAAACTCCGTCGTCGCGGCAACGCCGGCGCGCTCCGCATTGGCACGGCTCATCGCGACCGCGCCCGCGTCCCAGTCGCTGCCGTAGAAGCCCAAGGTTGCAAACTCCCCCCTCGTGGGGGAGGGTTGGGGAGGAGGGGATCGCAGACCGTCGGCCGCGGGGGCTCCCCCCACCCCTAACCCCTCCCCACGGGGGGGAGGGGGAGAATCCCGCATCGCCTTCCACGCCACCGGATCGAAAGTGGCGAGCTGCTCGAACGCGAACGACCGCGCCCGTCCCGGCTTCAGGCCGGCTGCGATCTCGGCCGCCTCGATGACGAAGGTGCCCGAGCCGCACATCGGATCGAGCACCGGCTCGTGGCCGTCGTAGCCGCACTGGCGCAGGAACAGCGCTGCCATCGTCTCGCGCATCGGCGCCTTGGCGACGGCTTCCTTGAAGCCCCGCTTGTGCAGCGGCTCGCCTGAGGTGTCGATCCCGATCGTGCACAGATCGTCCTCGATGCGGACCCGCACGCAGACGGCGGCGTCCGGCGAGAACGGAGCGCCGAGTTCCTCGCGGATGGCGCGCTCGATGCGCTCGGCGGCAGCCCCCGAATGATAGATGCGGGAGGTGGCGCACGTCGCCTCGACGCGGAAGGCGACGTCCTTCCGCAACACGTTCGCCCACGGCACTTTACGGGCCCGCTTGTCGAGCTGCGACAGGTGCACGGCATGGAAGGCTGCAAAGTGCGCGACGACGCGACCGGCGCCGCGCAAGGCGAGGTTCGCCCGCCAGACGTGGGACCAGCCGCCGCGCACCATGACGCCGCCGGGCCGCGTCATCGGCTTCGTGAAGCCGATCTCGCGGGCCTCGTAGGCGAGCCATCGCTCCTGCCCCGGCGTCGTCATCAGGAAGATCTCGAACGCGTCATCCATGCTCATGAGAGGTTATCACCGTCCATCGCCTAGGGCCTTGGCGAGGTCGGCGAGGCTCGTCAGGTTGTGGCAGGGCTTCAAGTCGGTGATGTGGGCCGCGAGCGCCCGAGCCCCGGCCGCGATCGGCTCGTAGCGGTCGTAGCGCAAGAGCGGATTGAGCCAGACCAGGCGGCGGGAGTTGGCGCGCAACTTCCGCGCCGCCCGCTCGATGCCCTCGCCGCCCTCGCGATCCAGACCGTCCGTGAACAGCAAGACGGTGGCGTTTTGACCGAGCACGCGGCGCGCCCAGTGCTTGTTGAAGTCGTCGAGCGCGGCGCCGATCCGGGTGCCGCCGGACCAATCCGTGACTTGGTGCGCGACCTTGGAGATGGCCGCGTCCGGGTCGCGATTGGAGAGCTCGCGGGTGACGTTGGAGAGGTGCGTGCCGAACAGGAAGGCCGAGACGCGGTCGCTCTCGTTGGTCAACGCGTAGAGGAAATGCAGGAACACGCGCGCGTAGGTGTCCATGCTGCCGGAGATGTCGCACAGCACTACGATCGGCGGCCGGCGCCAGCGGCGCTGCTTCCATGCGGGCTGCAGGCTGTCGCCGCCCTTGGCCGCGGTCTCGCGCATCAGCCGGCGCAGGTCGAGGCGCTCGGGGCGGTGTCCGCGCTCGAAGCGCCGGGTCCGGATCGGCCGTGTCGTCAGCATCAGGTTGCGGATGGCGCGGCGCGCCGCGACCTGCTCCTCCGCGCTCATCTGCTCGAAGTCCTTGGTCTGCGAGACGTCGGAGTCGGAGAACGTGCCGATGGTGTCGAACTCGATCTCTTGCTGCTCGGGTTCGGGCGGCTTGCGGTCATTGCCGGCGAGCAGGCTTTCGGACAGGCGCCGGGACAAGGTCTGCTGCGGTGGCGCGCCGGGCTCGGGCGACGACGGCAGCATCAGCGACATCATCTGCTCGAGATACCCCGGGTCCTTCCAGAACATCAGGAAGGCCTGGTTGAAGATGTCGTGCTCCGAGCGGCGGTTCACGAACACCGCGTGCAGTGTCCAGTACAACACCTTGGGGCTCTCGATGCCGGCCGCGATCACCGCGCGCGTCGCCGTGACGATCTTGTCCGGCCCGACCGGCAGGCCCGAGGCCCTCAGCAGGCGGCCGAAATGCAGGATGTTCTCCGCGATCCGCCCGCCATCCACCTCCGACGCGATCAGATTGGGCGCGAGGCGGGTGGCGGTGGGGGGTGGGCTGCTCGGTGTTGCGATCAACCCACGCTCCCCGCCACGCTGCGGGCATCCGATTTCACCTTCTCGATCAGGCGGGCGGCCTCGCTGCCTTTTATCCGGGAGATGTCGTCCTGGTACTTGAGCAGCGTGCCGAGGGTGGAATCGACCTTCTGCGGATCGAGCGCGACGGTGTTGAGCGACGACAGCGCCTGCGCCCAGTTGATGCTCTCGGCGATGCCGGGATTCTTGTAGAGGTCCATCTGCCTGAGCGCCTGGATGAAGGCGACGATCTGCCGGGTCAGCTCTGCGGGGGCTCCGGGCACCTTCAAGTGCAGGATCGCCTTCTCGCGCTCCGCGTTCGGGTAATCCACCCAATGATAGAAGCAGCGGCGGCGCACCGCGTCGTGCACCTCGCGGGTACGGTTCGACGTCAGGATGGTGATCGGCGGCTCGACGGCCTTGATGGTGCCGAGCTCGGGGATCGTCACCTGGTAGTCGGCGAGAATCTCGAGCAGGTAGGCCTCGAACGGCTCGTCGGCGCGGTCGAGCTCGTCGATCAGCAGAACCGGGGCCGCGCCCGACGCCGACAGCTCGAGCGCCTGCAGCAGCGGCCGCTTCATCAGGTAGGCGGCGGTGTAGATGTCGCGCTCCATCGCGGCGACGTCGCCACGCCCGCCTGGACCGGCGGCGTGCGCGGCCTCGGCGGCGCGGATATGCAGGAGCTGGCGCGAGTAGTTCCATTCGTAGACGGCCGAGGACACGTCGAGGCCCTCGTAGCACTGCAGCCGCACCAGCGGACGGCCGAGGACGGCGGCGAGCACGCGCGCGATCTCGGTCTTGCCGACGCCGGCGTCGCCCTCGAGCAGCAGTGGCCTCTGCAACTTGATCGCCAGAAAGACGGAGGTCGAAAGTGCCTCGTCGGCGAGGTAGCCGCCGGATTCCAGCAGGGCGCGGGTCTCGGCGACGGAGGTGGGGATCTTGGTCGGGTGTGCGGTCATGCGCGGACCATAGCGAACGCAGGCGCGGCTGTCGCGGGGGGACGGGTGCGACAGGCGCGGACTTATCGTCCCCGTCTGGCTCGCACGCTCGAGGACCCGCCGCGCGGCTCAGTCGTCGATGAACAGCCGGGCGCCGGCCGTGGTGCGGGACCGGTGCGGCTCGGCGCCGTCGGCGACCTGGTAGCTCTGGCCGGTGGTCATCGTGAAGCGGCGCCCGTCCTCCAGCTCGGTCTCGAGTTCGCCCGAGAGCACCAACAGGATGTGCCCCTTGGAGCACCAGTGGTCGGCGAGGTAGCCCGGGCTGTACTCGACCATACGGACGCGGATGCCGCCGAACTCGCGCGTGCGCCAGTTGGCGACGCCGGTCTCGCCCCGATGCTCGCTCGCGGGGACCGTGGACCAGTCCGTGGTGCCGAATGGGATGTCGTGCATCTGCATGGTGTCGTCTGCTCCCTTTGTGACTGGAGGTCGGATTGTCTTGCGATCGGTGGAGCACGAGGTCAAACGGGCAAGGACCACTCCTCCGCAATAGGCCTGCCGTCTCGTCTTGCCAACCCGGCTGGACGTGGTGGCGGATGGACTGGAACATTCCACGCTGCCGGGCATAGCGGATTTCGCCGGGCTGCACTAAATTGTCGGCATCGTGTGTGATGGGTCAGCGACGGCATATCCCCACACGCGGGAATGCCGCAGGGCAGCCACCAGAGGTTGAACGCACCGTGCAGCCGAAGCCCCAGGACTACAGCTTCGATCTCGATGCCGCGCTCGCGGCCGTGGTCGGTCTCAAGGTGACGGTGTCGAGCGACGCCTTCACCGCCGAGACGCTCGGGACCGAGCGTGCCGGCAACGGCGTGATCATCCGCAAGGATGGCCTCGTCCTGACCATCGGCTATCTGGTGATCGAGGCCGAGACCATCTGGATCCAGCTCGCCGACGGGCGGGCCGTGCCGGGACATCTGCTGGCCTACGATCACGAGACCGGCTTTGGCCTGGTGCAGGCGCTGACCCGCACCGATTTCCCGTTCCTGGAGCTCGGCAGCTCGCTCGAAGCGCGCATCGGTGACGACGTCGTCGTGGGCGGCGCTGGCGGCGCTCAGCATTCGCTGGCGGCGCGTATCATCGCCAAACAGGAGTTCGCGGGCTACTGGGAGTATCTGCTGGATCAGGCGCTGTTCACGGCGCCCTCGCATCCCAACTGGGGCGGCACGGCGCTGATCGATCTGCAAGGCAAGCTGATCGGCATCGGCTCGCTGCAGCTCCAGTACACCAAGTCCGACAACTCGACCGACAACCTGAACATGATGGTGCCGGTCGATCTGCTGAAGCCGATCCTCGTCGATCTCGTCAAGCGCGGACGCGCCGATCGTCCGGTGCGGCCCTGGCTCGGTCTGTACGCGACCGAGGTCGGCAACCGTTTGGTGATCGCGGGGCTTTCCAGCCGCGGGCCGGCCCGCGCGGCCGACTTGCGCGGCGGCGATGTCGTGCTGGACGTGGCGGGCGTCGAGGTGGCGACGCTGGCGGCGTTCTACCGGCGGGTATGGTCGATGGGGGCGGCCGGCGTCGATATCCCGATGCGGGTGTATCGCAAGGGCAAGACGCTGAGTATCAATGTCCGCTCCGGCGATCGCGCCAGCTTCTTCAAGCCGCCGACGTTGCATTGAGGCCGTGAGGCGACCAGGAACCGCGGCGTCCGCCGCGCGCGCTCCACGTCACACCGGCAAGCCGGACTTGGTCTCGCGCGCCACCTTGTAGTAGGCCCACAGCATTCGCGCCGCGACGCCGCGCCAGGGTCGCCAGCGCGCGGCGATCACCTCGAGTTCGAGCGGTGTGGGGCGCTCGGGCAGCGCCAGCGCCATCTGGGCTGCGACCTGCAACGCAAGATCTCCCGGCGCGAACGCGTCGCGGCGGCCGACACAGAACATGTCGAAGATATCGGCGGTCCAGGGCCCGATGCCGCGGACCGAGACCAGCGCCTCGCGCAAGGCCGGCTCCGGTGCGCGCGCCAGCATGTCGAACGCAAGCCGACCGTCGGAGACGGCTTCGGCGGCGGCACGTAGTGTCAGAACCTTGCCGCGCGACAGGCCGGCCCCGCGCAAGGTCGCGTCGTCCAGCGCCAGCAGGCCCGCCGCGCCGAACGGCTGCACCAGCGCGAGCGTGCGTCCCCAGATCGCCTCGGCGCTCGCGACCGACAACTGCTGGCCGACGATGATCCGGGCGAGGCCCTCGAAACCCGCCGCGCGCCGCCTCAGCGGTGGATCGCCGGCGAGGTCGTGCGCCAGCCGCATCCCCGCGCACTTGCGGCGCAGCGCCTTCATGCCGAGGCGGATGTCCGCCTCCGACTGGATGAAACCCGAGTGCCTGGTGCCTCGTACCTCGGACATCGACCACCGATCTCGTGCTTCCTGTCGCCGCCCGAGGGCGCTAACGTGAGGAGCAGGATGACGGTAATCGCACACTCTCGTCCAGAGGTCTCCGCCATGTCCCGCTCGCGTTCGCTCATCGTGATCACCGCCGCCGCCCTGCTCGCGGCCTCGCCCGTCCAGGCTCTCAGCCAGCAGGCCGGCGACTGGACCAGCTATCGCAACGCCCGCTACGGCTTCATGATCGCCTATCCGACCGCGCTGTTTGCGCCCGATCCTGAGAAGGAGAGCGACCAGGGCCGCGCCGTGGTGTCGGGAGACGGGCGCGCGCGGCTTCTGGTCGGCGCCTTCGAAAACGCCGATCAGACGAGCCTCGCCGCGTATCGTGCGTTCCTGCTGAAGGAGAGCTACGCCGACGCCGCCATCGACTACGCGCCGGTGCGCGACAAGTGGTTCGTGCTGTCGGGCACGCGCGACGGGAACATGTTCTACGAGCGGGTGACGTTCACCTGCGGCGGGCGGATCATCAACAGCTGGGCGATGGTCTATCCCGCGGCCGAGCGGCGGGCCTACGACCGCGTGGTCGAGCGGGTCGCGCGCAGCTATGCTGCGGGCGCCGGTGCCAAGGGCCAGTGCGAGTAGCGCCACGTGCGACCCGTCTTGCGCTTCGCGCCTAGCCCCAACGGTGAGCTGCACCTCGGTCACGCCCTGTCGGCGATCATCGGCTTCGAGATGGCGCGCGGGCTCGGTGGCCGGTTCCTGGTCAGGATCGAGGATATCGACACGGGGCGCACGCGCGAGACGTTCGTCGAGGGCATCCTCGAGGACTTGGCGTGGCTCGGGTTGACGTGGGAGCAGCCGGTGCTCAGGCAATCCGAGCATTTCCCGGAATATGCGGCGGCGGGGGCCCGGCTGAAGGCGATGGGCGTGCTCTACCCCTGCTTCGCCACGCGCGCCGAGATCCTGGCTGCGGCCAAGCCCGGCGCGATCGATCCCGACGGCGCGCCGCTCTACCCTAGGCTGCACCGGCATCTGCAACCCGTCGAAGTCGCCGACCGCAAGGGCCGCGGCGAGCCGTTCGCGCTGCGCCTCGACATGGCCAGGGCGATCGCGGCGGCGCGGTACAAGCTCGGTGGCGCGCCGCTGACCTTCACCGAGTTTTCCCCGTCGGGCACTCGGGAGGACGGACGGACGGTGGAGGTCGAGGCTCATCCGGAACGCTGGGGGGATGCCGTCGTCGTACGTAAAGACGTGCCGTCGAGCTATCATCTCGCGGTCGTCGTCGACGATGCGCGGCAGGGCGTCACGCACGTCACCCGTGGCCGCGACCTGTACGCGGCGACCGACCTGCATCGGCTGCTGCAGGTGCTGCTCGGGCTGCCCGAGCCGCTGTATCATCATCACCGTCTGCTGACCGACGGGGAGGGACGCAAGCTGTCGAAGAGCGCCCGCGATACGTCGCTGCGAAGCCTGCGGCAGGCAGGAATCTCCCCCGCCGAGATCCGCCGCCGGATCGGGCTTTGAGGGCGTTCGGCCCCGCTGCCACACGGCGTCAAGCGATTAGTCACCATATTGGTATTTGCTTGTCGGAACCGGCATTTAGGTCTTAGACTTCCCATCTCTCACTGCCGTCGGCCGGGTTAACGGGGTTCAGCGTGAAGAAGCCGAAAAAGCCGAAGGCGAAGCGCCCGGCGCCCGCCGATACGGGGCGTGGAGCGCGCTCGGCCGGCGACGGCGGCGCGCAGCTCGGCGCGGCCGCGACGGCGTTTCTGCGCCGCGGATCCCCTCCGCCGGCTGTGACGCCTTCCGCGCGCGATATGCAACCCGGGCCGGGCAAGATCCTCGAGACAAGCCGGGGAAGCGGGGCACTGGGCGCGTCCGCGCGCGCTTTCCTGCGCAGCACGCCGGCGTCCCGGCCGGGTCCGTCCAGCCGCCTGACGCGGTCGTTGACCTCGGCGGTGTCGGATACCTTTGACCAGCGCGAGCTGTTGACGCTGCTGGTGCTGCCGTTCTTCCTGTTGGCGTTCGCATTGGCCCTGAGCCAATCCTGGCGGCACCCTGTGCGCACCGCGCTCGAGACGCCGGTGGCGCCGCGCGGCACCGAGACCGCGATCGCACCGCCGGCAGCTGTCGTGGCACCGGCTCCACGGCCGGCCCTGCCGACGCCCCCAGTCATCGCCGCGCTGCCGCCTGAGGCACCTGCCGCCGCATCGCCGCCCGCAGTGCAGGCTCCAATGGAGCTGGCCCCGCCCGTGGTGCGGCTGCCGGGAACGCCGCCGATTGTCGATACCCCGGTCCCGGTCGAGCTGGCGAAGCCGGTGCCGGTGCTCCGCACGGCTCCCCCCGCGATCGCGCTGCCGGAGATCGCGCTCACCGCGCCTGTGCCGGCGCTGCCGACCGCTGCGCCCGAGATCGCGAGGCCCCAGACGGCAAGGTCGGAGACGGCGTTGCCGCAGATCGCGCTGGCGCCGCCCGCGTTCGTCCTGCCGGCCACGCCCCCGGCGATCACGGCCCCGCCCATGATCGTCGCCTCACCGAGTCTCGCGATGCCGGTGACGGCGCCGGCGGTGACGCCTCCGGTCGAGCCGTCGGCCCTACCCGCATGGCCTCGCGCGGCCACGCCGCCTCCGCCGCCGCCCGCGCAGCGCGAGGCGAAGCTCGCACCCGTGTTGCCACGCTTCGACACCGAGACATCGCCACTGGACGGCCCTCAGGCTTGCCTCGCCACGCCCGGCTTCGGCCGCCCCGCCTACTCCGTTCGCCCGGTCGCGGCGGGAGAGGATTTCGGCGAGCGGCTCGCCGTCGCCGCGCGCGAGCAGACCGGCGAGTTCGTCGTCTACAACGACGCCTACCGCCGCATGTCCTTCCCGATGGGCGACGTCCATCCGATGTACGGCGTGTGCACGGACGTGCTCATCCGCGCCTATCGCGCCGTCGGCGTCGATCTGCAGGAGCTGGTGGCGAAGGCGCGCGTCGGCTCGGGCGACACCAGCATCCAGCACCGCCGCGTCGATACGCTGCGCAAGTTCTTCGCCGCGAAGGGCGCCTCGCTGCCGATCACGACCTTCCCCGAGGACTACAGGCCCGGCGATGTCGTTTCCTATCACCGGCCGCAGAACGCGCACTCGCGCACGCACATCGCCATCGTCAGCGACGTGGTGGCGCCGTCCGGCCGGCTGATGATCGTGCACAATCGTGGCTGGGGCCCGCAGCTCGAGGACGCGCTGTTCGTCGACCAGATCACCGGGCATTACCGCTATCTGCCGCAGCCCACGACGCCGCTCGTGGCCGGCACGCGCCGGCCCGCCGAGGCGGCTGCCGGTGTGGCGGCTGCCTCGCGCAAGCCGGTGGCACGGCCCACGGTGGCCAAGCCCGCGGCGACGACCAAGCCTGTGGTCAAGGCTGCGTTCACGCCGGCCGGCCGTCCGCAGGCGACGGCGAGCGCGAAGCCCGCCCGCACCGGCCTGCCGACCGGCCCGCAATGATGGGGTAGGCTGCTATCGCCGGTCGCACGTGCGCAGCGCCCGTGCAACCCGTAGCGGACTAGAACCCGTATTCCTGGCTCTCCCGGCCCGCCGCGATCGAGCGGACCGCCCTGAGCAGGCAGAGCTGCTGGGTGCCGTCCGAGTGCATGAAGCTCGTCGCGTCGCGCAGGTATTTCTCGATCGGGTGCTCGTGCATGATTGAGGCGCCGCCCAGGATCTCGCCGGCGAGCTTGCAGCACTCGAACGCGACCTCCGCCGCCATCACCTTGCAATAAAGGCCGAGCACGCGGGCCTCGCCGATCCGCTGGTCGGCCATCCACGCCGTCTTCCAGATCTGCGCGCGCGCCGCGTCGAGTTTCATGCCCATGGTGCCGAGCATCAGCGCCACGGCCTGGTGCTCGATGATCGGCTTGCCGCCCTGTTTGCGGTCCTTCGCATACTGCAGCGCGTACTCGTAGGCGGCGCGCCCGACACCGAGCACGGTCGCGGCCGCCTCCGGCTTGGAGCCCGGCAGGTACTTGGAGCGCAGGTCCGCCAGCATGCCCTCGCCGACCAGCAGGTGCGACTTGTGCACCCGCATGTTCTCGAAGTGGAAGGTGCCGTTGGTGGCGAGGCGCTGCGCGCTCTTCTCGTGGAAGAAGCCGGTCTTGAAGCCCGGCATGTCGGAGGTGACGAAAAACACCGCGCCGCTCTCAGACAGCTTCTTTTTCGGGTCCAGCCGTGTGCAGACGAAATAGATCTTGGCCATGCAGCCGTTCGACACGTAGCGCTTGGTGCCGTTGATGATGAAGTGGTCGCCGTCGCGGACCGCGGTCGTCTGGAAGTCGATGTCGGGCTCGTCGTAGTAGCCCTGGTGATCGGAGCCGGTGCCGGGCTCAGTGAATCCGAGTGCCGTGACGCAGGTCGGATCGTCCATGAAAACGGGGATGAATTTCTTCTGTTGCTCGGGCGTCATCGCCTCGGAGAACATGTGGTTGAACTTCCAGCACTGGTCGAGGATGACCGCGAAGCCGAGATCGCCGACGCCCAGCTCCTCACCGACGATGCTGAGCGTCAGGATGTCGGCGCCGCCGCCGCCGTAGGCCTTCGGCATGGCGAGCGTGCGCAGCCCGAGCTTGTCGGCCTGCTTGATCCAGTCCCAGGGAATGCGCTCTTCCGCCGTCGGCAGGCGGTCGCGGCGCAGCACGTCGGGCTGGATCACTTCCTTGACGAACGTGCGCGCGATGTCGCGCCACTTGATCGTCTCGGGCGAGAGCGTGAAATCCATCTGTCTCCTCCATTTTTGCCGCTGGCCGACCGCTGGTCGATCGGCGTCGCCGCGCTCGTTTCTCGAAGCGCTCGCTTTTTGAACCCCAGTATCGCACCATCGCGCGAGGGTGTCTGACAAGATCTCGGACGCCGCTGCAAAGCTCATCCGCATTTTCCGAGGCACTCATGGCGCGCATCCCCTATCCCGACCTCGACAAGCTGCAGCCGGAAGCGCGCGAAATGCTGGCGCGGCTGCCGGCGCCGACCAACATCTTCAACATGATCTCGCACGCGGAGAGCTGCCTCAAACCGGTGATGAAGCTCGGCGGCACGCTGCTCGGCAAGCTGACGCTGGACCCCAAGCTGCGCGAGATGTGCCTGCTGCACGCGGTCAATCTGGTGGGGGGCGAGTACGAGTGGGTGCAGCACGAACCGATCGCGCGTGACCTCGGGGTCAGCGATGCGCAGATCGCGGCGCTGCGCATCAACGACGGGGCGGCCTTTTGCTTCGCACCGGCCGAGCGCGCGGCGCTGCGCTTCACGCGCGAGGTTGCGATGGACGTGAAGGCGTCCGAAGCGACGCTGGCGACGGCGCGCACGCATTTCGGCGACCGTGAGATCGTCGAGCTGATCGTGCTCGCGGGCTTCTATACGATGCTGGCGCGGGTGACCGAGACGCTCGGTGTCGAGAACGATCCGCCGATGGGCAGCGCGCTGGTCAAGGGGATCGAGGCGAGGGTGAAGAAGACGTAGGGTGCAATAACGCCAGTCGGCGGATCGCACCCTACGTGTCTGGGGTTGTCGGTGGTTCCGTAGGTGTCTCTAGCGCACCTGGGGGATCACTTCAGCTTCACGCCGGCCTTCGCCACCACGTCCTTCCACATCGGCACCTCCTTGGCGATGACGGCGGCGAGCTCTTCGGAGCTGGTGGCGAGCACGTCGTGGCCGCCCTTCTGCAACCTGTCCTTCATCTCCGGCTTTTTCAGCAGGTCGATTGCCGCCTTGGCCAGCCGGTCGACGATCTCCTTGGGCGTGCCTTTGGGCGCGGCCATCAGCTGCTTGGTGTCGAGCACGAAATCCGCAAAGCCGAGCTCCGCCATCGTCGGCACGTTGAGATCGGGCCAGCGCTTCGAGGCGGTGACCGCGAGGCCCTTCAGCGCGCCGGCCTGGATCTGGGGATGCGCCGGCGGCAGCGCCACGCAACCGACCTGGGTCGTCTTCGACAGCACGGCCTGCACGGCCGGGCCAGCGCCAGGGAACACCACTTGCGTCGCCTTGATACCGGCGCGGATCTTCAACAGCTCGAAGGCCAGCATCGGCGTGGTGCCGATGCCGGGGCTCGCGTAGTTGAGCTTGTCGGGATCCTTCTTGGCTGCGGCGATCAGCTCGGCGATCGAATTGATGCCGGCGTCGGGATGGGCGATGAAGGCGTTGGGCGAGGTGGTCAGCAGGCTGATCGGGACAAAATCTTTCAGCGGATCGTAAGGGACGGTCGCGTACAGGCTGGGGTTCAGCAGGAAGGCGCTGGAGGAGACCAGTATGGTGAAACCGTCCGGATCGGCTCGCGCGACGCTGCCGATGGCGATGTTACCGCCGGCGCCGGCCTTGTTCTCGACGACCACCGTCGCGCCGCCGAGCCCCTCACCGAGCACCTGCGCTACAACGCGGGCGACGATGTCGCTCGGGCCGCCCGGAGCGAACGGCACGACGAGCTTGATCGGCTTGTCGGCGGGCCAGGCTGCATGGGCTCCGGTCGAGATGAAGGGAGCGGCCAGAGCCACTCCGCCGAGACCGGCAAGCGCCTTGCGGCGCGTGATGGGGGTGCGTTTGCCGCTCATGAGTGCGTTCTCCTGGTTTGTTCTGCCGAGCTTGTACTCCCTATAGCAGGAAGCGTCCGCCGCGCGCAGGTGGATGCGACGAGACGCCGGAGTGCAAGTAGGGGGCGCATCTCCTCTCCCGGCCTCGGTGCACGGGACAGGGAGAAGGAGAAAAGGAGAGGAAAGAGTGATTTCCTACGTCATGTACGCCGTGAACTTGGTCTGGGCGGCGCGGGCGCCCCAGAACGTCTTCACGTTGATGATGGCGACGCGGCCCTTGTCGACCTCGGCCTGTCCGCGTTTCAGCGCCGGGGCGATTCCCTCGATCGTGTCGACGAACTCGCCGTAGGCGCCCAGGCACTTGAACATCTCGTGGTAGGGGGTGTAGCCGAGCTCGCGGCCCGCCTTCTCGCGCTTGGGGTCGCCGGTCCAGCCGCCGTTCAGCGAGATCACGACGAGCAGCGGGATGTTGTGGCGGATCGCGGTGTCGATCTCCATCGCGTTGAGCCCGAACGAGCCGTCGCCATGCAGCACGATTACCTGCTTGTCGGGCCGGGCGAGCTTGGCGCCGAGGCCGAACGGCAGGCCGACGCCCATGGTGCCGAACGGTCCGGAGTTGAGGCGGTGGCCCGCTTCGAAGGTCGGAATCCACTGGCGGCCGTAGGTCAGGATCTCCTGGCCGTCGACGCACAGGATGGCGTCGCGCTTCATGAATTTCTTCACCTCGTCGCACAGGTGCAGCGGGTGGATCGGATCGCCGTCCGGGAAGGTGTTGCCGCCGGGACCCTTGCGCTTGGCGTCGGCGCCGGTCTCGAGCCGCTTGCGCCAGGGCTCGTAGGTCTTCTTGGTGATCTTGCCGCCGATCGCCTCGAGCAGCTGCTGCAGAACCGCCTTGCAGTCGCCGAGCACGGGATAGTCGATGTGACGCGGCGAGGCGGCCATCTCGGCGGCGTCGATCTCGATGCGGGCGACCTTGGCGTCGGCGTTGAAGCGCGGCGGCTCGAGATGGCCCATGACGTAGTTGAGGCGGGTGCCGACGACGAGGAAGAAGTCGGCCTCCTTGAACGCCGCCGAGCGCATCGACAGGTAGGAGTGGTCATGGTCGTCGGGCACGGTGCCGCGACCCTGGGGCGTCGTGTAGAAGGGGATGCCGGTCTTGTCGACGAGCGCCGTCAGCTCCTCGCCGGCGCGGCTGTAGATCACGCCCGAGCCCGACAGGATGACCGGATTTTTCGCTTTCGACAGGCCCTCGACCAGCCGCGCGATCGACTTGGGATCGCCCATCGGCCGCTCCGGCTCGAACGGCTGGCACATCGAGAAGTCGATCTCGCTCTCCTCCATCTTGGAGAACAGCACGTCGCCCGGCAGGTCGAGATAGACGGGGCCCGGCTTGCCGGACATGGCGATGCGGAAGGCGTTGGCGATCTTCTCGGGGATGCGGTCGATGCGGTTGATGCGCTCGGCATGCTTGGTCATCGGCCGCATGATGGCGACCTGGTCGATGTCCTGGAACACGCCGCGGCCGAAGCCGTGCAGCGGGCTCGCGCCGCCGACCACGACGAGGGGCGCGCAATCGATGTAGGCGTTGGCGACGCCGGTCGTCAGATTGATGACGCCGGGGCCGGAGGCCGCCATGCAGACCGCGGGGCGCTGGGTGAGGCGGGCGTAGGCCGTCGCCGACATCGCGGCGGCTTGCTCGTGGCGTACATCGAGCGGGCGGATGCCCTCCTTCACGCAAAAGCCCTCGGTCTCGATCATGGGCCCGCCCATGATGAAGAACAGGATCTCGGTGCCCTGCTTTTTCAACGCCTTAGCGACAACCTCTGAGCCCGTGATCTCGGCCATCTGCGCTTCTCCCACTCATAGCTCGGGGCCGGACCCTTGGGACCGACCCCTTGTTTTCTCTGCCCTCATATCAGCAGGTTGTGGGCCGGCCGGCAATCCGGCAGCGAGCGTCCGAGCTATGCGATCGGTAAAAGGCCCTTAGCGCCGTCCGGTGATCCAGGAGAAAAAGCTCGCAGGGAATTCGGCGGCGTAGTGCGGCGGGCGCGACTTCACCTCGATCGGGGGGCGCGGACCCGGATCCGGTTCGACCGCGAACCGATAGAGATGCCAGGTCGCGTGGCCGAGTACGGGCAGCACCACGGCGAGGCCGAGGACCAGCAACGCGAAGCCTGCCGCCAATAGCGTCGCGACCACGACGCCCCACAGCGCCATCACCAGCGGATTGCGCAGCACCACCTTGATCGACGTCAGCACCGCCGCGGACACGCCCACCTCGCGGTCGAGCAGCAGCGGGAACGCAATCACGCTGACCGTCATGGCGATCACGGCGAACACCGCGCCGACTGCGTTGCCGATGAAAATCATGCCGATGCCTTCCGGCGTGGTGAACACCCGGCGCAGGAAAGCAGTCGGCGAGGCGGGCTCGTAGGCACCGAAATGAGCGGTATAGACGCCGTCCGCGATCGCGATCCAGGCGATGAACAGCGCCAGCAATAGCCCACCGAGTGCGAGGATGGACGGCAGCGAAGGCGAGTGGAAGACGTCGGTCAGGTGCTTCCAATGCATGTCGAGACCCATCTCGCGGCGCCGGCTCATTTCGTAGAGTCCGATCGCGGCGAACGGGCCGATCAGCGCGAAACCGGCCGCCAGCGGATACATCAGCGGTAGCAGGTCGTAGCCGAAGGCCAGCCGCCAGATCAGCAGCCCGGTGATCGGGTAGAGCATGTAGATGAACACCAGATGGGTCGGCATCGCGCGGAAGTCGTCGAGGCCACGGCGGAGCGCGGTGACGAGATCGGCTGGGTGGATCGTGCGCACGGCGGGCAGGGCTTCAGTCGGCTTGATCGGCGCGATGATATCGTAAGTCGACATGCAGGGCCTCCTCGACCACCGGTTCGAGGTGTCAGCCTCGACGCGGTGGGGATCGCTACCGGCGCGCCCCGCGACAGTCATCCAAGATAGACCAGTCTCCATCCGAATTCCATCGGAAAATCAGTAGGATATGCGCCAGACCCCGGATGTGGTCACTGCAGCACCCGTCCGTTCGCCCGTGCCCGGTATCGTCGCCGTAGCAACAGAGTTGCTCCACACTCACGTGGTGCCGCGTGTTTGCAAATGCCGATGCAACAGGTCAAATGCCGGGGTGGCCCTGCTCGATTCGGGGGCTGCGGCCATGGTCAGAGGGTCGGTTCTGCGTCCGGTTTCAGCGTGCAAACTCCAGCTGCGGTCGTGCGCCGCGGGATATTCGAGGAGCCAGGGATGGCGGATACCACCGGTAGCGTTCCCCATGCGAGCCCGACCGACTATGTGCAGGATGGCGCCGTGTTGCTGGGCGCCAGCAAGCAGGGCCGCGACCTCGTCCCCGAGGTGATCGAGCTGAAGCTCGCCAACCGCCACGGCCTCGTCACCGGCGCCACCGGCACCGGCAAGACGGTGACACTGCAGGTGCTGGCGGAAGGCTTCTCGGCAGCAGGTGTTCCCGTGTTCGCCGCCGACATCAAGGGCGACCTCGCCGGCATCGCGGCGGTCGGCTCAAAGAAGCCCATGCTGGTCAAGCGGGCGGACGAGATCGGGCTCGGCGCGCGCTATGGCAATTGCGCGTTCCCCGTCGCCTTCTGGGATCTGCTCGGCCAGAACGGTCATCCGATCCGCACCACCATCCAGGAGATGGGGCCACTGCTGATCTCGCGGCTGCTGGAGCTGTCGGAGCCGCAGGAGGGCGTGCTCAACATTGCCTTCCGCTGGGCCGCCGATCAGCGCGCGGCGGGCGATACCAAGATGGAGATCGTGGATCTCCAGGATCTCAGGACGCTGATCGACGAGATGGGCCGGCGCGCGGCCGAGCTGCGCTCGACGTACGGCAACATCGCGCCGGCGACCGTCGGCGTGCTCCAGCGCCGCCTGCTGGTGCTGGAGGAGCAGGGCGCCACCCACTTCTTCGGCGAGCCCGCGCTCGACATCCTGGATTTCCTGAAGACCTCCCAGGACGGTCGCGGTGTCATCAACATTCTCGCCGCCGAGAAGCTGATGGAGACGCCGCGGCTTTACTCGACTTTTCTGCTGTGGATGCTCACCGAGCTCTTCGACAAGCTGCCCGAGGTTGGCGATCTCGAGAAGCCCAAGCTGGTGTTCTTGTTCGACGAGGCGCATCTGCTGTTCGACGGCGTCTCGTCCGCGCTGCTCGACCAGATCGAGCGCGTCACGCGCCTGATCCGCTCCAAGGGCGTCGGGATCTACTACGTGACGCAGAGTCCGGGCGACGTGCCCGACCGGGTCTCGGCTCAGCTCGGCAACCGGATCCAGCATGCGCTGAGGGCGTTCACGCCGAAGGAGCAGAAGGCCGTGCGCGCGGCAGCCCAGACCTTCCGCGCCAATCCCGCCTTCGATGCCGAGCGCGTCATCCAGGAGATGGGCGTCGGCGAGGCGCTGGTCTCGGTGCTGGTCGGCAACGGCCAGCCCTCGATGGTGCAGCGGACCCTGATCCGGCCGCCGATGTCGCGGGTAGGCCCGCTGACGCCCGAGGAGCGCGTGAGCTTCGTCAAGGCCGATACGGTCAATCGCGACAAGTACACGAAGCTCGTCACCCGCGACACCGCGCATGAGCGCATCACAGAGCTCAACACGCCCGTCGGGCAGGTCAAGGACAAGATCCGCCGCTTCGGTAGCTTGTTGGGGTTGGGCAGCTGATTCAGAAGTCGGAAGACTGACGTTGCTTCTGACTTCTCACTTCTCACGTGTTCCAGTGGCGTTGCGTCCGCTTTCATCCGCATACGACAAGGACGTTTGCCATGGCCTTCCTCAAAGGCGTTCGCTTCCGCAAGTCGATCGGCGTCCTCCCGGGCGTCAAGTTCAACATGTCGAAAACCGGTGTGTCGACCAGCCTCGGCGGTCACGGGGCAACGGTCAACCTGGGCACCAAGACGCGTTCGATGACGCTCGGCATTCCCGGCACCGGCCTCAGCTACCGGGTGCCGCTGAACGCTTCGGCCGCGATACTGGTGGTGGCGCTGGTGCTCGCGGTCGGCATCGCCTACCTGATCGCGCCCAACCTGGTGATGACGCTGCTGCACGCCTGGCAGCCGCAGTGGTTCTGAGGCAGGTCGCGCTGGGGTCAGCCCCCTCGCCTACACCTCTCAGTTCTCTGTAGCGGCGGGGCGAGGGGTCTGACCCCTTTGGTGCCCCCGCCCGGCTCCCATGCACGCGCGGTCGTTGACGGCTGGCCGCGCATCCTCTTATCTCCCGCCTCGGCTGGTCGTGCGCCGCGCACCCGGCTCCCGCAGTCATTTCCGAGGCAGCGCAATGATCACACCGCCGACGGCCCCCGATGGCCTGTGGTACTGGGAGGACATCAATCCGGGGGACACGATGGACCTCGGCACCTCGACGATGACCCGCGACGAGTTGCTCGCGTTTGGCCGCACCTACGATCCCCAGCCTCACCATGTCGACGAGGAGGCGGCGGCACATTCGATGTTCGGCAAGCTGTTCTCGTCGGGCTGGCATTCCTGCTGCATCTTGATGCGTCAGTACGTCGACGTGATGCTGAACAAATCCGCGAGTCTCGGCGCCGGCGGCGTCGAGGAGGTCCGCTTCATGAAGCCGGTGTTCATCGGCGACGAGCTGATGGGCAAGGCGACCTGCAAGGCCAAGCGCGCGCTCAACTCCAAGCCCGACGTCGGCACCATGCACATGGTGCTCGAGCTGTGGAACAGCCGTGGCGAGCAGGTGCTGGCCTGGGAGGCGCACCAGTTCATGCGCCGGCGCCATCCCGGAGCCCCGGTTGCTGGAGAACGGGCATGAGCAACTATTTCGAGGACGTGCCGCTCGGCATGACGGTCGAACTCGGCCAGACCACGTTCACCCGCGAGGACATCCTGGCCTTTGCCGGCAAATGGGATCCCCAGCCGTTCCATCTGGACGAGGAGGCGGCGAAGAAATCGCTGTTCGGTGGCTTGTGCGCGTCGGGCTGGCACACCGCGGCGATGTGGTTGCGTCACAACATCGACCACCGCAATCGCATCAACAGCCAGATAACCTATCGCGGCGGCAAGCTCGCGAAGTGGGGGCCCTCGCCCGGCTTCGAGAAGATCCGCTGGCTGAAGCCGGTTCTCGTCGGCGACACCATCCGCTATACGCAGCGGGTCAAGGAGAAGATCGAGAGCAAGTCACGCCCGACGCTCGGTCTCGTCGTCGCCGACAACGAGGGCCACAACCAGAACGGCGAATTAGTGTTCGCGGTTGTGAGCAAAATCTTCGTCGAGCGCCGCAATCCCGGTCCACCGGTAAAGAAGGACTGATGTTGGCCGACGGGGTCAGACCCCTCGTCCTGGCGTAAGGTTCGAAACATCACTCGAGGGCGAGGGGCTGCCGCGTGTTGCTTCCGCCCAACCTCAATCGAACAAGAACGATAACGGAGGAAGTCATGGCCGTCGTCAGGATCATCGGCACGATCGCGCTCAAGGGCCTGATCGGCGAGCACGAGCCCGCGTTCAAGGAAAAGACCGGCGCCGACATCGAGGCGGTGTGGGGCCCGACCGGCCCGCTGCTCGAGCGCTGCCGCGCGGGTGAGTCGTTCGACATGCTGATCGGCATTCCCGACGCGATCGACACGCTGACCAAGGAAGGCCATGCGGTGGCCGGCACGCGCGTCGATGTGTGCAAGTCCATCGTCGGCGTCGCGGTGAAGGCCGGCGCCCCGCATCCCAAGCTCGACACGGTCGAGGACGTGAAAGCGGCGCTGCGCGCGGCCAAGCGCGTCACCTACACTGATCCCGCCACCCAGGCGCCGAGCGGTCTGCATGTCGCCAAGTTATTGGCGCAGTGGGGCATGACCGAGGAGATCAACGCCAAGACCAAGTTCGGCGTCGGCATTCCGGTCGCGCAGTATCTCGTCAGCGGCGAGGCCGATCTCGCCCTCCAGCAGTTCTGCGAGCACAAGCTGGTCAAGGGCGTCGACGTCGTCGGCGGCATCCCGATGGAGGTGCAGGCCATCTCCACGTTCTCGGTGGCGCTGGGCGCGAAGGCTCCCAATCCGGCTGCCACCAAGGAACTGATCGCCTGGCTCGGCAACCCCGCCACGCGCGCCCGCTTCAAGACCCATGGCCTGTTCGCGCTCGACGAGGTCTAGGGAAGTTCGATCCCCCTCCCCTTGACGGGGAGGGGTTAGGGGTGGGGTGAGGGCCAACAACAGGCTTATCGTTTGTTTATCCCCACCCCTACCCCCTCCCCACATGGGGGAGGGAATCTCCACCAGGAGGACAGGCCGTGAAATGGTGCCGCTTCGAGCGTGACGGACGTCCCTCCTACGGGATCGTCGAGGGCGACCGGATCACCGCGGTCGACGGCCTGCCTTGGGGCGAGCACACGACCACGACCGCGACCTACGCGCTCGCCAAATCCAAGCTGCTGATCCCGACCGTGCCCGGCACGTTCTTCTGTGCCGGCATCAATTATGCCGAGCACGTCCGGTTGATGGCGGCCAAGCGCGGCGCCGAGCCCGACTATCCCAAGCGCGCCGAGATCGGCTATCGCGCCAACAACGCGCTGTGCGCCCACGACGAGCCGATCGTCAAGCCGAGGGAGAGCGGTCCCAACTTCCAGTACGAGGGCGAGCTCGTCGCCGTGTTCGGCAAGCGCTGCCGCAACGCGACCAAGGAGAACGCGCTCGACCACGTGTTCGGCTGGACCATCGGCAACGACGTCTCCGAGCGCGATTGGCAGAAGTCCGACCGCACCATGTACCGCTCCAAGAACGCCGACACGTTCAAGCCGATGGGGCCGTGGATCGAGACCGACGTCAATCTCGACGCGATGGTCACGACGATCCGGCTCAACGGCAAAGTCGTGGACGAGTTCAAGACCAACAACATGATCTTCGACGCTCCGACCTTCATCGCCGAGGTGTCGAGATACTGCACCATCGTGCCCGGCGACGTGATGTGGCTCGGCACCGATCTCGTCCCCGTCAACATGACCGTCGGCGACGTCTGTGAGATCGACATCACCGGCATCGGCACACTCAGGAACAAGGTGGTGGCGGAGGCCTAGCCGCCCCGCCCCCTCAAGGGCTTGTCCTCGATCAGCATCAGGCAGGCGAGGCCGATGAGGGCGCCGACCGCGGCGAGCGCGAAGATCGGGCCGAAACCGATGGTGTCGCGGGTAGCAGCCGGGATGCCAGTCGCTGCCGCCCCACGCATGCCCAGGTTGGCGGCGATGCCGGATACGGCCGCCGCTGCACCCAGCGTGGCGATGCCGATGGCGCTACCGAGCGAGCGCAGGAACTGCAGCAGGCCGGTCGCAGCACCGAGATCGCGCACGTCGACGGCATTCTGCACCGCGACGGTGGTGATCGGAAAATTTGCGCCGAGGCCCGCGCCGATCACCAGCATCAGCAACTCGGCCACCGCCAGCGGCACGCGTCCGCCGGTCGCCGCCATGATCGCGAGGCAGCCCGCGGCCGCGGCGAGGCCGACGACTGCGCTGATTCGATAGTTCCGGATGCTGGTTCCGCGCCGGCCGACGATCAGCGAGCCCAGCACCGCGCCGGTCATGAACGCGATCAGCGCGAGGCCGGCAAGCGAGATCGACAGGCCCTGCACGAGGTGCAGGTAGATCGGCAGGAACACGGTGAGGCCGGTGTAGGAGGCCATCACGAAGAATGAGCCGGCGGTCGCGGCGGCGACGGTGCGGTCGCGAAGGATCGGCAGCGGGATCAGCGGCTCGGCCGCGCGCAGCAGCCGCGCGACGAACACTGCCCCCGCGAGTACCGCCGCCGCCAGCAGTCCCAGCGTCTCGGGCGAGGTCCAGCCGGTGCGCGGTCCGCCCCAGGTCAGGGCCAGCATCAGCAGCACCGTCGTCGTCACCACGAGCGCCGCGCCCGCGAGATCGAGGCTGTGCTCGCGCCGTTGCCATTTCAGCCGCTTCAGCGGGCCGTTGCAGATCAGCAGTGCGGCGAGGCCCAGCGGCAGGTTGACGAGGAAGATCGCGCGCCAGTGCACATGTTCGGCGATGAAGCCGCCGGAGACGGGACCGGCGACGCTGGCGAACGCCCATGCACCCGAGATGTAGGCGACGTAGCGGCCGCGCTCGGCCGGCGGCACCACGTCGCCGATGATGGTCTGGGCGAGCACCAGCAGACCGCCGCCGCCGAGGCCCTGGATGGCGCGGCCGGCGATCAGCGTGGCGAGGTCGGGTGCGGTCGCCGAGACCACCGATCCGAGCAGGAACGTGCCGATCCCCGCATACAGCGTGAAGCGGCGTCCCTTCAGGTCGGCGATCTTGCCGTAGAGTGTGGTGACGGCGGTGGCGGTGACGAAGTAGGCCGACACCACCCACGACAGGAACGCGGTGTTGCCGAGGTCGGCGCCGATGATGGTGATGGCTGGTGCGATGCTGGCCTGGTCGATGGCGGCGAGCAGCATGGCGACGAGCGCGCCGACGACGGTGATACGCCGCTCGCGCTCCGCCGCCGGCGGGTGTGCCAGGGGTGTGGGCCCGGTCGTGTTCATGCCTTGCCCCGTCGCCCGCTCACGTCATGCTCCCGCAAGTTTGTTGTGGTTACAGTCGGCGAGGCCGGTGACCCGGTCAACGGCCAAGTGACCCGAACGCCCGGCGGGCAGGGGTGAGGCGTGCGCCGCGCAGGGCTCGGAGGAACCGGCCGTGCACGGTGCTGGTTTAGCGGCAGACGCCGGCGCTGGTGGCCGGTCGGAGAATCGCCCAGGTTAGGACACCGTTCACGGGCGAGATCATGAGTGAGGATACAGACATGACGCGCAGAGCCACTCGGCTTTTCCTTCCCGCCCTGGCCTCTCTCACGATCATCGCCGCGGCCTGCCTCGCCGGCACGCCTGCGAGTGCCCAACGCGCGTCGGGGCTCGAGGGGAGCTGGAGCGGCAGCGGTCGCGTGGTGCTGCCGTCCGGAGATACGGAGCGCGCGCGCTGCCGGGTGACGTTCCGCAAGCAGTCGCGCTCCAGCTACGCCATGACCGCCACCTGCGCCACGCCCTCAGCGAAGGCCTCGCAGACCGGCAGCATTCGGCTCGTGGCGGGCTCGACCTATGCCGGCCGGTTCTACAATGCGGAGTACGACGTCTCCGGCAGCGTGCGCCTCACCAAACGCGGCAGCCGCATCACCGCGGCGCTCAACGGCACCAACGGCGCTTCAGCCGTGATGACCTTGGGACGCTGACCCCGCGCGGCTCTTGACGCTGCCCGCGCACGGTCCTACCGGTCGAAGAAGCAAGATCCGACCGGAGGGAACCCATGGCCGCGCCGCATCGCATCGACGTGCATCATCATTTCGCGCCACCGGCCTGGCTCGCCGAGGTGCGTGGACGTGACCTCCTCAACAAGAATGCCGCCGACTGGACGCTGGAGCGCTCGCTCGAGGACATGGACAAGACCGGCGTCGCCTCGTCGGTTCTCTCCATCACCAACCCCGGCCTGTGGTTCGGCGACGCGGCGGTGACGACGCGGATCTCGCGCGCCTGCAACGAGTACGGCGCCGCCCTCGTCCAGAAGCATCCCGACCGCTTCGGATTGTTCGCTGCCCTGCCGATGCCCGACCCGGACGCCGCGCTGCGCGAGATCGAGTACGCCTACGACGTGCTGAAAGCCGACGGCATGCACCTGTTCACCAGCTACGGCGACATCTGGCTCGGCAACGCGAAGTTCGAGCCGGTGATGGCCGAACTCAACCGCCGCAAGGCGATCGTGCACGTGCACCCGACGCTGGCCGACTGCTGCAAGAACCTGATCCCGGACGTGCAGCCGAGCATTCTGGAGTACGGCACTGATACGACGAGGGCGATGCTCGGCATCCTGTTCTCGGGCCAGGCCGTGCGCTATCCCGACATCACGTTCATTTGGAGCCATGCCGGCGGCACCGCGCCGTTCCTCGCCGGACGCATCGAGTCGCTGCTCCGCTCCCTGAAGGAGCGCGAGACGCGGCTGCCGAAGGGCGCGATCCACGAGATGAAGCGCTTCTACTACGACATCGCCGGCGCCAGCTCAAAGCCGACGCTGTCGTGCCTGACGCAGATCGTGGCGGTGAGCCAGGTTCTGTATGGCACCGATTTCCCCTCCGCCGGTCCGAGCCTGCCGGTGCTGAACGAGCTGCTCGGCTGCGACTTCTCGGCCGCCGACCTCCGTGCCATCGAGCGCGACAACGCCGTGCGCCTGCTGCCGCGACTGGGTTGAAATCCGTGGGTGGCCGTCTGAAACGCTGTCGTAGGTCGGAGCGAGGGCACCCTTGCCCCGAGGTCCGACGAGCCCGGTGATGCCTCGGAGACGTCCTCATGCCGCCAGCCGCAGAAACCTCCGTCATCAGCCATTATGGCACTCCCGGGTTGGTCGAACGGGTGATCCGTGCCGTCGACGAGGCGTGCGGTGCGGGGCCTATCGATCCCAAGGCGCTCTCGGCCATCGACGAGTTCCACGTCGGCGGTCGGGCGGCGACCGCTTACGTGATCGCCACGCTCGGCCTGACGCCTGACATGGCCGTGCTCGACATCGGCTGCGGGCTCGGTGGTGTCGCGCGCTATCTCGCAAAGGCGTGCGGATGCCGGGTCGCCGGGATCGATCTGACACCGGAATATATCGAGATCGCACGCGCGCTGAACGAGCGCACGGGGCTCGCCGATCGCATGGAGATGGTCACCGGCAGCGCGCTCGACCTGCCATGGCCGGATCGGCATTTCGACGCGGCTGTCACCTTCCACGTCGCCATGAATATCGAAGATCGCGACCGAATGTACGCGGAGGCCTACCGCGTGCTGAAGCCCGGTGGCGTCCTCGCCGTCTACGACATCACCAAGGGGCCGACGGAGGGCCTGCGCTATCCCGTGCCGTGGGCCGAGACGGCGGCGACGAGCTTCCTGGTGACGCCGACGGAGACGCGCCGGCTCGTCGAGGCTGCGGGTTTTCAGATCGTGACGGAGGAGGATCGCCGCGCCGTGGCGATGGAGCATCACCGCTCCCGCGTGGCGGCGCTCTCCACGGCCGGTCCCCCGGTGCTCGGCATGCACTTGCTGCAGGGGACGACGATGAAGCAGAAGTCCCAAAACATGATCGCGATGCTGGAGGGCGGCCAGATCACCATCACGCTGCTGGTGGGGCGGCGGGTGTGATCCAACAACCTCTTTCGGACCTGCTTCGGCTGACCTTGCCAGCGCATGGCCGGCCGTCGTCGTCCCGTCTACAGTGAAGTCTGATTTGGAGCGGTGGGGGGATTATGGACGTTTATGTGGCCTTGTTGCTGGGGCTGGCGTGCGCGGGCAGTGGCGGTGAGCTGTTCGTCAAAGGCACCGTCGGCCTCGCCCGCGCCGCGCGCATCTCGCCCGGCGTCATCGCCGCAACCGTCGCGGCGTTCGCGACGTCGAGCCCCGAGCTCACCGTCGCGATCAGCTCGGCCCTCGACGGAACCCCCGAAATCTCACTCGGTGATGCGCTCGGCAGTAACGTCGTCAACGTCGCCGTCATCCTGGCCGTCGCCCTGTTGATCGCACCCATCCAAGCCTCGCGCGGCAGTCTGCGCCGCGATTTTCCCGTCGCCCTGATCGTTCCCGTCATTCTTGCGGTGTTGCTGATCGACGGACGCCTGTCCCGGCTCGATGCCGTGGTTATGTTGGGTGGTTTCGGGGCTTGGCTGCTGGCCGTCATCCACGAGGTGCGCAAGGAACGCTCCTCGGCCGCCGAGGTCCTGGGCGACACCACTTCCATGCGCGCCATGATCGATGGAGGGCTGGGGCTCGCCTTGTTGATCGCGGCGGGGAAGCTCATCGTCTTCGGCGCGACGGGGATCGCGAAAACTTACGGCCTCAGCGAGTTCGTCATCGGAGCAACCATCGTCGCGGTCGGAACCTCGGTACCCGAGCTGGCGACCGCGATCATCTCCCGCATGCGCGGACACGACGAGGTCGGGCTCGGCACCATCCTCGGCAGCAACATCTTCAACGGCCTGTTCATCGTCGGCGTGGCAGCGTCCATCGCGCCGATCGAGGTGCCGTTTCGAACGGCGGCACCGGCTCTGTTGCTGGGCCTTGCCGCCGTGGCCATGACCTATCCGCCCAAGAGCGGCGTCATCGATCGCTGGCGGGGAGGGATATTGCTCGGGATCTACGCGGCCTATCTCGTCGCGGTGTTCCAGACCGGCGGCTAGTGCGCGGCGGTGGATGGGCGCGGCTCACGGCTCCACCACCACCGTTCCGGCCTTGCCGCCCTGCTCGACCAGCTCGTGTGCGGCGGCCGTCTCCTCGAGCGTGAAGCGGGCCGCGACTGGCAGCATGCGGCGGCCCGAGGTCAGCCACGCCGTGATGTCGGTCTGTGCGCGCTTGCGGGCGGCGTGCGGGTGGGTCGCCAGATAGACGCCCTGGAAGGTCAAGTTGCGACGGATCAGGGCGTAGATCGGCACCGTCGGCTCGCGCGCCCCGGCCGAGGCGTAGGCCGCGATCGAGCCATTGTCGCGCACGCATGCCAGCGTGGCGGCGAGGTTTCCCCCCGCATCGACCTCGACGGCATGATCGACGCCGGCCCCGTCGGTGATCGCCATGACCCGGACGGCGACATCCTCTCGCTTGTAGTCGATCACCGCGTCGGCGCCGCCGGCCCTCGCCTTCTCGGCCTTGTCCTCCGAGCTGACGGTCGCGATGACGCGGGCGCCGGCCCATTTGGCGAGCTGCACCGCATAGTGGCCGACCGCGCCCGCGCCGCCCGTCACCAGCACCGTGCGGCCCTGCACGGGGCCAGCCGCGAGCAAGCAGCAATGCGCGGTCATGCAGGGAATGCCGAGCGTCGCCCCTTCCGCGAACGAGACGCCGTCGGGCAACACGGTGACGAGGTCGGCCGACAGCGTGATGTACTCCGCCGCGGTGCCGAACGCGCGCCCGCCGCGCTGGCCGTTGTAGAGCCAGACCCGCTTACCGACGAGCGCGGCCGACACGCCGGGGCCGACCTTGTCGACGAGGCCAGCGCCGTCGCTGTTGGGAATGACGCGCGGATGGGCGATCGCGGCGTTGGTCCCGGCCCGCCAATAGGTGTCGGCGGGGTTGACGCCCGATGCCTTGAGCCGCACCCGCACCTCGCCGAGGCCGGGCTCGGGATCGGGCATCTCGCCGACCACCAGCACGTCGCGTGCGGCGCCGTTCCGCTCGTACCAGACTGCGCGCATCACCCTCTCCTGTCGTTGCCGGATCGATCTGCGATAGCATCTCGGGCCGGCACCCTCAAACGGTGCATCGGGCATTGCTGCCCACCGGGGCGACGGTGGCGACGCGCGGCGGATCGCTGTAAAGGAGAAACCGGAAACGCTGGCACCGCAGCTGTCGGCGGCCGGCTCCCCCTCGAACCTTTCGCAAGCGAGACCGACGCCATGGCCAGCTCCGCGCACAAGTCCCCGTTCGCTCCCGCCAAGCTGGCGCGGCTCCCCGCCATCGACGGTGTAACGTTCGCTACCGCCGAGGCCGGCATCAAGTACAAGAACCGCACCGACCTGATGGTGGCCGTGATGGCGCCAGGCACCGTCGCGGCCGGCGTGCTGACCCAGTCGAAGACCCGCTCGGCGCCGGTCGACCATTGCGCGGCGAGCCTTTCTGCCGGCGGCACCGCCCGCATCCTCGTCGTCAACTCGGGCAACTCCAACGCTTTCACCGGTGCCAAGGGCCGCCAGGCCGTCGAGACTACGGTGAGCGCCGCCGCGACCGCCGCGGACTGCCGCCCCGCCGACGTCTACGTCGCCTCGACCGGGGTGATCGGCGAGCCGATGGACGCGGGCAAGTTCGCGCCGCTGCTCACCGGCATGGCCAAGGACGCCAAGCCCGACATGTTCGAGCCTGCGGCGCGCGCCATCATGACCACCGACACCTATCCCAAGCTCGTCACGCGGACGGTCGAGATCGGCGCGACCAAGGTGACGATCAACGGCTTCTGCAAGGGCGCCGGCATGATCGCGCCGGACATGGCGACGATGCTGTGCTTCATGTTCACGGATGCCGCCATCGCTCAGCCCGTGCTGCAACGGCTGGTCTCCGCCCACACAAAGACCACGTTCAACTGCATGACGGTCGACGGCGACACCTCGACCAGCGACACCTGCCTGCTGTTCGCGACGGGTACGGCGGCCAAGCGCGGGCAGGCGCCGGTGACTGACGCGGCCGATCCGAGACTCGCCGGATTCGAGGCGGCGCTGCATGACATGATGCGCGAGCTCGCCATCCAGATCGCGAAGGACGGCGAGGGGCTTTCCAAGTTCGTCACCTTCGAGGTGGCCGGTGCCGAGGACTGGGCCGCCGCCCGGCGGATCGCGCTCGCCTGCGCCAACTCGCCGATCCTGAAGACCGCGATCGCGGGCGAGGATCCGAACTGGGGCCGCGTCGTCATGGCGGTCGGCAAATCGGGTGAGGCGGCCGATCGCGACAGGCTCTCGATCTGGTTTGGTGATCACATCGTCGCGCGCAACGGCGAGCGCGCGGCCGAGTATGTGGAGAAGACGGTCGCGGAATACATGAAAGGCCGCGACATCGTCATCCGCGTCGATGTCGGAGTCGGAGCGGGCAAGGCGACGGTGTGGACCTGCGACCTGACCCACGACTACGTCTCGATCAACGCCGATTACCGCAGCTGAGGACGGCGACCGGCATGGCCTCGCACATCCTCGCCATCGACCAGGGCACCACCTCCTCGCGCGCGCTGGTGTTCGACGCTGAGCTGAACGTCGTCGCCAGCGCCCAGCAGGAGTTCCAGCAGCACTATCCGCAGCCGGGCTGGGTGGAGCACGATCCCGACGACATTTGGCGGACGGTGTTGGCGACGGCGCGGGCAGCTCTTGCCGACGCTGGGCTAGGCGCTGCCGAGATCGCGGGTATCGGCATCACCAACCAGCGCGAGACGACGCTGGTCTGGGATCGCGGGACCGGCCAGCCGATCCATCGCGCCATCGTCTGGCAGGACCGCCGGACCGCTGAGGTCTGCGCGAGGTTGAAGGCGGAGGGGCACGAGGCCGCCGTCTCCGCGCGCACCGGCCTGCTTCTCGACCCCTATTTCTCCGCCACCAAGATTGCCTGGATGCTAGACGCCGTGCCGGGCACGCGCCAGCGGGCGGAACGGGGTGAACTCGCCTTCGGCACGGTCGACACCTACCTGTTGTGGCGCCTCACGGGGGGCAAGGTGCACGCCACCGACGCCACCAACGCCTCGCGCACCCTGCTCTACGATATCCGCGCCAACACCTGGAGCGACGGCCTGTGCCACTTGTTCCGCGTGCCGCGCGCGCTGCTGCCTGAAGTCCGCGACTGCGCCTCCGAGTATGGCCGATCGCTGCCCGAGTTGCTGGGTGCGGCGATCCCGATCCGGGGCATCGCCGGCGATCAGCAGGCGGCCCTCGTCGGCCAGGCCTGCTTTGCGCCGGGCATGATGAAGTCGACCTACGGCACGGGATGTTTCGCCGTGCTCAACACCGGCGACACCCCGGTCGCCTCCAAGCACCGGCTGCTGACCACCATCGGCTACCGCTTGGCCGGCAGGACGACCTACGCGCTCGAGGGCTCGATCTTCGTCGCCGGCGCCGCCGTGCAATGGCTGCGCGACGGCCTGCAGATCGTTGCCAGCGCGGCCGAGACGGGCGCGATGGCGGCCGCCTCCGACGAGGCGCAGGACGTGGTGCTGGTGCCGGCCTTCACTGGCCTCGGCGCACCGCATTGGGATGCGGAGGCGCGCGGCGCGATCTACGGGCTGACGCGCGGCACGGGCCGCAACGAACTGGTGCGGGCGGCGCTGGAGAGCGTTTGCTTTCAGACCGAGGATCTGATCGCGTCCATGCGCGGGGATTGGCCGGGCATGGGGCAGGCCGTGTTGCGCGTCGACGGCGGCATGGTGGCCTCGGACTGGACCATGCAGCGGCTCGCCGACATCGTCGATGCCCCGATCGACCGGCCGAAGATGCTCGAGACGACAGCGCTGGGGGCGGGTTATCTCGCTGGACTGCAGGCGGGACTCTATCCCGTGCCCGAGGATTTCTCGGCCCGCTGGCGGATCGAGCGCCGTTTCACTCCGGGGATGAGGCCGGACCTGCGCACACGCAAGATCGCCGCTTGGCGCGATGCCGTCCGCAGGACGCTGACGGCGGCAGGGACGTGAGGCCGCTGGACAACGCTGTCACTTTTGTCCAGCAGGTCACTGTTGCTGCGTGTGCAGAACGGTGGATAACCACGGTTTGTGGTAGAATGGCCACGGTGGTCTGTCTCCGGACGGCAGGCGGTGGACCGCCGGTGAGCACCGGAGTACGTTCCGCATCGTTATGATTTCCGGTCGAGCCGCCTGATTCGGGGAGTGGCGACATGCGAAGAATGGGCATTGCTCTGGCGGCGCTTCTCGCAGCGGTGCTCCCCGTGCGTGCCCAATCCGATTGGGCGCAGGATATTTTCCGTAGCTTGCAGAGCAAGCCGCCCTTGGACGCCGCCGAGCCCGGTGCGAAGGCGCGCTCACCCACCGGCAAGCCAACGCGAACTGCGCGAGGCGCCAGAGCCGATGATACGGAGGACGATCAGGACGCGGCCGCCGGCGCCAAGAAGGAAAACGTGTGGGTGCGGCCCGATCTGCCGCCTGGCAAGGGCCAATGGCAGTGGCGTATCCTGAAGGCTGAATGGTCGGAGGAGGATACGCGAGGCTTCGAGGCGTTCATCACCGCGATTGGCGAGAGCGAATGCAAGACGGTGCATGAGTGCATCACCTCGTCCGCATCCAATCCGAACTATCACGCGACCAACCCGCCCTACACCGAGTTCCGCGCCGATTGCGCCGATCTGCCGGGCTTCTTGCGCGGCTACTTCGCCTGGAAGAACGGTCTGCCGTTCTCGTTTTCCATCAAGTACGGCGCGCATCCACGTGCCACCGGCAATAAGAACGGCATCACCGGCAACCAGATCACCGAACGCTTCGACATCGTAGGCCCAGGTCCCGATGGCCGCCGGGCCTTGCCAGTGATCGGTCAGTATGTCTCGACCGAGCATTTCCGCGTGCCGCCGGCCTATGCCGGCAAGCTGCTGCCCGATTATTATCCGGTGAAGCTCACCCGTGAGAGCATCCGAGCGGGCACCGTCATCTTCGATCCCGACGGGCACGTCGCGGTGGTCTACAAGGTGTCGGACGACGGTCTCATCCATTACATCGACGCTCACCCCGACAACTCGCTGACGCGGGGCATCTACGGGCGGGATTTTGCCCGCGCGCTGCCCGAGATGGGCGCCGGGTTCAAGCGCTGGCGTCCGCAGAGGCTGGTCGGGGCCAAGCGCGGTGGTGACGGTCAGCTCGTCGGCGGGCGGATCGAACTCAGCTCGGACAGCTCCCTCGCCGACTGGTCGGACGAGCAATATTACGGCACCGCGACGCCGCGTTCTCGGGTTTGGAGCGACGGCAAGTTTCCGGTGTCGAGCGGCAGCGAGGCTGACTACTACGACTACCTGCGCCTCAGCCTCGCGGGACCGGACTTCAAGTACAAGCCGCTGGAGGAGACGCGGACCCGCATCCGCTCGTTGTGCGACGATCTCAAGGAGCGGGTGGAGGCCGTCGATCTCGCGGTCAAAGCCGGCTATCCGCGCAAGCCGCAGCCGTCGAAGTTGCCACCGAACATCTACTCCACTACCGGCGACTGGGAGATCTATTCCACGCCCTCCCGGGACGCCCGGCTCAAGACCTCGTTCGAGGAATTGCGCGACGAGGTGCTGCGGTTCATCCTGATGAGCGGCCAAGACAACACGCTGCTGGACTATTCGGGCAAGGATCTCAGGGCCGAGCTGCGGCACGTCTACGACAAGGAAGCCAGTGCCTGCACGATCACCTACGTTCAGACAGGCGGGATCAGTCGCTCGTTCGGTTTCACCGAGGCCATGCGGCGGCTGTTCCACATGTCGTTCGATCCGTATCACTGCGTCGAGCTGAGGTGGGGCGCGACAACGGTCGAGGAGCTGAGAACCTGCCCGGACGGCGCCGAGAAACGTGCCTGGTACAAGGCCCAGGCCCGGCTGCGCAACCAGCTGACGCGCACTTATGGCGAGCCGATGGGCTGGACGCTCGCCCAGTTGCAGAACCCGCAAGTCGATATCGGTATCGCCGAGGTTCCCGACGTCGATGTCGAGAAGGTGCTGGACGGTATCGTGGAGCCCGGGCCGGTCGCAGGCGGGGAGACGGCGGGTGTGACCCCGGGTCGCAATCGGCGTGGCGGCGCCCGTGCCGGTCAGCCGGCGCCTAGACGCGGGACGACCGAGCGAATGCTGGTTCCGGCGGGCCACAGGCCTTGAGCCGATTTTTGATCGCAGGAGCCCGCAATCTTGTAGCTGCCATACGGATGTGTCAGTGCGTCGGGGTTGGTGAGTCTGCCCGCAGTCGAGTTTCGATCGCCGCGCCACCGACGGTATCTTGACCACTTCGAGGTCGTGGCCCGCGGTGGCCACATCCATGTGATGCCACGCGAGACCGGACGCAATGACCACCGCGACCAGCGACACGGCGCAGGCGATCCTGCTGGGCGAAACGCGCCCGGATCTGATCCGCGACGAGACGCTTTCTGCACTGTTCCGCGCAACGGTCGCGCGGACGCCGGACAAGGTTGCCCTTTCGCTGATCGGCAGCGACGAGGCGCTCAGCTACCGTGAGCTCGATCGGCGCTCGGACCTCGTCGCCGCGGCACTCGCCGCCCGCGGTATCGGCCGCGGCGAATTCGTCGGGCTCTGGTTTCGCCGCTCCATCGACCTTCATGTCGGATTGCTGGGGATCGTCAAGACCGGCGCAGCCTTCATTCCCTTCGACGCCGACATTCCCGCCGACCGCGTCTCGGTCAGCCTCGGGGACTGCGGAGCGCGGGTTTTGCTCACCCACGACGCGATGGCTGGCCGCGCCACCGGCGTCGGGGTCGAGGTGCTGCCGCTGGAGCAGTGTCTGACCGGTCCCGTCGGCGCGGCGCCCCGCGACACGGCCGGGCCGGGCGATCCGGCCTATGCGATCTACACTTCGGGCACCACGGGCAAGCCCAAGGGCATCGTCATCTCGCAGCGCAACGTCTGCCACTACCTGCGCGCGGGCAACGAGCTGCTCGGAATTTGCGACACTGACGTGGTGCTGCAGCAGGCCTCCGTCGCCTTCGATCTGTCGATCGAGGAGATCTTCATTCCCTATCTCGTCGGCGCCACCATGAAAGTGGCGACGCTGGAGACGCTGCGCCAGACCGACCGCCTCGCCGATTTTCTCGAGGCCGAGGGCATCACTGTCATAGACACGGTGCCGACGCTGCTGACGATGCTGGAGCGCGACGTGCCGGGTGTGCGCCTGATCATCGTCGGCGGCGAGGCCTGTCCGCCCGCGCTCGTCGAGCGGCTGGCGCGGCCCGGCCGGCGGATCGTCAACACCTATGGTCCGACCGAGACGACGGTGGTCGCGACCGCGATCGACTTGGTGCCGGGCGAGGCCGTGACCATCGGCCGGCCGATCGCCAACTACACCGCTTACGTGGTCGACGACGAGTTGCGGCTGGTGGCGCCGGGCGCGACCGGAGAACTGTTGATCGGGGGGCCGGGTGTCGCCGGTGGCTATATCAACCAGCCGGGTCTCACCGCGCAGAAATTCATCGCCAATCCGTTTGCCGGCCGCTCCGGCGCCGACCCTGTGCTCTATCGCAGCGGAGATGCCGTCAGCCTCGACGGTAACGGGCTCATCCGCTTCCACGGTCGCATCGACACTCAGGTCAAGATCCGCGGCTTCCGTATCGAGCTCGGCGAAATCGAGACGCTGATCGCCGACGAACCCGGGGTGCAGTCGGCGGTCGTCACCGTATCGCAGGGTGTCGCCGGCGACGCGCTCGTGGCCCACGTGGTTGCGAAGGGTGGAGAGACGTTCGACAGCGCCGCCGCGAAATCCTCGATCAGTGGCAAGTTGCCCCCCTACATGGTGCCGGCACACTGGCGCGTGCACGACAGTCTGCCGCGCCTCACCTCCGGCAAGATCGACCGCAAGTCGCTGGCCGAGGAGCCGATCGCGGCGACCATGACCGCCGGTGAGCAGGAGCCGCCGCGCTCGCTGACGGAAGCGCACCTGCTGAAGGCGGCCAAGGACGTGATGGGCCTGCCGGCGCTGAGCTTCGACGCGGATTTCTTCAACGATCTCGGTGGCAATTCGCTGATCGCGGCACGCTTCGTCTCGGAGGTCAGGCGCATCCCACATCTGTCGGGGATCGCGCTGCAGGACATTTACAACGAGAAGACGTTGCGCCGGGTCGGTGCCGTGCTCGACCAGCGCGCCAAGAGCGAGCCTCTCGGCCGCGCCGACCTCTCTTTCGAGCCTGTGCCGCTGCGCCGCCGATTCCTGTGTGGACTCGGCCAGGCGATCGCGCTGCCGTTCATCATCGCGGTGGTGACCACCCAGTGGATCGGCCTTCTGCTGGCCTCGATCTATCTGGTCCGCGACGGGACGCCTTTGTGGCTCGAGATCGTGATCCTGTGCCTCATCTACCTCATGCTCAACCTTGGCACCAAGGTCATGGTGGTGGCCTTGAAATGGCTCGTCATCGGCCGCACGAAGCCGGGCATCTACCCGTTGTGGGGCTGGTATTATTTCCGCATCTGGATGATGCAGCGCGTCGTGCATCTGACCGCGCACAAGTTCCTGCAGGGCACGCCGCTGATGCGCCTCTACCTGCGCGCGCTCGGCGCCAGGATCGGAAAGGATGCGATCATCAACGAGTTCGAGGACGGCGCCATCGACCTGATGACGATCGGTCCGCGCTCCAGCCTCGGCTCAAAGGTCAAGCTCGCCAACGTCGAGGTGGTCGGCAATCTGGTCTATGTCGGCGTGATCAACGTCGGCGCCGACGTATCTATCGGCAACGGCTGCGTCATCGGCTACGACACCCACATCGGCGACAACGCCGAGATCGGCGACCTGACCTGCGTCCCGCCAGGCGCCCGTGTCGGTGCCTGCGAGATCTGGGACGGCGCCCCGCCGCGCTGCATCGGCAAGGTGGACGTCGCGGCGCAGCCGGCACATCCCGAGGCCGGCCCGCTCAAGCGCGCGTGGCAGGGCCTGTGCTACTTCATGGCCTACAACATAGTGATGATGGTTGGTCTGCTGCCGATCTTCCCGGCGTTCTACGTGCTGTCCTACATCGACGACAGCACCTCCGGCGACCGCGACCACTACCTGCCGTGGGGCTGGGTGTTCGTCTACGCTTGGCCCGCCGCGCTGGTGCTGGTGTTCGTGTCGATGGCGATCGTCATCGCGATGCGTTGGATGATCATCCCCGAGCGCGTGAAGCCTGGACGCTACTCCATCTTCAGCAACTTCTACTACCGCAAGTGGGTGATGTCGCTGGCCACCGAGACCATGCTGGAGACGCTGAACTCGCTGTATGCCACCGTGTTCATGCGCAACTGGTACCGGATGATGGGCACCAAGGTCGGTCGCGGCACGGAGATCTCCTCCAACTTCGCCGGGCGCTACGACCTGATCGAACTCGGCGAGAACAACTTCCTCGGTGACGAGGCGATCTTCGGTGACGAGGACTTGCGCCGTGGCTGGATGATCATGGACCGCGTGAAGACCGGCGATCGCTGCTTCTTCGGCAACCTGTGCGTGATCTCGAAGGGCTCGACCATCGACAGCGACGCGCTGATCGGCGTCAAGACGCGGATGCCGGAAAGTCTGCACGTCAAGTCGGGGGAGACCTGGTTCGGCAGCCCGGCGATGCCGATGCCCAACCGGCAGCGCGTCTCGCTGACGGCGGACGCAACCTATCAGCCACCGCCGCAGATGCGCTGGCTGCGCACGCTGTTCGAGGCCGCGCACACCTCGCTACCAACCGCGGTGCTGATCACGCTCGCCTACATCACGGCCGACATCATGGAATTTCCGATGGACGCCGGCAACTGGGGCATGGCGTTGGCGATCTTCATGGCCGCCGGCGTCGTCACCTCCGCGATCATGTGTCTGGTCTCGATCTTCGTGAAATGGTCGATGATGGGCATCTATCGCCCGATGATGAAGCCGATGTGGTCGTGGTGGGCGATGCGGACCGAGGCGGTGGCCGTGCTCTATGGCGGCCTCTCCAGCAAGGTGCTGCTCGACTACCTGCGCGGCACGCCGTTCCTGCCCTGGATGCTGAGGTTGTACGGCACCAAGATCGGCAAGGGTGTCTGGCTGAACAGCGCCGACCTCACCGAGTTCGATTGCGTGACGATCGGTGATCATGCCGTCGTCAACATGCAGTCGAGCCCGCAGACGCACCTCTACGAGGATCGGGTGATGAAGGTCGGCCGCATCGAGATCGGCAAGGGGGTCACCGTCGGCACCGCCGCGATCATCCTCTACGACAGCGTCATCGGCGACTATGCGCGGCTGGGACCGCTGACGGTGGTGATGAAAGGCGAGTACATTCCGCCGCACACCGTCTGGAGCGGCGCGCCGGCGCGACGGGCGACGGCACAGGACGCGGCGCTGATCGCCGGCGGTGCCGGTGTCCAGACCGCGGAGGTGGCGGCGTCCGTCGCCTGAGCAGCGGCCGGCTGTCGGAGCGTGTGCGATGGTGGTGTTGCGACTGGGACCGGCGATCGCCCTGCTGCGCTCGGGAGTCGGGCCGAGGCGCCCGGAACATGATCGCATCGCCACCGCCGACCTGATCGCTGCGACAGGGCGCTTCGACATCGCGGTCGAGCGCCGGCCGAGCGGCCGGCCGCGCCTCGCGCCACCCTATCCCGAGCTCGGCGTTTCGTTCTCCTGGCGCGATGGACTGCTGCTCGCGGGTTTCGATCCGGAGGGTGCCGTCGGCGTCGATATCGAGCCCGCGGACACGTCCGGCAGGCTGGAGCCGGGACGACTCGCGAGCGATCACTTCGCGCCCGGCGAAGCGGCGGCGGTGATGGCGAGGTCCGGTGACGACGCGCTGGATCTGTTTCTGCGCCTGTGGGTCGCCAAGGAGGCCGTGCTCAAGCTGACCGGGCGGGGCGTCTACGACGGCCTGCACAGGCCCGATCTCGGCTGGTGCATCGCCTCGATCTCGGGTGATGGCACGCCGATACGCCTGCAGGGGACGCCAGGGCATACAGCCGTCGAGGTCGCCGTCGCCCGCCCCGCGGTCCCTGGCCGGCCGGCGCCGCCCTATTGCGCGCTAGCCCGGCTCCTGCAGGAGTGAAAGCCCCGGCAACGCCGCCGTTGCGCGCGCGCATCGAAGCCCGCATAAAGCCCCGCGTGCGGACGTGGTGGAACCGGTAGACACACAGGACTTAAAATCCTGAGTTCGTAAGAGCGTGCGGGTTCGAGTCCCGCCGTCCGCACCAATGATTGGCCGGCATTGCCGCGCCCTTCCTCTTTCGGCCGGCTTTCAGGTGATCCTGGAGGGCTTTAGGGCAGCACGCGATCCCACGCCACTTCCGGGATGGCGCCGTATCGTGGGAATGGCTAGGGTTACGTCGGTACGGATCCTGTGTCCTGCACCAGCCATCCAACAGAGAGGGCGCTGCGGGACGGATCGAGGATGGGGAGGACGACCGTGCAGTCACGCATTTTGAGCCCAAAGGACTTTTGGACAGGGCTCATCTATATCGCTTTCGGCGGGGCGGCAGGTTGGATCGGCTCTGCATACAACATGGGCACCGCGGGCCGCATGGGGCCTGGGTATTTTCCCAAGGTTCTCGCAGGAATGCTGATCGTGCTGGGCTTGATCTCGCTCGGCCGCAGCTTTGTCTCGAAGGGCGAGCCGATCTCCAGGATCGCCTTCAAGCCGCTGGTGTTGGTGCTGCTGGCATGTGCCTCGTTCGGTTTCCTCGTCAACCGTGCCGGGCTGATCGTGGCGCTGGCGGCCCTGGTGCTGGTCAGCGCGGCGGGCAGCCGCGAGTTCAAGCTTGATTGGATGGCGCTCGGCGGGCTCGTCCTCTTGATCACATTCTGCTCGCTGGTGTTCGTCAAGGGGCTCGGGATTCCGATGCCGCTGCTCGGCACCTGGATCGAGCCGTACGCCGGCCCTCTCGCC